>CAZKUN010000282.1:0-11398 GCA_964555935.1 uncultured Armatimonadia bacterium | reverse complement strand
CGTCTGTAGTATCGGTAGTGCTGGTGTCCCAGACGCCGTCGCCGTTGGTATCGACCATCACCATCACGGTCGCGCGATTCAGCGTCTTGTTCGGCCCGAGCCAGAGGAACCACGCTGCGGCAGCGCCACCCAATACCACCGCCAACACGATCGCCAGTGGCAACCACCTCTGCCACCAGGGCTTCTCGACGCGCGGGTCAGACCATTCCGCCGTCAGAATCTTGTTGTCGGGGTAATAGTACCGCGCCCCGCTCGGCTGAGTCTCTTGGACCTGGTTCTCGGCCACGGGTCATCTCCCCCATCTGTTGGCTTTAGGCGTCAGTCATGCTCGCCGGCGGCGCGTCCTGAACGTGCGGCCCGAACGGGTGCCCGCACTCGTCCACCGGGCATCTGCCCGCATACGGCGGCATGTTCAGGCCGAAGTTGTAGCCACACTGATCGCAGAAGTACCCATCCTGCGCCGCGTCGCGATTCCCGGCAATGCGCTCGCCGCGGCCGGCGTAGACGGCGTACGGGTGCTGGACCTTCGGCCGCTTGATCTGGAACCTGCCGGCGAACCAGTTCAGCGCGCTCATCGCCAACCCGCAATTGACGTCGCGAACGTTGTACTGCAGCAGGTCCGCGTCGGTGCCTTGACTGCTCCCCGGCGCTCCGGCTTCCTGGATGATCTGATCCAGCAGATCCGCCGCGCGCTGCACGCCATCGGCCGCGGGCCCGGCATTGTCGCGCACGTACTGATGGACCTTCAGTTCCACGGCATCCATGATGTCGGGGTTCACCGCCAGTTCCCCCGTGCCGATGTGGAACCGTTCGTGGGCGTGGAAAGCGCCCTGGCGCTGCGTGTTCTGGTCATCCACCCAGTTGTACTGGATGGAATGATACGGCTGGTTGCCGCCGAGGTAAGTCCACAGTCCCAGCACAACCGATCCGAACAGCAGCATCTGCGCGCGACGCATTTGCTGAGGGTCGGGCGGGAGTTGGATGCGCTGGTCGCTGAACATCGGGTGGTCGCCCGACTGCTTCAGGATGCGCGCGTTCTCCCGGTCGTAACCCAGGATATGCTCCCAGACAATCGAGCACCGCACCGACTGGTGCAGCACGGTTTGCGAGTTGATGCCGGGATGTTGCACGTGGACCTGAAGCGGACGGTTGGCCCCCGGCCATCCACCGACCCACCTCGCCTGCTGCGCCGGCGCATACCACGCGTACCCGGGCTGGCTCGGCTGGACCTGCTCCAGCGCATACGTCGGCGAGCCATTGAAGTGCAGCGCAACGTAGTCCTGATGCTGGCGGTCATACCCCAGCAGTATCTCCGCCCGCTGCGCCAGGTTGGGTGGATCGCCACCGGCGGCCTCTCGCTGCAGTAGATCCAGCACCGCAACCTCGTACGGGCTCGCGGGTCCGGACTCGATGCTGCCGAAGACGGCCTCTTCGAACCCGACCATCGGCGCGAAGTCCGTCTGGTCATGCTGCCTTGGCGGGCCCACGGCGAATAGCGTCGGGTGATTCCCCGTCCGATCGGTCCGCGGGAATCCGGCCTTCGCCAGGTCGCGCAACTGCCGGATCAGCCCCGGCTGCGTCCCCGCGCCCGCCGCGTCGGCGTCCATCAGAGCCAGGTCGCTGCCGGACGTGAGCTGGTTTGCGGTGTTCTCCAGCTCATGCACGACCGACATCGGCAGCACCATCGCCGGGCAATCGGCGACCGAGTTGAGCGCATCCGGCTGCGGCGCCGCGCTCGCCCACTCCGTCAGGTAGCTCGCGAGGTGCTCGGTCCGCGTCGCGATCTCGCCGAGCCAGCCCTGGATCTCCTCGAGGATCGCTCGCTTGTGCGTCAACACGAGGTGAAGCAGCGCGTCGTTCGCGTATTGCCAGCACCGGTGCAGCGAATCCGGCTTGGTCGGCGGGGCCGTATCCAGCCCATCGAGGCATCCGCCGATGAAGCCGACCTCAACCCCCACCATCTCCGCCAGCGTCTCCGCCGCCGCGCGAGCGGTCGCCGGGCCGCCCGGTTGCGCCACCGCCACATCAAGCAGCATCGTCGCGGTCGCCGCCTTCACGCTGCGCTCGTGGTCGAGGCTAGCCAGTTGCTCGGCGTTCGTGGTGACCGTCGCGTAGACGGTTCCCGCCTCGCCCGGCACGGGCGCGCCAAGCTTCTGCTGAAACACGCGCTTGGTCTGCTCAACCACGTCCAGCAGCTCCTCGGGCGAGGGGCGTCTCGGCCTGCCCTTGTCATCGTGCGTGCGCGCCTTGGCCTTCGCCTGCTCTAGCTGCGCCAACACCTGAATGCCCTGACAGTCGGCGATCAGCGCGTCCTTCAGCCGGTCCGCCTCCGGATTACGCACGCCAACGTTCATCGCCGTGCTTGAGTCCGCTAGCCCCAGCGCCACCCTCAGCTCTTCGACCGCGGAGCCGCACTTCTCATCCGAGACCTCCGTCCACGCGCTCGCGATGTCGCGAATCCGCGCCCCATACAGGTGCCGATGCACGAGCCCCGCCGGGAATTCCTGGACCTCAATCCCGAAGCTCTCTAGCCCGAACGGGTTCAAACCCATGTCGCCCGCGAATGCAATCCTGTCCGCCGCCAACGGCAGATCGACGTCGGTGTCGGGCGTGTCGCTCGGCCACATGCTGATCGCGTGGTTCACAACGTCCTCGGCCACCAGCCACTCAAGCTCGCCGAAGGCCCCGCGCGCTTCGGGCTGCAGAGGCGCCGCCTGCCGGCACGGCTGGGTCACGAATGTCATGTCATACGGGGGATCGTCGCTGGTCGTCCGCTGCGGGAGATTGAGGTACCCCGTCTCGTACGTGTTGCCCGATTCGGGCCGATAGTGATTCAGCTCGACCATCAGCCCGGCCGAGTTCCGCGCGTGATTCGCCGTGCCCATGCCTGGGCGCGCGATCATCGCGTACCCGAACTGGTTCACATCCTGCCACCCCGCCTGTCGGCGCATGTGACGCATGAGGTAGCCAATATCGATGAAGCAGCCGCTGCCCGTGCCTCCGCCGCCCGATGCCACGACGACGACATCGATGCTCGGGAGCACTAGCTCCGGCACAAGCCGCATGTAGGGCGGGTCGACGTCCTCCAGCGGCTTGCCGACCAGCTCGTCGCTGCGCCACATGTAGAGCTGGTCGATATACTGCGAGATCGTGTCGGCCAGCGGGGCGAGGTTCTGCCCCGCGAGAAACCCCAGCCGCCCGTACATCCGTCTCCCGCCAACGCCCAGTTCCCACGTCACGCTGCTGAGGCGCGCCAGAGCGTCGGCGTCAAACCACGCGTCCGCCTCCAGCCGCCGCCGCGTGTTGCCCCCGTCCAGCGACGGGTTGCGCAGCCGGGAGACCGTCTCCTGGCTCGGAAGCATCTGACAGGTATGCGTCCACCCGGCCTTCTTGCCCGTCAGGCCGGCGGTCGCTGCCTCGAGGTTATCCGGCTGGGTATCGAGGTAGATCCACCTGTAGAACGGGAGGTCGGCCGTCCCGCAACGCTGCATCAGCCGACGCCTCACGTTCGTGAGGACGTTGAATCCCGTCCCCCCGATGCCCACGAAGATGGTGGGTTTGGCGGCTATCTTCATGACTCGCCAGTCTCCTTCCGGATCCTACGAGGGTCCCCTCTGCGACGGCTTCACCATCCACGCTGCCCCACTCATCTCCGAGCCCATGCAACGAAACTGCCGTGTTGCACAGCGGCTCCCTGTCGGGCGGCGTCACCACGAGCGGCTTGGGTTTGGGCGATAGCGCTATTGCCGTCGGTCCGAGCACGGCGACCACCAGAAGCGCGATGCCAAACGCCAAGGCCAGCTTGATGCGTCTCATCAACCGATCGTTGATCCTATACTCCACCTGGCCCCGCGCAACCTCGCCGCTCGGCGAGTTCACGTCGATCACGTGCTGCTCCGGCTCGCCATCCGCGAATCGGAAGTCATTCAGCACCAGCTGCTCGCGCCACCGAGCCCGGTCATCACTGACATTGCGGGCACGCAACTTGTATGCCGTGTCGGTGAAGCGCTTGATCACCAGCGGCCACGGCTTCAGCGACCACGGGTTGATCTCGATGTGGGCCACCGCCGGATCGCCAAGATCCGGCCGCACCGGGTTCAGGCGCATCCCAAGCGCGTTGGCGCTGGCGCGGATGATGTCGTTCTTGGGCTTCCAAGGCGGCCACCACGCCGTGCGGTGGGTGTTCTCATCGACGACGATGGTCGCCGAGCAATTGTCCCGCAAGCACCCGATCAGCAGCGCGATGAAGACAATCCCCGTGATCGCCAGCAGCACCCAGAAGACTCTCGCCAGCGTGGTGCGCAGCACGGCCGGGCGTTCGTGGATCTTCGGATCGCCGCCCGGTCCGGGGATGTATCGCTTCTGGCTCCCCTCGCGCGCAACCGCATCCGCTCCGGCTGATACCGAGTAGAAACAGTAGACTCGCACGTCATCGGGGCTCTTGGCGATCTTGTAGAACGCGAGGCTCTCCACGCCCTCGGGATCACCCGACGCAATACTGCCGATGCTCGAGCCAGCCTCATAGGGGCGCAACTTCCCGCCGAAGCGGGCCAGGAACTCCGGCTCGGGGACGCTGTGCCTCCCCGTCTCCGGTTGCCCGCCCGTATCGTCGGACGCGCGGTCGGAAAACAGCATCGTCACGACCACGTGCGAGCCATGGTCGGCCGCGTGGGCCGCCTTGAGGACAGCCAACCTCGCCCCGCGCAGCTTCGTCGCGCCCGCGCCCGACGGCGGCGGACGGATCTCAATCCGCGTGACGACCCACTCTCGCACGCGCTCGGCGGTGTCGAACTGCGTGGTGCCGTCCTCGCGGATGTCGTGGGCGAAGGTGATGAGCGAGACCTTGTCGCCGGGCACGGCCGTAAACTTGAGCCAGTCCATCAGCATGTCGGTGACGCGATCGTGCCACCAACCCGTGCCCGTCCCGCTCTGGGAGACATCGACCGCCAGCACCCAATGCACGGGGCGCCCGCACATCGACGGAGCGGCCCGCTGGACGTCGCGCGCCAGCCGCCGCCAGCACTCGCTTGGCCGCTCGACGCGATTGCCGGTCGGCGTGGTCTGCGCGACCGCGAGGCCCGCCGCCAGCCAGGCCGCCATCACGCCAAGGGTTACCGTCCTAGAAAACCGCATGTGGGCGGCGCGTCTCCTATCCGAGCACTTGCACGTTGCCGTTCGCCAGGTTCACCCGCATCGTCGAGCCGCCCGTCCAGACGATCCGCACGTCATCCTCAACGTGAGGGTGCAAATCGACAGGCGTCACGGCCCCCGTCTGCGGGTTCACAAGGTACGTCGACCGCGTGTTGTCCTGCACGACTTGAATCGCCAGCACTGTCTGCGACCCGAGCGGTACCGCGTGAAGGCAAAAGTGCCTGGTCCGCTGCGTGCCCGCAAGAGTGGTGAGCGGGTCCCACGCGCCCTGATCGAGGTTCGCGCGACGCTTCACGATGCGCAACGCCTCGCCGGGGTGATGCGCGCACGCCAGCAGGCTCCCCCCGCACGCCGCCAGGGATCGATCGTATGGCTGTGACGGCATCTGCGGCAGCCCAGCGACCCCCGCAGGCTCGCGCGACCCATCCGCCGCGACCCGCAGGAGGATGGGCGCCGCGCCAATGGTGTCGGCCTGAAACATCAGCCCGATCCCCATCTCTCCCAGATCGTACACGTGTCCATGGCCCCTGTAACCGGGCGGAGGCGCGTAGATCATCGCCGGTCGCTCAGAGTCCTCCGGACGCCACCAGTAGACGCGACTGTCCTCGCCGACGAAGACCAGCCGGTCGCCTCCGAGAACCGTCATCGCCGTCGGCCACGGGGCCTTCGGCGTGTCCGGGACGAGGTCCACGCGCGCCGCCTCGTGCTCGCGCACGTGCGTGCCGTCGATATCGAGCGCGCCAACGCTCATCATGCCATCGTGCGCCTGCCCCAGCACGTACGCCCGCCGACCGGCGATCTCAACCTGAGCATCAGTTTGGTGGATCGGAAGATCGAAGACCAGCCGCCCCGTACCCGCGTGGAGCGCTCGCAGGGCCAGCAGACCCCCGTTTGGGGCCCGACATGCGCCATACACCAGCGTCTCGCTCACGCCCGTCCCTGAGTGCCGCAAGAGCCCATCCATCTGGGCCTCGCCGAACGCCCAGCGGCCGATGCGCTGCCCAAGCCCCACATCCCACGCCTCCACCTGGTGCGTCCGGCCCGCCACCGTGTAGAGCACGCCGTGCCTGGCCGCGACGCTGACGAGGTCGCGCGTGGTCGTCCAGCCCCCATTCTCTCGCGGCGCCGGGGCGCTGGCGGGGGCCCAGTCGACGACCCGCGTCCCCGGCAACGCGCTGGAGCTACTCCACAAGTCGCCGCCCATCATGCCTTCAGCGGGCGACGCGATCAGCGGATCCACTCGATACGGCGGGTGAAGCGCCTGATCGTACCGATAGATGTTGCCCGTCTCGGGCCCGATGGCATGCCGGCCGAGAACCATCCAGGCGCGCGATTCCGCGTTGTCGGGCGGATCGCGCATGACGAGCATCTGCCCGCATAGGGGGCAGTAGCGATTGTCGGGGCCTGGTTGCTCACCGCCGGCCCCGCACTGCGGGCACTTCACTCGCAGTCACCTCGTCGTGCCCCGTCGGGAGCTTATCTCACGCGATAATACGCGCCGAAACCGGCCGCCGGTTGCAGTCAGTGACCCCGGCGCCGGCCCGGACAACCACAAACTTCCCTGAATATGCGCCTGTTTCCTGCCGAGGCGCGCTAACCGCTTGACACCCACCCTCGTCGCGGGCTATGCAAGAGACATGCCCCGCGCTCTGCCCCACCACCGAACCCTCGCCCAATCTCTCGTCGCCCTCACGCTCGCTGCAGCTACAGTAGCTGGGTGTAACCACGAGCGCGGCCCCGATGTCGTCGCCCCCGAGGTCATCGTCGCGCAACCAACTCCCGAACCGGAAATCGCCGCCGCAAGCTTCGCGGAGAAGCGTTATACCGTCTGCCGCGTTGATCTCGACGTTTCCACGCTCGATATCTTCTGGCAAGATGATGACGGCGTGGCGCTCAAGAGCTTCTCGAGGCTGGATACCTGGCTACGAGGACGCGGGCGGCGACTGGCCTTTGCCATGAACGCGGGGATGTACTTGGAAGACTACCGGCCCGTGGGGCTTTACGTGGAGGGCGGCGACGAGCTACGGCCCCTGAATCTCGCTCGCGGCAGCAGCAACTTCTGCCTGCTGCCAAACGGCGTGTTCGCCATCACCGAATCCGGCGCCGTCGTCGTCGAATCATCGGCATACACCCAGATACAGGCCGAGACTTCCCTTGCCACCCAGTCCGGGCCGATGCTGGTGATCGATGGCAAGTTGCATCCGAAGTTTGGGCGGAACTCAACCTCAGTGCACATCAGGAACGGGGTCGGCGTCATCTCCCCCACTGAGGTGGTGTTCGCCATC
Source organism: uncultured Armatimonadia bacterium (assembly GCA_964555935.1). Lineage (GTDB taxonomy): Bacteria > Armatimonadota > Zipacnadia > Zipacnadales > VGFC01 > CAZKUN01. Next base: position 3,962 of record CAZKUN010000282.1, on the reverse strand, counting down.
TCCGATGAGCCCGTCAACTTCCACGAATTCGCGACGTTCTTCCGCGACGAGTTGGGGTGCGAAAACGCCCTCTACCTCGACGGGGCGATCTCAAGCCTCTACTCACCAGCACTGGGCCGCGACGATCACCTTGCCAACCTCGGCCCCATCCTCGGGGTCGCCAGCGATCTCTGAGCAGCGCGTGAGGGCCTTCAGAAGCCGGGGATGCGCATCGTCAGCAGGTCGTTCTCCAGGATCTCGTCGGTCTGCGCGATGATCTCATCCAAGTCGCGAGTGGCCCTAATGAACCGACCCGTCAGTCGATCCGCGCGCCCGCTGACGAGCTGGATGCATACGTCAGCGATCAGCCCTGGGGGGTGTCCGCGTCCGTCCTCGAAGCTACGCTCGAAGCCCGGGCGCCATTTCTTCGCCTCGGGGTCATCCATGATGAAGCGCGTCATCTCCGTCAGAACCGCGGGGGGACCAACCGCGAAGACCTTCACGCCGTGCGGCGCGGCCTCTTTGGCGAGGGCCTCCGTCAGCCGCACGAGCGCAGTCTTCGAGCAAGCGTAACTCGTGGAGTATGGGTGGGGGTCGTTCACGCCCCCGGTGGTCGCGATATTGATGATATACCCGCCCGACCGGGCCACCATCCGCCCGGCCACCGCGCGGCAGCAGAGGAATCCGCCGTACAGATTCACCCGGATGTCGCGTAGCCACTTCTCCGGGTCCGCCTCCCAAATCGGCGCGATCTGAGAGAACGTTCCCGCATTGTGGACGAGCACGTCGACCGGCCCGAGTTTGTCCTCAACGCGCGCGACCATCCGCTCGACCGCGTCGGCGTCCGTGACATCCGCCACAACCGGACAGACTTGCGCGTCGGATGCTCTCAGTTCCTCGGCCGACGCCGCCAACTCGTCGGCGAGGACATCGGCCATGCCAACGCGGGCGCCCTCTCGCGCGAAGCCCTCGGCGATCGCCTTGCCGATGCCGCGCGCCGCTCCGGTCACGAGCACCGTCCGGTCGGTCAGTTCCATGCGTTATTGCCTACTGAGGGATGCCCTGACACTGTGTGGCCCCGGCGTAGAATCCACCCGCCGACCCGATGGTGTAGATCTTGAGCGGCGTACCGGTGAAGTGCGTGTCGGTACCCGTCTCGCTGGCCTGGATCGCCTTCGCGTGTCCGTCGGCGAACCCGGACACGAAGGTCCCGTTGTGTCGCGCCTGAACCGGCTGGGCCTGGGCAAGCGTCACGTTCCCATCGTATATGAGGATCGTCTCCGAGGGGCGCGGAATCTCGCCCTCGCTCAACGTCGTCCCGCCCATCGCCGCGATCACGTACCCGTTCGCGAAGACGGCCGCGTTCGTCACGTAGCTGGTGTACTGCGGCGTGCCGGGGGCCAAGCCGCCAAAGGGCGAGAACATGATCGCCAGGTCCATGGCTTGCTTCTCGCTCGGGCACTGGCCTAGCTGAGCGTTCTTGACATACGGGATGAGCTGCGTGTTCATCGTCGCCACGCCCGCCGGGGTCGGATAGGCCGACATCGGGTAGCACTCATCGTAGTCTTGGATGTACATCAAGACGCCGAGGCTGAGCTGCTTGAGGTTGCTGGTGCAAGTGGTCTGGCGCGCTTTCTCCCGCGCGCGGGCAAATACCGGGAAGAGAATTGCGGCTAGGATGGCGATAATCGCGATCACGACCAACAGTTCGATCAGCGTGAAGCCCTTTGATCTCATCGAGTCCCCTCTTATTGTGCCGGCCTACGGTCCGAAGCAGTAGACGGCGCCGTCTGCTGTGCCGATCACAAGTCGGCCCTGTCCAACGGCGGGCGATGCGTGAATCGCGGCGCCCGCAAGGAACCGCCAAACCTCGCGGCCATGAGTAAGACCTACCGCGTACAGGCTGCCATCATCGCAGCCGAAGAACACCCGATCGCCGGCGATAACGGGTGATGATTCCACTTGCTCTTTGCCCATGAAGACCCAGTCCGTGCCACCCGTCTTCCGGTTCAGCCGGAACACCTTGTGGTTACGAGACGCGAAGATCACCGCATCACCACGCACGGCTGCGGATGCGTACGCTTCCCCGCCATTCGCGGCGACCATCACCTGCCAGATGACCTTGCCATCGCTAAGCCTTACAGAGAGGTGTTCCCCTCCCAGGCCTCCGACAAACACGCAGCCCGAGCCATACGCGGGCGCGGCGGAGAAATACGGTCCGACGTAAGTCCCCCTGCGCTCCTTGCCTGTTGCGATGTCGATCATCCGCACGTGGCCGTCGCAACCGGCGATGATGACGAGATCCCCCACAACGCACGGGGAGCAATGCACTTGCGCGTCCGATTCGAAGGACCAGATCTTCCGCCCAGTCGAGGCGTCCAGCTTGTAGAGATAGTAGTCGTATGATCCGACCAGTATGGCGCCTGGGACGGGCGTGGCGGAACTCATCACTTCGCCGTCGGTGCTGAAGGTCCAGCGCTGCCTGCCCGTCGCCGCGTTCACGGCATAAATGGTGCCGCCCTCGTCGCCAACGTAGACCATCCCACCCATCACGCAGGGCGACGCGCTGACTCGGTTCTTGGTCGGGAACGTCCACTTCACGAACCCATCCGACAATCTGAGCGCGAGCAGCGCCTTGCCCATCGTCCCGACGTACACGGTGTCGCCGACGATGGCGGCCGTTGACTTCACTTCCGAGCCCGCCTCATGCGTCCAGAGCAGTCTCGGCTTCGCGGGGAGCGTTGATGTCGCCACGCCGGTCATCGACGGGCCGCCACGAAAGCTCGGCCAGTCCTCCCCCGCCGAGGCAGGCGCGACCAAGCCAAGCGCTGCAATCCCTATCAGCCAAGACCTCTTCATCGATCCCACTCCTACTCCCGTCTGAGCGCCGGGACAAGATCCGCCCGCAGCGCAATTCCCACTGCCGCAATACACGTCACCAGACCAATCGCCAGCACCGCGATAAGAACCCCCGCGAGCGCGGTCCAGTTCACTTCCGCCTGAGCCGACGCGACATGCGGCGACACAGCCACGAGGGCCGACAACGCGCCCCATGCCATCCCCGCAACCAGCAGGCATCCGTTCTCGGTCAGCAGCATCCTCGCCAGAGAGCCCCGCGAATGTCCGATGGCCGTCATGAGGGCCAATTCGCGTCGGCGCTCGAGGGCGTTCCGCAGCAACGCCACGCCAAGCCCCACCGTCCCGAGCAGAATCCCGAGCCCACCCAATGCTAGGAACATCGACAGGTACGTATTCTGTACCCGGATGAAGTCGTTCAGCACTTCTCGCGTCGATCGAACCTGCAGCCCCATCTCGCCCAAATTGCGGCGTAGCGCCTCCGCGACGGCGTCTTCGCCGCCCTCGGGCGTGTCGATCAGGAAGTAGCTGGGCGCTGTCACCGACGGAAACAGATCGCGGAAGTTGCGCTCCGATACGATCAACTCGCGAGCGAAGATGCTGCCTGGCAAGAGCCCGACGAAGCGCAGATCTCCCTGGGGAATCGCGTACGTCTTCCCCAGCCCCGAGTGCAGCGACCACTGCACGCTCGACGCATCGCCGAACGCGGGGATGCCATCCTCGACATCCGATCCGCCGAGGTGGCTCCACGGCGGCGCTTCGACGAGGGGGTTCACCTTCGGCGAGAAGCGCCCGCCTCCGAGGCTGGTCATTTGCCACGGCGCGCCGAGTACTCGCGGCGATGACGGGCGCGTCAGGTTCAAGCAGCTAATGTCCTCGCCCCGGCTCGCCAGGAACGACATGACCTCCACGCCCTCGAACGCGGCCTCATCCTCTACGGCAAACCCGAGCTTCTCCCGCCCAAGCTTCGTCCCGAGGTCGTATGGCAGAGGCACCGATGCGGTCGCCTGCAGCGCGAACCCGCCCGTGCCGGACTTCCTGTCACTCGCGTCGATCCCCGAAAATGTCCGCGCGTTGGTCGCGACGGCCACGACCATGAACGTCGCGCTGGCGAGGAGGCCGAGCGT
>CAZKUN010000281.1:0-11407 GCA_964555935.1 uncultured Armatimonadia bacterium | reverse complement strand
CCGTGTTCATCACATGCCGGGACGACTTCGTGGTCTGTGTCTCCGGATAGCGAATTGCGCGGACACCTTCGCGCCGCTCGCTGCCCGAAGGGAGGCCCACACCACTCAACGCGCGAACCCCAGGACATCCATGGCTTTGGCTCCACTACTCCTCACTTGCGTGGCCATGTCAGTGGCCCGTGCCGGCGAGTACTACGTCTCGCCGGCGGGCTCCGAGCAAGACGATGGTTCGCGCGGCAGCCCCTGGCCGTCCGTCGAGCACGCGCTGGACCAGGTGGGCGGCGGCCACACTGTTGTCATGCTGCCCGGTCTTTATCGCGGGCCCGTCACCATCCCTGCCCACTGCTCCGGTACTCGAGAGCGGCCCACCGTCATCAAGTCGCAGACCAAGTGGGCTGCGGCCGTCATGGGGGCGGAGACATACGCGGTTCTCGCCGACAACGACTGCGATTGGATCGTCATCGACGGACTCGAGGTCTTCGGGGCCCGCCGTGACGGCATCAAGATCCTCGGGGACTATGGCGTCGTCCGCAACTGCTGGGTGCACAACAATGCCCACATGGGCATCTCATCGTTCGGGCGTGAGGGCGTCCTCATCGAGCGCAACCTTGTGGAGTACAACGGCTCGCACGTACAGTTCCACCACGGCCTCTACGTCAACGGCGCTCGCCACGAGATCGCGGCGAGCATAGTGCGCCATAACGCCGGCTGGGGGCTGCATCTGTACGCCGAGATCACCGACTCGGTGATTGCCAACAACCTCGTCTATGGGCATGCCCATCGCCCCGGAGCCATTGTCCAGTCCCCAGAGACCGGCGGGCGCAACGTGATCGTCAACAACACGCTTGCGCGCAATGGCGGGGGCATCGATATCGTCAGCGGCAGCGCGAACGTCCTCGCAAACAACATCCTGATCCACCAGTTCGACCCAATCGGGCTCCACGACACGTCCGATCCGGTCATCGACCACAATCTGTGCCTGCCCGGGTCTAGCCATCAGGGCCCTAACGGCATCGCGGCAGACCCGCGCTTCGTGGATCCTGACAAGGGGGTCTTCTGGCTGGCCGAAGGCAGCCCCGCAGCGGACACCGGCTCGAGCCGGCATGCCCGTACCACGGACTTCTGGGGGAGCCCGCGAGGCGACGGACTCGCTCACCACATCGGTTGCTTCCCCTTCAGGACCTCTCTCACGGCCGAGGCCGCCCGGACAGGCTGGTACCACGAGTGGCCCTACCAGTTCTACCCCAACGAGCAAATGGGCCTGCCGGATCTGTGGCAGCCGCCGGCGGACAGCACCTGAGGCCGCGGTTGTGGCGCAGGCTCCGTCAGCGTGTCGTCCACTGCGTCTCCCGGCGATGACCCGCGACTGGATCGGTCTACCACCGGGGGAGGTTCTCTCCCGACCGAAAACGGCCCCGTCCAGCACGACGAGCGGTGAACGCGCTGTGAAGTGTGGTTCGCGAGGTTCGCAGGCCCGTTTCCGGGCTATTCTCTGGTCCAATATGGAGTCCTGGGGAGAAGGGTGGATCGACTGTTCCCTGCGCTACACATGCGAGACGCAGCGCTCCGCGGAATCGAAACGCCGCCTCTGAAAGGCGTGGCAGCCCCGGCACCCCGGAATCCGGACCTCCGGTGATCCTCCGATCGTGGTCTTCTGCGTGTCCGGTCCGATCGGACACCTCGGACGCCTGCAAAGCCGAGTGTTCTCTCACAGCTTTGGCCCGGAAGACCAGTAGCCGCGTGTCAATGCCGTCGGGGCTCTGCAGAGCTCCCGGTAGGGCCCGCCTCCAATGCGCGTGACGGACAGAGCCCCAGATTCCAGCCTGGATGGAGTCTTCCGGGACGACGACGAATAGGGGCACATCACGATCCTGCAGGAAGAAGGAAGTACCGAGGGCAATTACGACTCTCCACCAACGAGGGAAGGTGTGTTTGATGTTCGGGGATCCACTGGATCTGTTCGGTCCCAACGCCCACCATGCAACGCGACTCGCAGCACTCCTGCTCGTCTGCGGCGTGCCGCTGATCGGTGCGGCAGGGACGTCGGCGGCCGCCGACGCGGACGAGCCCACCTGGCAGGGAGTCGAGCGCATCGGGCCGCCGGTTCTGTTCTCGCCAGGCGTTGAGCGGTACGGCTTCGGAAGTCCAGACGTCACCGACCCGAGGTTCTACCCCATCCCTCAGGGGCGCGTGGATCGCGCCGTCTACATGCGATGGCTCGAGGAGTCAGGTCTGCTCGATCTGGCGGGGAGCCCGGCCCAGGGAATGCTGGGGCCGCAGAGCTTCATGCCGGTGCTGGCGAAATTCGTCCAGACAGGCGATGAGTCCCTCGGCTTGGCCATCGTCGCCATGCTCAAGGACTTCCATCGGGCCATGCAGGAGGAAGTGCGGCAGGAGGGATGGGTCTGGCACTTCATCGAGGAGCCCGCATTCATTCCACTGTACCGCCGCCACCTCATTGCCGGCGGCCTGATGACCGAGGACGAGGCGTGGTTCCGGGATCTGTGGCTCTTCTACTCCCGGAACCTGCACGTCTGGGCCAGTGAGCCGATTGAATGGCGAGGCGGCTGCCACCGCTCGATGCCGGAGGCCATCGCCAAGGGGTTGGCCGCGCAGTGGTACCCGGACATACCCGAGGCGGCCCACTGGAGGCGGCACGGCGAGTTGGTCCTCAACGATTTCTGGCAGCACAAAGACGTTCCCCAGAACGATACCGGCTACTTCCCCGGCCCATTGCTGATGCTGAGCTGTTGCGGCGACGAGTACCTCGGTGACGACAGGATCTTCACCGATCCGGGGATGGCGCGCTTCTGGCAGCGGATGATGGTTGAGGTCACGCCCGATGGCGCCATAAACCCCTACGGGCCCAATGGTGGCTGGAATAGCACGGGGGCCTTGCGGATCTTCTGGCTTGAGAAGGCTGCCGCGCTGACGCGGAACGGCGAGTATAGGTACGCCGCGCACAAGGCGATGAACTACATCCTGTATCAGACACCGAGCATGCGGGGCGACCAGTACCTCATGAGCCGCGAAACGGGTCAACACATCGCCCTGGCCTGGCTCTGCGCCGATGACAGCGTCGAGCCCGTCTGCCCGCCGGCCGGTTCGCTCTGGAACGAGCGCGCCGAGGCCGCGCGCATCCCCCACACGGACAAGGCCATCATCCAGGAGCGCCTCGGGAACGCCGATCCGGATCCCCACAGGGGGCACGCGTGCTGCAGTTGGGCCCTGACAGGGAAGCTGTGGCCCGACAAGCTGGTCCTGCGTAGCGGCTGGAGTCCAGGGGACCTCTTCGCCCTCGTTGAGCTGCATCCCACAAGCTTCCCGGCCAACCCCGGCGGCATCATGGGCCTGAGCCGCTGGGGCGCGCCCTTCACCCAGGTCTGTTCCAGCAAAGGCGCGTCGGTGGAGAACCGGTTGCTGATCGAAGACGTTTCCGGCATGGCCGAGCGCCGCTACCACCCGGACAGCGTGCGGATCGACGAGGAGTGGCGCTCCGGAACGATGCCGGACATCCAGTCGGAATTAGACTACTTCAGCGATACGCCGGAGGCGACCTTCGCGCGTCTCCGAGTGAGGAACATGGACGGGCTGCCCGTGCTCTACGAGCGCGAGTTCGTCTTCGCGAAGAACCGGTTCCTGGCAACTCGCGAGATCCTGACATTCGAGGAGAGCTTCGAGGCGCGCGTCGCGCCGCTTTGGAACGCCCAGAATGCCGGACCCCAAGTAGGGCCCCACTGGGCCAACACCTTCATCGGCGCGCCCATTGGGAGCAACGGTCAAGTCGAAATGGCGACTCCTCCGGCCGACTTGCTGGTCTGGTTTGCTCCGCGGCCGGAGTGCCGACTGCAGGTGGTCGATCGGCTCGAGGTTGATCCCCGGGCCGAGGCGTCGCGAGCACAGGTCAGATACCTATGGGAAGGGGAGGCCACCCGGGGACAGAAGCTGGTCTTCACCCAGTTGCTCTACCCTCACCAGCCCTATCGGTTCCGCGCCTCCACGAACAACCCCGGAGCCAAGGCCAGTTACGCCGATGAGCTTCAGGCGACTGCCTGCGCTTCCGGCATCAGGCCGACGCAAGACAGCCCGGAGGCCACCGTGTTGCGCGTGGATGTCGGAGAAGGCCCCATCGAGTGGGTCGTCTTCAATCCTGGCAAGCGCTCACTCGACTTGAACGGCGCCGTCTGCACTGAGGAGTTCACATATATCCGTGGCGGGGGATGACGGCTGTCGCTCGCACAGACCCCATCCGGCACGGCGCCCGGGCTCTCTCGGTGCCGCCTGCGACGCCACCCCAACCGGACTCGGTGCCAACATCCTACAGCCATCCCCTTGCGTCCTGCAACACCCCAGACGGCAGCGTGGATGGGGTTCTCCAGTGGGCAACAGGTTGACCGAACGCCACTTCCCCTTTGTCGCCAATTGCCCTGGACGCGAGCACGACTCACCCAGCGGTCAGGGCTGGGCGCCTGGTGCGCCCGGGCCGCCAGCACCGGGTAGTGGCCAAGGTCGAATGGCACGCTGGGGAGCTGTTCCCGAGGATCGGCCTCATCGTGACCAACCGCACCGACCCGCCTCGGGGTGTCGTTCACTTCTACAACGGACGTGGGACCTGCGAGCAGTGGATCAAGGAAGGCAAGCACGCCGTCGAGTGGATGCGCCTGTCGTGTCATGCCTTCGAGCGCAACGTGGTGAGGCTCGCCCTCTTCGTGCTGGCCTACAACCTGGGCAACTTCCTGCGGCGGCTCGTCCTGCCCCCGGAGATGGCACGGTGGAGCCTGACGAGTCTCCGCGAGAGGTCGGTGAAGCTCGGGGCCCGGTTGACCCGTCACGCCCGGCGACCGATCGTGCAGATGGCGGGGGTTACGATCACGCAAGACCTGTTCGCGCAGATCCTCGACCGCGTCAGGTCGCTGTCTCCGGTGCTCACGTGACGGGCCACCGGAGGTCCCGCTATCCCTCCGGAGTTGATGATGGTGCCATAGATACGGAGGCGCTGTCTCGCCTGCTGCCCAACTTCCCCGCGAACGCGAGGTCCAGGGGCCGCGACTGCGTGCGGCAAGCCCCGCCGACCTCGTGTTCCACAACGAAATGTGCAGGTTTCCTCAGCCCGGATTGTGAAGCACTGCAGCGAACGGCTGACTGCTCAACCAACGCCGGGGCACCCGGTTCCATGCGGGCAATCCCGATCATCGCGTCACGCAGTGAGGGAGTCGCCGGCAGCCGGGGCCGCAAAATGAGCATGCCCGTGATTCAGGATGCGTGCCCCCGTCTCCGATTCTGACAGCAGAGCGAGAGCAGCCCAATGACGGCTTCTCGACCGATGGCACTCGCGGTCTTCCTGCTCCCCGCCGCGCTGGCCTGCGCCGCTCCCGGCGAGGCCGTGCGCTTGTTGCAGGGACCGGACGCCACCCAAGATGCCTCGGCGTACTCGGCTCCCGAAGCGCAGTCCACGATGTACTCGGGCCTCACGGTCTCCCGCGCGAACGTCCACTACCGCGCCTTCCTGCGTTTCGATCTCTCCGAACTGCCGCGCGATGAGCCCATCGCCGATGCGGCGGTGATGCTCTTCCATGACCATCAGTACCACTTCAGCCCGCTCCTCGTCCGCGCCTATGCCCTGACCGCGGAGTGGGATCAGCGGGAAGTGACGTGGCTGCGCCGCACCGCCACTGACTTCTGGACGAACGGTGGCGGGGACCACGACGCCGAGCCCGTGGCCGAGCGCGACCTGCCGGCCGATTACGGCAAAGGCTGGGTCGTGCTGCAGAGCGAGGCGCTGACCCGCCTTGTGAACGACTGGGCCAGCGGCAAGAGAGCCAACCACGGGCTCCTTCTCGCGCCGGGCTTCAAGCACGTCCCGGGCGGGCCGTCCATGAAGTTCTTCGTCAACGTCGAGAACGCCGAGAAGCCCGGGCGGCACCCGAAACTCATCGTCTCCTACCGGGGCCCCGTCGATCCGTCTCAGCATGGCTATGTAAGCGATGCCGAGATGGCACGGCTGCCTTTCCGGCGGCGCTTGGAGAAGCTGCTCTCGAGGCGGCAGCTCCTCACTCCGCCCCTCCGTGGGCGCGCCGATGTTCTCAAGCAAGAGATCGACCGCCTCCAAGCAGACGATGAGGCCGGAGCCAATGCGATACGGACGGGCCTTCTGGAACTCCGGCTCGGTCTGATGCGCGAAGCCCAGCCAGGGCGCACCGTCGCCGTCTGGCCGGCGAGGCCGTACGATGCTCTGGCGCCCGACCAGATCCCTACGAGCAAGGAGCCCCGCCTCGCCATCCAGATGCTTCAGCAGGAGTACGTCGAGCTCTGCGTGGCCGTGACGTCGCTCGCTGCGGAGCCGCAGGTGCTGACCGTCCGCATCGAAGGCCCTGAAGGCTTCCCCACGGACCGCATCACGTTGAGGGCGGGGTACTGGAGAGAGCTGCACCCCCGCGAGGGCACGCGCGGCGAGTCGGAGCCCACCTGGAGCGATGACGCGCTCCCGCGGCTTGAGGAAGACGCGCGCCTGGCCCTCGGCCCGTGTGAGACGCGGCGGCTTTGGCTGACGATCCACTCCGATGGCATTCGGGCCGGCAAGCATTCCCTGCTGCTGCATTTAACCGCTGCATCGGGCGACGACGCGGCGACCACCCCGCTCACGCTGAACGTCCTACCCGCCCGCCTTGAGCCTGCGCCGGAGCTGCGCGTCTTCACGTATGCCTACCTGAACCGGGCATGCACGGCCGATCCTGACATCCGCCGCTTCGCCCTCCAGGACCTCCGCGACCACTACCAGAACACGCACATGATCAACGTCTACCCCGTGCCATCGCACATGGAGGAGGATGGCAAGGTCACGGTCTCCACCGACTTCAGCGCCATCGGCGACTACCTCCAGTGGATCCCCGACGCGCGCATGGTGCTCTTCTTCTGGAATTGGGACGGCAGCCCGGACCTGGCGACCTTCGGCGGCCTGGAGTGGCTTTCCGATCCGTGGCGCAACGTCCTCCGCCAGTGGATATCGTCGTGGCGGCAGCACTTGCTGGAGCAAGGCTTCGGCCCGGAGCGCGTAGCGTTCTATCCTGCCGATGAGACCTACGACAACAACATGCTCGGCCGAACCGAGTACCAGGCCCTCCGCGAAGTGGCCCGCGAGCTTCATCGGATCGACCCGGCAATCAAGGTCTTCGCAGATCCCGTTCGCTTCGGCCCGGCCGATCTTCGAGAGCATCGTGCCATGGCGGATGACATCGACGTCTGGTCCGTCAACGCCGCGCTTCTCGCATCGGGTGATCACTCGGGATGGCCGGGGCCCTACTCCGAGGCCGACAAGCAAGAGATGCGCGTCTTCTTCCGATCCGAGCAAGAGCGCGACAAGCCCGTCTGGTCCTACGAGGTCGTCAGCGTGACCGGCAACGCGCTGGCTCTCCGCCGTTACGGCTGGCTCGCCTGGTATCACGGCGTCACCGGCCTCGGCGTCTGGAGCTACAATGACATCCGCGGCGGCACGAGCTGGGACGCGACGGGCGATGATTTCACCATGGTCTATGAGCTGCGCGACGCACCGGCCGACGTCCCCCGGACGCCCGCGGAGCCACTCATTCCGTCGCGGCGCTGGCAGGCCCTGCGCGCTGGCATTCAGGATTACATGCTGCTTGAGCAAGTCCGGCGGACACGTCCGCAGACCGCAGGCCGCCTCAAAGAGATCGCCCAGAAGCTCCTAACAGGCGAACAGACCGACGCCCGCTACGTCCGGGCACGAGAGCGTGTGCTCAGTCTCTTGGTCAAGTCGGACCAATGACGCTTCGCGCCGCAAGAGCTGTACCTCCGTGAAACTCCATCCACGTTGGAATCTGGGGCTTTGCAGGACCTGGAGATCACCTGGCAGTTCCGTCATGCTAGGGGCTGCGTTTCCGGTCCGAGCAATGCCCCGGAAGCCATTCGTATTGCTACCACTTGAGCTGGCCCCACCGATCGCAGTGAACTGGTGGGGACGCTGTTCGGAATCCGTTACCGCTGTTGTCGGGCCACAGTGAACATGGTCTTGCGGTCGTGTTTCCCGTGCCGGCTACTTGCATACTGTTAGACTCACAGCTACTGGCGCGGGTGGCCTCTCCGGCAGGACAACGGGCAGCGGTTGCCAAGGCACCCCATGACAGATGGCAGGGGTGGCACCCGTCGTCATCGAAACTGGTGCAGGTCATCGTCATCCAGGGCGGTGCCGGCCCCAGAACTCCCCGGACAGCGTTTTCTGAGACGGAGAGGGGGGGTGGCGTACCCCGTTGGGCCGGCCGGGAGGGCTTGGGATGAGTTTGTGTGCGGTACCCGAAGGGTGCACCCCGCTCGCGGTGGCGCTGGGCATTCTCCTGACGGCGGGACCGGTCGTTCGAGCCGAGAACCTGGCTCTCGCCGAGCGAGGCTCCCGTGCGTTCAGCAACGGCGACGCCATCGACGGCGAAGTCCGGCGCTCGGCTGGTAAGGCGATCGACGGTGATGCGTCCCTGGGATCGGGGTTCTGGGCGTCGAGCCTGAACGACCAGATAAGCCGGGCGGACCCCGCAATCTGGGGCGTTGCGTTCCCCCAGCCGGAGAAGGTGAACAAGGTCGTTATCCAGAGCTACCCCTCGCCGTACGTGCAGCTGACCGACTTCCAAGTGGAGTACGAAACGGAGGCTGGTGAGTTCCTCCCGGTTGAGCCGCTTGACCGAGATTGGTCAAACCCGGTGTCGGGTGAGACCCGGAATAGGGCGACCTACCTGTTCAGGCCAGTGGACACGACGAGGCTCCGGATCGTTATCACGGGATCGGGTGGGTGCCATGTGCCGCTTCCCTGGGGCAGACAGAAGGCCGACGCCTACCTGGTCGAGTTCGAGGCATACAACGCGGATCTTCGCGCAGAGCGAGACCTATTGCGCCAAAGACGGAGGCTGGTTGCGGGCCTGAGGAGGAAGTCTGCCCGCCGGCGGGCGGCCCTTCCTGACAACGCTGCCGCCGGCGAGTCGCCAAACGCCCGGTGGCTCTCGGAGGAGAGACTGCGAGCCGGCTACGCCATCGGTATCGATCACCTCGCGAAGTACGCCGCGGACCTCCGAGACGCCGGCGTCAATACAATCATCAACCACTACTGGCGGGGCGTGGCCCCCGAGGACGACCCGGTTCATCCCGAGTCAGCGATCGCCTCGACTGACGCGACACTGGCGCCGCTCGGGATGAGGCAGTTCATCTGGACGTCTCTCTACTTCTACCCCGAGGACCTGCCGCACCCCCTGGACGCCCCTACTCGATACCGACGGACCGTGGACGCCTTTGGTGTCGAATCGATCCACGGGCCCTGCCCTCTTGATGAACGGATGTGGGTACGCTTTGAGCGCATCGCTACTCGAGTGGCGAAGCTAGCCGTCAGGTACCCGACCGTGCAGGGATTCCAGTTCGATTGGGAGCTCTACGCCGCCGATAGCGGGACGTCCGGCGGCTCCTTCGCCTACAACACGCAGCAGTGCTACTGCGATCACTGCTTCGGGCTGTTCCTGGACCGAGTCGGCGTGACTGCGGTCGCAGAGGATCTTCCCAGCGAGGAGCGCTTCCCTGCGCTGTACGAAGCGGGCCTTCTGGACAAGTATTTCGCCGTGTTGAGCGAGGACGTCTACGCTCGTGGCCTGAGGCTGCGGCGGGGCCTGCATGCCGCCAACCCAGACCTTATCCTCGGCTGGTACGGGACGAACTCGACGATGCCGTACGTAGAGCTGCCCGAGCGGTCGCGCATCTTCGCCCAGCAGAGCGGGTACGAGCCCAGCACGTGGTTTGGGCATGCGCTAGCCCGGGCGTTGGGAACGCCGCGGCTGCCCATGGTCTTTATGCCGAACACGATCTGGGACGTGCGCCCCGGGTCGGACCATGAGTGGAGCGAACGGGGCGAATGCTGGTGGAGTGGGGAGAGATCGCTTGCGGAACAGGCGCGCATTGACGCGGTCCCGGGACTACACGTCCGGTGGGTCGATGGGATCATCCCGCTGTCGAGTCTCGGCGCCGATGGTCTCGAACGCGCCGTGCGGTGGGCGGTGACAGAGGGGAACGGCTATTGGCTGAATGAGCTCTATCGTCTCACGGCTCCGCGTGAGGATGCCGCGTGGATGGACGGGGAATACGCCGAGACGGTCGAGGACTACTGGTCTGCCCTTCGTGCCGGTCACATCCGGTAGGGCAGAAACCAGATCGACGGCGCCAGGGCGTCCGCCCCCGTTCGTGGTCCGAGCAATGCCCTGGGAGCCATTCGGGGGATGCCCGGCGGGGCGACACTCCCTTCCATCACGGCTGAGGGCTGCCACATCGCTCATCGCTCTCTCAGGCGGGTCGGCGGTCGGCACAGGACGGCGCGGCTCAGCCAACGAAGACGTAGCGGCTCCCATTCTGCCGGCGGAGGTCACCTATGTGTTCCCTACCATCTCTCCTGGCCTGCTCCGTGCCGCTTGCCGCCGTCGCCCATTCGAACGATGTCCTGCCCGATGGGACTGTCTTCACCTCGTGGGAGACGCCGCGCCAGTACACCCGCACCTACCATGTGGCCCAGGAGCACCCCGAGGCCAGCGACGAGAATCCAGGCACCGAGGACCGGCCCTGGCTCACGGTAAGCAAAGCAGCCGGCTCACTGCAGCCCGGTGAGAGGGTCATCGTGCACTCCGGCGTCTACCGCGAGTGGGTCAAGCCCGAGCGCGGCGGCGAGGAGTCTGATCGGATGATCTGGTACCAGGCGGCGCCTGGCGAGGAAGTGACGCTCAAGGGCTCGGACGAATTCGAGCCCACCTGGGAACGCCTACCGGACGCAGGAGACGAAACCGGGCCTGTGTGGCGGGCCGCTGTAGCCAACGATCAGTTCCCGGGCGAGAACCTGCAGCTGCTTGAGAACCTCCCGGAGCAAAGCGGGGGAGACTGGGAGCGGCTCCCCAGCATGGAGCTTAAGCGCGTTCAGCTCTTCCTCGACGGCGAGCCTCTGACCCAAGTCGGCACGGATGCCGAACTGTCGCAGACCGAGGAGGCCTTCCTTGTCCAGAGCGATGGGGGTGGAATACGACTGCGGCTCAGCGGCAATGCGTCCCCTGTTGGCAGAGCACTTGAGTTGACCACGCGCGAGCAGGTTTTCGCGCCCATCGCACGCGGTCTTAGCCACATAGGCGTGTCCGGCTTCCGCATCCTGCATGCCGGTAATGCCGTGCCGATTCCTCCGCCACAGCGTGGCGCACTCAGCGCGACGGCGGGACATCATTGGACCATCGAGGACTGTGAGGTAGCGTACGCCAATACCGTCGGCATCGACATCGGCGGGCAATGGTGGGATCTTCCCGGAGCCGACCGACAGGGATGGCATATTCTCAGGCGCAACTGGCCTTACCCCCTAAAGCGAGTCCAGGTTCAGTGTTAGTATCTGGGT
>CAZKUN010000280.1:0-11408 GCA_964555935.1 uncultured Armatimonadia bacterium | reverse complement strand
GCCAGTTTCTTGGCACCTCTACCGAAAACCTCCCTGCTCATATGGGCAATGCGGGCTCAAGAGAGTCGGGCTGGATGGGATCTGGATCGGGCAGCAGTACATCTCCTGCAAGCCCGTGCCGCAGTGAGGCACCCGGTCGATGGGCCCCATTGAGGCTTAGCGCAACTTCACCATCGTCCCGTCTGGGATCACGTTCACCGGCCCCTGCTTCTCAGCCTCTGGCTTGCCCACAAGCGGGTAGCGATTCGTGGGCCAATCGCTGATGCCACCGATGTCGACCTCGTTCACGCCATCAGCCACTGGAAAACGCAGGATGTTCCCATCGATCTCCGCCCCCGTGATGTGCTCGCAACTTGTCGGGTCAATGCGCTGGTCGAAAATGACAGTCGCGACGCCCTCTGCTGTTGTTGTTTCGAAGACTCTCGGCGCGGCGTAGTAGACCTCCCACCGCAGCGCGAACACGTAGTATGTCGTCGTGCCAATCCCGATCTCCGCGGCGGCTTCCTCGAATCCCTGCCACCAATCGGGGTCGCGTCGCCAGGGCAGCGTTGATCCAACATCGCCCTGCACGCCGAGTGGGAGATCCGGTTGGGCCTCCTTCACGGCGTCGACGTAGGGCTTGTAGGCGAGCACGTACTCAGGGCCGAGGGACTGGTTGCCCCAGTCGGGAGCGTGGCTCTGGAAGATGTGCTGGTCCGGCCGGAGTTCGGCGACCACCCGCGCGGGATCCTGGGCCTCGTTCTCCCGCAGCGCCGCGAGGCCGTCTGGGTGACTGATGGAGATCGTCCACGTCGCGAATGGCACGGCCGGGAAGTTGCGGCGGAAGCCGCCTTCGCCGTCCAGCACCTCGCGCTGGAAGTACATCACCGACGTGATGCGGAACTCAAGGTAATCCTCGTACAGCACCGTGTCTGTCTCGTAGTATCGAGGGCTTGTCGGATCCTCGAACTCGGGGAAATCGCTTCGCCCCGTCGCGCGCTTGAACGCCTCCTGAAACGCGGGGCTCACATCACCAAAGACCTCCTCGCCCCAGGCGGTGATGCCCTTGTGCGTCGGGTAGTGCACCTCATGCCACACCATCCCATCGAGATCGTATTGCTCGTAGACCTCGTGCAGGTGCTGCTTCCACCACTCAACGTAGTCATCATGCACGTATGAGAAGAAGCGGTATGGCCCCACGCCCTTGCCAGTGAACTGCATCAGCCAGCGGTCGGTGTCCGGCGGGAACAGATCCAGTGGCATGTAGATCCCAGTCGGGAAGAACGTTCCCCAGACCTCAATGCCGGCCTCACGGGCGGCCTCGACGAGGCCCGGTGATCGGATCTCGCCGCCGCCCACCACGAGATGGATACGCTCGAAACCGTTTGCCTTCACCTCGGATATGATGCTCTCGGCTGATCGATCGGCCCAATAGGGCCAGTTCTGTCCCAGTTGCACCGATCGCTTATCCGCAACGCGGCCGGGCGCGTACCGAACCGGCGGGAGCCTCGTCTCGCCCATGGCCTCGGCGCACTCAAGCAGCATTCGGACGGTATGCAGGCCGCCGAGCCATGGCCTCCCACTGCCGTCCAGCGCCTCGCCGGTCTTCAGGTTGCAGTCGCTCATCCACGCGCCGGAGTCGTCCGGCACGAATCGCTCGAACGTCAGCCGCGCGACCTTCTCGAACTCGTCCCAGTAGCGCTCGTCGCCGGTGAGTTGGTGCATGCGGGCGAGCAGGACCATCGCTTCGGTATGCGGCCACCAGCAGACTTGCTGACGGTTCTCCGGAGGCCCGGCCCACGGGCCGAACGTGTAGACCCGCCCATCCTTCCCGACGCCGTTCTTGATGAAAGCGTCGGTCACGCGCCTCAACCAGGGCAGCAGATCGCGCGGGTCGCGTCCAAGCGAATCCGCCATCTCCACCACATACCACGCCAGCTCCGCGTTGTGCCCGTAGAGGGTCTGCTGCTTCGGCTTGGAGCCAACCTTCGCGGGCTGCCAATCGCGCGTGAATCCCAGCGGCACGTTGCCGGATGTTTGCAGCAAACGGGGCGAGGTGAGGATGCCGAGCAGCTCCTCCAGCCCCTCGCGCGTCTGCTTCGTCGGCGCAATGCGGTGCAGCCTGGCCAGAGCCAGACCCACGTGCATGTTCGTGCCGAGTTGCTTGACTGCGTTCTCATCCGCGTCCAGTGGGCGATCGACGCGCTCGACATACCCGCCGTGTTCCGAGTCATGCGCTCGCTGGGCGATCTGGGCGAACGTGTCGATGGCCAGTCTGCGGGCTCGACTGTCGCTGATCCGGTGAGCGATCTCGGCCATCACGTACACGACGTACGTCTGCCCAACCGTCTGCTTGGCCTCGTCCGTTACCTCAGTGCCATCGTAGGTTGTGGTCGTGTACCACAAGCCGTCGTCGGTGTCGCGGAAGCCACTGACCAGTAGCTCAAAGCGCTGGTCGTATTGGCCTCTGAGCCGCTCCCGCGTCGCCTGGTCGTTCTCTCGCTCGATGGCCACGGAGAGGACCCACAGCTCGCGCAGCACGCGGATGAGCGGCAAGCCGACGGTCTCGGCCCACGCGGGCTCGACCGGCTCGTCGTTGGGCGTCGTCAAGCGGACGAGGACCTCCTCGTCAAGATGCTCGGTGATGATCTCCCTGACTGCCTCAGGGCTGAACTCATCGGGCAGCGTGACGGCGCCGGCACGCGTGGCAAGGGGTAGCGCGGATATGATGGTCAGAACGATAGCGTGGGAGATTCTTGGGGTCATGGCGGCGCACGGTTCGCCACGGCTACATGCACGGCCTCCGCCGGCGCAGTAGCGGAGAGGGCCGCGTGTGCGATACGCTACAGATGCTTGAACTTGCCCTCGAGACGGCCTAGCCAGCGCTCGTTGTGCTCGGTGCCCCCGTCGACGTTCGCGTTGATGAAGACGGGCAGGTCTGTGGTCTCTTCGGCGCAGATCTCGATCGCGCGTGCCACGGCAGACTGCAGTAATGCCGCGCCCACAATGGTGGACATCGGCCCCACGCGCTGCGGGAATTTCTCGATATCGACCATGGCGTCGCCGGGGGCGAGGTGGTTGTCGAGGATGAGATCCGCGTGTTGGTGCAGGAGGGTGCCGCTCTCGTGGCGGCTCTCCACGCCGGATTCGGCGATGGCCATGGAGCAGAGCGCGATCACGAACGCGCCGCGTTCCCTGGCGCCGATTGCCACCTCGATCGGCACAGAGTTGCGTCCGGAACTCGATATCACGATCACAACGTCGTCGGGCTGGATATCCTGCCCGGAGAGCAGGATGTCCGCGTACCCGGGCAAGCGCTCGAAGTGGCTGGTAATGCGAACGGGCCGGACATCAAGCGTCTGTCCCGGCCCGTGGATATAGCTTACCGTCATCAGCCCCGCCGACCGGAAGAAGATCTCCTGAGCCAGCAAGCCTGAATGCCCGCACCCGAAGGTGTGGACTACTCGCTCGCGTTTCACCACGCCAGCGATCCGCTGGGCCGCGTCCTCGATCCCGTCCGCCTGGGTGTCAGCTATCGTCTCCAGCAGGCTCATCGCTTGCGTCAGGTACTTCGTCGCCGCTGTCGATTGCCGCATCTTCCGCTGACTCCCTTGCTTTCGCCTCCATCGCTCGACGCCGCATTTCGATCTCGTCACGGCCGGGCGGGGCCTTCGCTACGCCGAGTTTGTGCAGGCCACGGGTGGCCGCCAATGCGACGCGGGGCGACTGGTCCCACAGCGCGTCCTCAAACGCATCTTGCGCGTCGGGATAGGCCATCTTGGCCATTGCCTGGACGGCTTTCCATCGCACGTCCTCGTTGGGGTCATCGAACAGTTTGAGCAGTTCCGGCGCCTCGAGTTGAGTGCCGATGTTGCCCAGTACCTCAGCCGCGTAGCGCCGGACCTCTGGATTCGGATCGGTCAGGCACATCGCCACAGCCATCGCGGCATCTTTCATGTTCCCGTCTTGGTTCGAGATCGCCTCGACGGCGAATCGACGGACTGCGGGCGCCTTATCGTGGCGCGCCGTGTCGATCAACTCATCCAGGACGGACTCAGACGGCACTATGATCAGCGCTGATGCGGCGCGCCGTCGGACGTGTGGGTCTGTGTCGGACAGCGCCTTCCCAAGCGCCTCGGCGGCGTCTTCGGCCCCGATTGTGCCGAGGGCTTGAGCGCACGCCTCGCGGACCACCGGATCCTCGTCGTTGGCGAGCGCCTCGATCAACGCGGGCACGGGCTTCGTGTACGCATCGTCCAGGGCGGAAACAGCGCGGTAGACGGCGTTGATCGTGCCCGCGAATGCCAACTGGCCGGGGCTGGAGCCCGCGCAGTTCATGGCCATGATTGTCGCGCAACTGGCGCGCGCGGCGGGATTGGGGTTGGTCTGTAGCGCCACGATCAGGAAGTCGATGACACCACGGTCGGCCCGGCCGCGTTGTTCGAGCTGCATCGCGGCCTGCGCGCTCCTGTCGCCTGTGGGCTGGCCGAGTTCGGCGATGAGGGCCCGGATGGAATCCGGGTCGCCCAGTTTGGCGAGGACGGCGCCCAGCGAACTCGCCGCGGCGGCGGCGATGGCGCTGTCAGGATCTTGCTTCAGTCTCTCCAGGACGTCTCGCGAGGCGGCGGTTGGCGAGTGCTGCAATGCATGAGCAACTGATGCCCGCACGCCAGGGTGAGTGTCGTCGGCTCTGGCGAGAATAGGGGCCGGATCCTCGGCCGCCCATCCGGCCCAGATGCTGATCGCCCCCGCCAATGCCTCAGCGGGGACCCCCTCGCGCTCGATAAGCGCGCGCAGCGCGTCCTTGCAGGCGGCCACCTCATCGGGGTTCTGCATCTGTTGCATCTGCGTGACGCCCAACATGTTGTCCTCGGGCTTGCTGGACTCCAGCAGCGGGATTATCCCGGCAGCCCCGCCGGCGGGGCCGCCCCCAGGTGGCGGTCCTTCCGGATCCTCGTCATCTTGCTCCGGCAGCGCGGCTTGGTCACCGGCGTCCGCCGTTTCTGAGCCGTGGTCGTGTCCGTCGTCCTCGCTGTGGCCATCGGGAACGGCTGACGGATCGCCCGCCGGGGCCTCAGTCGTGGCCTCATCCCGGCAACCCACGAATACCAGCGTTACTGATAGCATCAGGAGAACTACTAGAAGTGTCGCGGTCGCACCGCGCATGGCAATTCCCTTCCTTCGCCGCCTGGCAGCTTGCCCCGCTGCCTCTCGGCGGGCATACGGCCCCCCACGGCGCCCCATGGGTACAGCGTCGTCTACCGTCTCCAACGCAACGCGGTCGCTCTGGTGTTCCCACAATCATCGGCGGCGTGCGGCGACTCGCATTGGTTCCTCGCCAACTGTCCGGATACCTTAATGCGATTTCCTTCCCGGAGGTACCTCTGCCCCCCCGTCGAAAGGACTCAGCAATACTTGCAGTCGCGCATGCCGCACCGAAGGAGCGACATCCCGTGACGTGGGCCCTTGTATTTGACGTTGACGGTGTCATCGCGGATACGGAAGTGCTCAACGCGAAGGCCAGCGTCCTGATGTTCGAGCAACTCTACGGCGTGGCTGTCGATCCTGAGGACTTCCGCCCATTCGTGGGCACGGGTGATGAGCGCTACGTGGAGGGCGTCGCCGAGAAACACGGGGTCACCATCGAGACGCAACGCGCGGTTGACCAACGGGCGAAGAACTTCTTCGACTTGCTCCAATCAGAGCCACTCCCCGCCGCTCCGGGCGTCTCGGAACTCATCGCAGCCGCACGCGAGCATCCCGATGTCAGCCTGGCAATCGCAACATCGGGCCAGAAAGCCAAGCAATTCCCAGTGATACGTGGCACGGGATTGGATCTCGGCTGGTTCGATGTGGTCATCACCGGCGACGATGTCACGCTGAAGAAGCCCGATCCTCAGATCTACATGCTGGCGGCGACCAAGTTGGGCATCCCCCCTCGACGCTGCGTCGCGTTCGAAGATGCTCCCGTCGGGGTCCGGTCGGCGAAGTCAGCGGGATGTCCCTGTATCGCGGTGATGACGACGGTTGATGCCGGTGAACTCACCTTGGCCGACATCGTCGTCGACAACCTGGCTGATGTCTCGCTTGCGGATGCAGAGCGCCTGGCCGGCACGTGACCTCGGAACGGGGCGCCCAGTGGGCTCGCCGCAATACTGACGCACGTGAAGCGCCATACGGAGGGCGAACATGACACGACCCATCTGCGTTGCCGTGGCCGTCGCGCTGCTGTCAGTGCCAATCGGCTGTGGAGGGAGCGGGGGAGGCATCGCGCCGCCGGATCCGCCCAATACCACGGGTGAGGCGTCTGGAACGATCACTGGGGTCGCCGATCCGACCGCGTACACGCTCACGGTCGACGGGCGCCCCGTGGCGACGAGACCCGGGCCAAACGGTGATTTTGTTATCCGGAACCTCCGGCCTGGCCCGCACACGATCGGCTGCATCGGCCCGGGCGGCGCCGAGGGCGGATACGTGCCGATTAATGTTGAGCCTGGACGCCGCGCGCGCATCGGCAGGATCTCGCCCGGAGTCGGAGGTCAGATTGCCGGCATCGTTCTTAAGGATGATGCCGGGACACTTGGCCCGGCCGAAGGAGTCGAGGTCATCGCCAGCCCGGCGATCTTCCTTGCCCCGGCTCAGGGCGGCGGCGGCTCAACGCCTCCCATGCCGCCCATGCGTGGTGATGGCGGTCCGATCCGGATGGCCATTAGCGCGTTCACGGACGATGGTGGAGCGTATGCGATGAAGGCCGTCCCGCCGGGGATGTACGACGTCAGCGTCATTGTTCCCGGTTACCTGCCTGCCGTTCAGTTCGTGCATGTGGCTCCCGGACAGACTGCCGCGGCGGATTTCCAGCTCCTCACGAAGCCGGAGGGTGGCATAGGCACGGTCTCAGGCACGGTGGTTGGCGATGGCGCTGGGCCGCTCGCGGGCGCTGAGATCACGGTCAGCACCAACCGCCCGTGGCCGATCCCGTGGCCCATCCCGTGTGGGGCCGGAGGCGGGCCCTGCCCCATGGATGCATCCGACCCCGCATCACCGGACTACCATCCGCCATGGTTTGAAATGGATGTCTTCACGACGCTGACGGATAGCCAGGGCCAGTACAGTCTGAACGTGCCGACCGGGACGCACTTCATCGAGGTCTGGATCGACGGGTACGAGTGGGCCGGCGGCGATGTGACCGTCCGGAAGGACGCGACGACCGCTCGCGATTTCCAGCTAGCCAAGTGGACCGCTCCGCCTCCGCCGCCACCAGGCCCAGGACCGGGACCTGTTCCGGTGCCATTGACCGATTAGCGGCAGGACGGCGATTTTGCCGTCTGATTGCCGGTGTGACGCTGGATTCCCCCTGTTTGGGGCATATTGGGGGTGCCGGGGCCGCCGGATATCGTCCGTCTTGGGTCCTGGACCGGAAAACGACCGGAAGTGCTCGGTGCCATAGGGCTTGATACGCCGGAACGACCGCGAGTACAATGGCGTTTCCGCAATTAAGTGCCGAGTAGCGGATGGTGCTGCACCACCGGACGCAACCCGACTCGCAACGTGACCGCAGCACTCTCAATACACCTAGCCGGCGAATTGGGGCGCCCGACATCCGGGGCGCCCATTTTGCGCCGTCATGGCACGGAAAGGCGGTACCCCATGGCTCTCGGAGCATTTTGGGGATGCTTCATCGCTGGGCGCTTCCCGTTCATGGAGAAGTCCACGCGTCTCGTCCTCGATAAACTCGGCATCGAATTCGCCGACCTCGACGCGCTGACGTGTTGCCCTGAGAAGTCCGTCGTCAAGATCGACTCGCATCTTACCTGGCTCGTCGCGGCCGCCAGGAACCTCAGCGTTGCTGAGGAAGCCGGGGTCGACCTCTTCAGCCCGTGCAATGGGTGCGTTGGGTCGCTCGCCGGGGCGGCGCGCGAGCTGTCACTCGATCGCGAACTCCGCGAGGAAGTCAATCGCAAGCTGGCCAAGGTCGGGCGCGTTTACCGTGGCACGACGAAGGTGTTTCACCTGCTGGACCTCCTCTTTGACGAACTCGGTGTCGATTACATCAAGAAGCACGTTGAGTTCCCGCTTAAGGGTCTCAAGGTCGCCACGCACGCGGGCTGTCACCAGACTCGCCCCAGCGTGGATGTCAACGCCGATGATCCGCTCAGCCCGAAGAAGTTTGATTCCATCATCGAGGCGATCGGCGCGGAGTCGATCGACTACGAGACCAAGCTCTTGTGCTGCGGCGGAACGCAGAACACGGCTGGCCTCACCAAGGCCGCGGCGAAACTCACCCGCGACAAGCTGGTTGAGATGCGCGCGACCGAAGTCGACTGTCTGTGCGTGACGTGCCCAGCGTGTTTCATGCAGTATGACATCCAGCAGTTCAGCTTCCGCCGCGATGGCGAGCAGTTCGACACGCCGGTCGCGTATCTCATGGAGCTGATGGCGCTGTCGATGGGCATCCCGGCTGACGAGCTTGCTCTGGACATGCATCGCGTGCCGATCGAGGAGCGAGCCCACGGGTGGGTCGAGCACGCCAAGAAGTCCGTCGAGGTGCTCGAGGGCCTCGATATGGCGGCGATGCGCAAGTGTCTCGAGTGCCGGGCTTGCACCGATATCTGCGCCGCGCACCGCGTCGACGAGGAGTACTCGCCGTTCGAACTGATGGAAGCCATCGTCGAGGGACGGGTTGATGAGGTCCTCGACAGCGAGCACATCTGGCATTGCCTGGAGTGCTACGAGTGTCAGGAACGCTGCTTCCAGCGGTTTGGGATGGTCGAGCCGATGAAGGCGCTGAAGACCCTCGCGATCGAGCGCGGCTACGCGCCGAAGGCCATCGCCGCCGGACTCGACGCCTTCAGGAAGACCGGCAAGCTGACGAAACCGTCCAAAGCGCAGCGGAAGAAGCTTGGCCTGCCCGACGTCGATACCGCGGGCGCCAAGGAACTCTCAACCGTGCTGGGCGACGACGAAGACTAGAGGCGGTTTCAAAACCCCCGTGGGTCGAAGCTCTAGCTTCGACGGGCCCAGTTGTTAGGGTTCTGAGACCAACTCATAGCCGCGTAGCGACGGGCTTCCAGCCCGTCGACAGAGTAGACCTGCAGCAACCTGACGGGACGTGGAGGCGAGTGATTTGAGCCATCGATGGAGCAAAGAGATCTCCGGCTGCGGATTGGCCGGGCTGATCAGCAAGACGGGGAAGAAGATCTCCGGTGAAGTGCCTATCGAGAGCATCGCGTGTCTGCACGATCGCGGCAACGGCCTCGGCGGCGGCTTTGCGGGGTATGGAATCTACCCCGACTACGCGGATCAGTATGCCGTGCACGCAATGTACTACGATCCGAAGGCACAAGACCTCACCGAGGACTACCTCCGAGGCCAGTTCGCCATCAAGCACGCGGAGATCATTCCCACGGCGCCCCAACCGGAGATCAGCGATCCGCCAGGGCTGTGGCGTTACTTCGTGACGCCCAAGAGCGCGGGGGGCACTGACCGCACGGATGACGACTGCGTCCGCGACGCGGTAATGCACGTCAACGATGAGATCGACAACGCATACATCTTCTCATCCGGCAAGAACATGGGCGCGTTCAAGGCAGTTGGCTACGCCGAGGATGTCGGCCGCTTCTTCAAGCTCGATGAGTATGGCGCCTACATTTGGACGGCGCACGGGCGCTTCCCAACGAACACGCAGGCCTGGTGGGGCGGGGCGCACCCGTTCTGCCTGCTCGATTACTCCATCGTGCACAACGGCGAGATCTCCTCGTACGGGATCAACAAGCGCTACCTGGAGATGTTCGGCTACAAGTGCAACATGCACACGGACACGGAGGTCATGGTATATTTGCTGGACCTCCTGATCCGACGGCATGGGCTAAGCATTGAGCGCGCGTGTCAGGCTCTGGCGCCGCCGTTCTGGAAGACAATCGACCGGCCCGATATGGACTCCGAAGAGAGGAAGATCCTCGAGGCATTGCGCATCGCGTACGCGCCCGCGTCGGTGAACGGTCCGTTCGCGATCCTCTTCGGCCATTCTCGTGGCCTGGTCGGCTTCAACGATCGCATCAAGCTCCGCCCCATGG
The DNA here is from genome assembly GCA_964555935.1 of uncultured Armatimonadia bacterium. GTDB lineage: Bacteria > Armatimonadota > Zipacnadia > Zipacnadales > VGFC01 > CAZKUN01. Next base: position 1,356 of record CAZKUN010000280.1, on the reverse strand, counting down.
TGGCGGCGGAGAAGGACGACATGGTCTACGTCGCCAGTGAGGAAGCCGCCATCCGCGTCATGGAGCCCTCACCTGAGAAGGTCTGGACACCTCAGGCGGGTCACCCGGTCATCACTTGGCTCAACGACGACGTCGAGAAATAGGTCGCGGCTCCAAACCTGCCGACCGTCGCGCGCAATAACAGGGACGACGCGTCCCTCGGAGTGTAAGACTCATGAGGCTCTCACAGAAATCCAACGTAGCACGCGAGTTCATTCCTGTGGTGGATCACGACAAGTGCATCCGCTGCAAGCGTTGCGTTATGGGGTGCGGTTTCGACGCTCTCGATTTCTCCGAGCGCGTGGTCCCCAGCGAGAACCACTGCGTGGCGTGTCACTTCTGCACGATCCACTGCCCGCAGGAGTGCATCGAGATTGAGCGCAACGAGCACGCTCAGCAGAGCCACGATGTCTGGAGCGTTGCCGCGCAGAAGCGGATCGTTCGCCAGTCCGAAAGCGGGGGCGTTCTCCTGAGCGCAATGGGCAACGACAAGCCCTGGAACGTGCTCTGGGACAACATGCTCCTCGATGCTTGCCAGGTCACGAACCCGTCGATCGACCCCTTGCGCGAACCGATGGAGCTGCGCACGTTCATCGGCCGCAAGCCCGACCAGGTTGAGATCGTCACGGGACCCGACGGCAAAGAGACGCTCAGGACGGAGTTCGCGCCCCAGGTGGAACTCAGCACGCCTATCGTCTTCGGCGGCATGTCTCTCGGATCGATCAGCCTTAACGCTCAGACATCCATCGCCATGGCGGCGAAGAAGCTCGGCATCCTCTGGAACACGGGTGAGGGTGGCCTACACGAGAGCCTCGTTGACTATGCGGATTGCGCGATCGTCCAGTGCGCCTCGGGCCGGTTCGGCGTTCATGAGGGCTATCTGCAGAACTCGCGCATGGTGGAGATCAAGGTCGGCCAGGGCGCCAAGCCCGGGATCGGCGGACATCTGCCGGGGCGCAAGGTCACATCTGATATCGCCGGGACGCGCATGATCCCCGTCGGGTCCGACGCGCTCAGTCCCGCGCCACACCACGACATCTACTCCATCGAGGACCTCCGCCAGCTGATCTACGCGCTGAAGGAAGCCACCGAGTATACGAAGCCCGTGGGTGTCAAGATCGCGGCCGTCCACAACGTTGGCGCGATTGCCTCGGGCATCGTTCGCGCGGGCGCGGATTACGTCTACCTCGACGGCTTCCGCGGCGGGACGGGTGCAGCCCCGACCGTCATCCGCGACAATGTCGGCATTCCCACGGAGCTGGCCCTGGCCGCGGTCGATGAGCGACTCCGCCAAGATGGTATCCGCAACCACGCTTC
>CAZKUN010000279.1:0-11556 GCA_964555935.1 uncultured Armatimonadia bacterium | reverse complement strand
GAGCATGAGCGCCGTCGTGCCGTTGTTGTTCTTGGCCTCCACCTCCGATCCCGCTGCCAGGAGCGCCGCGATCGCCGCGTCGTGGCCGCCCATTGCGGCGAGCATGAGCGCCGTCGTGCCGTCGTTGCGCCGCGCGCTGATACGCGTTGCATCCTCATCGAGGAACGCGCGCACGCTCTCGGCGTCGCCGGCGGACGCGGCCAGGATGACATCGTACTCGGCGCCGTGGCTCCGCAAGAGCTGCACCACGTCCCACGCGGCTTCCAGCTTCAGGGGGCCGGGATGGGCCGCTCCTTCCAGCGGCGCCGCGCCCCACGCCGTCCGCGCGTTCACGTCGGCGCCCGCTGCGATGAGCAACTCTGCGATCTCGGCGGAGCCGCGCTCGCACGCGCTGTGCAGCGCCGTCACGCCGTCCGCATCCGCCGCGTGGACGCTTTGAGGGTCCTCGCCTACGATCGCGCGCGCCCGCTCGACATCGTCGAGCAGCGCAGCGGTCGACAGGTCTACTTCGCAGCCCGACTCCAATAGGAAATCCACCACCGGCCTCAGTCGGTCGCCGCGGGCGCAGTAGCCGTAGTAGATCGCCGTCACGATCGGGGTCCAAGCCTGCGGCCCGGCGGCGGCATCGATCAAACCCGGATGCTCCTCCGCCAGACGCCTAACGGCATCGAGGTCACCGTCGATCACCGCCGCGTTCATGTCGTCTGCGCAGTTCATGTTGTCGGCCTCCTGCACTGCGCCGAGGTTGCCCGCCCGCGCGTCCGCATCCTCCCGCGTTGAGAACGCGAGGCCGGCTACTCCCCGCCGATTCCCGCGGCAGCGTTGTCGGGCTCGAGTTGACGCCGCCTGAACTGGTGATTCGCTACGAAGATCCCCGCGCCGACGAGACCGGTCGCGAGGATGATATCGCTGCTCACCGTCTCACCGAGAATGAGCCAGCCAAAGAAGAGACTGGCGATCGGGGTGATGAAGCAGAACGACGTCACCCGGCTTGGCGGATTACGCTCGATGAGATAGACCCACGCCACGAACCCGAAGACCGTGGAGACCAGGATGATGTAGGTGGTCGCGCCGAAGAACCGCAGGTCCCACGGCTGGATCGGCAACGGCCCCTTTTCACAGAACAGGCTGATGACCATGAAGAGCAAGCTGGCGACAGCGGCCGACCAGGTAATCACCGCCGCGGGCTTGATATCCTTCACCAGGTGCTTGGTGATGATAGTCTGGGCGCCCCACGTGATCGCGGCGAGAAGGGCGAGCGTGTCGCCGATCCACATCAGTCCGTTGGTCTCGGCAAACGACTCCCTGAAGATGAAGAAGATCCCGGAAATCGCCATCAACAGGCCGGCCACCTTGCCCCATGTCAGTCGGTCGTGAGCGACGAACCAGTGCGCGAGCACGGCGGTGACGATCGGCTGGATGTTCAGCAGAACGCCTAACCGTCCGGCGGTCGTGTAGGTCAGCGCGATGAAGATGGCGCCCTGTTGGGCGAAGAACATAATCGTCACGACCGTTAGCCGCCACCGCGCCCGCTTGGGGACGTCCAGCCGCATCCCGGCAGCCTTCATCAGCAGCAACACCAGGACGGCCGTGATGGCGAACCGCGTCCCGACGTAGAAGATCGGCGGCACGTAGCGCAGGCCGACCTTCATCAGCGCAAAGCCCAGACCCCAGATCGTGCAGACAAGTATGACACCGGCTATCGAACGTCCCGACAATATGCTGCCTCCGCTAGCGACGAGTCATCCGGCTCTCGCCGGGACCGACAGGCTTCAGCTTAGCAGGCCTGACGCGACTTGACCAGCCCCGGCCCGTCTGAGCCCCGGCAGGTCCTCCTTCGAATCCAGCGAAGCCCTAACTTCGGGCCGACACGCGCCCGAATCCAACGCGGGATGAGGTCCGATGCGACGAGATCGAGTGCTCGTTGTCGACGACGAGGAAGACATCCTGGAGCTGGTCGAGTACAACCTCGCTCGCGAGGGGTACGATGTCACTTGCGCGGACACGGGTGAGGGCGCGCTGACGATCGCCCGGTCCGAGCTGCCCGACCTCATCCTCCTCGACCTCATGCTCCCCGGCGTCGGCGGGCTCGATGTCTGCCGCCTGCTCAAAAGCGACCAACGCACGGCGCAACTGCGGATCATCATGCTCACCGCCAAGAGCGAAGAAGCCGACGTTGTCACCGGCCTTGAGATGGGCGCTGACGATTACATCACCAAGCCCTTCAGCCCGCGCGTCCTCGCCGCGCGCGCGAGGACGGTCCTGCGACGCGGACAGAGCCAAGTGCCCACCGAGACAGACACGATCCGCATCCGCGATCTGATCATCGATCCAGGGCGTCGCGAGGTCATCAGCGCGGGCCAAGCCATCAGCCTGACTTACACCGAGTTCAGCGTGCTGCACTACCTAGCCCGCAGGCCCGGGTGGGTGTTCACGCGATCGCAAATCGTCGACGCCGTGCGTGGCGATGACGACCCGGTCACCGACCGCTCCGTCGACGTGCAAATCGTCAGTCTCCGCAAGAAACTGGGGAGCTGTGCCGACTATGTCGAGACCGTCCGTGGCGTCGGCTACCGACTCAAGGAGTAGCCTATGAGGCGCCGACGCCTCATCTACGAAGTCGTGCCCATCGCGCTGCTCGTGATCGTGACCGCGCTATCAGTGGTCGGGTGGCACGTGCTCGCGACGTTGCGTGACGTGTTCTACGCAGAGGCTACGAGCGACCTGCACAGCCGGGCGACGCTCATCGCCGCTCAACTGCCCGAAGACGTGGCCGAGGCGGATCGTCCCGCCTTGCTCGAAAGACTGCGGACCCTTGGGGAGAATTCATCCACGCGGGTGACGCTCATGTTGCCCGATGGCGAAGTCATCGCCGAGTCGCAGCACGACCCGGCCGAGATGGGCAACCACAGCCATCGCCCGGAGATGATCGAGGCCCTGGCTGGGCGAACCAGTAGCTCAACAAGATACAGCTCCACCCTCGACACCAAGATGATGTACGTGGCCATCCCCTTGACACAGGCGGGCCGTGTCGCCGGCGTCCTGCGCGCCAGCCGCCCGGTGTCGACAATCGATGTAGCCATCGAAGACCTCCGCAGGCGCGTCATCATCGGCGGGCTCATCATCGGGTTGGGCGCGATCATCCTCGTGCTTCTCCAGACCCGACGAACGGCGCGCCAACTCGACGGACTGTCCGATGCCGCCCTGCGCTTCGCCCGCGGGGACTTGGATTTCCGCATCGCTCCGCCGCCAACCCAGGAAGTCGCCGAGCTGGCTGACGCTATGACGGAGATGGCCCGGCGACTCGAGCACCGCCTGCTCGCGCTATCGAGGGAACGAGACGAGCGCGACGCGCTGCTCTCAAGCATGGTCGAGGGCGTGGTGGCGGTGGATTCAAGCGACCGCGTCATCATGATGAACCCCGCCGCTCGGAAGCTGCTCGGCGTTGGTTCGGACGAGGCGCCCGGCCGCACGTTGCAGGAGACCGTGCGCAACCCCGCGATCCAGCAACTCGCCTCAGACGCTCTCTCGACGGGCGACATAGTGGAAGCATCAGTCACCGTGCTCGGCGGAAGCGAGCGCCACCTGCAGGCTCATGGGACGCCGCTGGTGGGAGCGGGGGGGCACGAAGACGCCGTCATGATCGTCCTCAACGACGTGACCCGCCTGCGCCGTCTGGAGGAGATCCGACGGGATTTCGCCGCCAACGTGTCTCACGAATTGCGCACCCCGATCACCTCGATCAAGGGCTTCGTTGAGACGCTCCGCGACGGAGCGATCGACAATCCTCCCGACGCCCAGCGCTTCCTCGGCATCATCGAGAAACAGACAAGCCGCCTGAACGCAATCATCGAGGATCTCCTCGCCCTCTCGCGCCTTGAGGGAGATTCCGAAACCCAGCAGATGACTGCCGAACGCATCCCTCTCGCGCCGATCATCGGCTCCGCCGTTGAGGACTGCCGCCCGCGCGCCGCGACCCGGACTGTCGCCCTGGCGTCGGAGTGCCCCGATGACATCATCGTCAACGTGAACCGCGACCTGATCGAGCGGGCGATCGTGAACCTCATCGACAATGCCGCCAAGTACGGACACCCGGAGGCTGAGGTCGCCGTCACCGCGACGCGTGACGACGGCCGTATTGCCATCCAAGTTTCGGATCAGGGCCCCGGCATCGACGCCCGCCACCTCGAGCGAATCTTCGAGCGCTTCTACCGCGTCGATGCAGCGCGCAGCCGCCAGGCCGGCGGAACGGGCCTTGGCCTCGCCATCGTCAAGCACATCGCCCAAGTCCATGGCGGGAGCGTTGACGTCGAGAGTCTCCCTGGCACGGGGAGCACCTTTACAATCTACTTACCGATCGTCATGTAAGTCCTGCCAGGTGTCGCAGTCATTGGTAGGGAACTCACGGACCAGACGCGGCGCCCTGGCGCGGTCCGGTACCTAAGGAGGCACGCATGCTCGAGGCAGGCAGCGTAACCGTTAGAGAGTCGATCCCCCGAGGCACCGACCCCACCTCCGGTGCGACAATCAAGCAACTCACCAGCAGCGTGGCGATACACACGCAGATCTACGGCGAGACCCCATACACCGACGCGGACTCTCGTTACGTGGTCTTCACGCGCCAATATACGACCCATGGACACATGGAAGTCTGGCGCGCTGACCTCGAGCAGGACATTCTGACGCCGCTTTGCAGCGAGGTCATTGGCATCAGCGGCATGGCCGTCTCACCCGACCAGCGACACTTCTACTGCGTGCGCCACATCGGCGACCGCCAATTCCGTATCATCCGCACGGCCATTGACACCTTCGAGCAAATCGGTTGGACCTTCACCGGCGCGCCTTACGTCCGCTCGCTCGGATCGATGGGCCCCGATGGGCGGACCTACATCACGAGCACCATGCTCTCGTCCCAGAGCTTTGGCGTCGTGCGATACGATCTTGTCACCGCGCGCCGCGAGGTCATCCACGAGAGTCCGGAGATCTGCAACGCCCACCCGCAGCTCGATCCCGCCAACGGCGATGTGATCCTCGTCCAACACAACCGGGGGTCCCAGGTTGACGAATCGGGTCGCATCACCCGCAGCGTCGGAGAGGCGGGCGCCACGCTCTATACCATCGGGACTGACGGGAAGAACCAGCAGGAATTGCCCGTTGGGGAGCCGCACACGTATGCCGTCCAGGGCCACCAGTGCTGGGTCGGCGAGACGGGCTCGATTCTCTTCACCATCGGCGGCCCGCGCGAGGAGGTCATCGAGTCCGGCAATCTGATGACCATCACCCCTGGCGACCACGCGCATCGCGTGGCGGCTCAAGGGCACTTCTTCTGGCACCCGAACGCATCGAAGGACGGACGGTTCTTCGTCAGCGACACGGGCAACGACGGCCTCATCGTGGTCGGTTCGCTGGCGACCGGCGGAACTCAGGTCCTCTGTGAATCGGGCGCGTCAATGGGCTTCCCCCAATACACGCACCCGCACCCCTACTTCACCCCGGACTGCCGCTGGGTGATCTTCAATTCCGACCGCACGGGCATTCCGCAGATCTACGCCGCGCGCGTGCCAGGCGGCTTGCTCGAGTCGCTGGAGAGATAGCCGGCGACCTATCTCGGTATCCTGACCTCGCCCGCGCGGACGATCTCTTGAGTCGCGCCGGCGACGCGGATGCGTACTGGCTCGTCCGGCCGCTCGCGCAGGGCCACCACCACAGCATCAGCGTCCACCTCGATATCCATCACCACTCCACGATACGTCAGATTGCGTATCGCCATCATCGGGCAATCGCTCGGCATTCTCGGTGACACTTCCAGCCCGTCCGCAGTCGGCTTCAGCCCCAGGAAACCCTCGGTCACGATTGCGGGGACCATGCTGCTCTCGTGGAACTCCCGGTCGAGTCCAATGCCGCCCGGAGGCCCCCCGCCCTGGAGCGTCGTCCCGCGCGATCCGTCCGCATAGTACTCGCGATAGCCGCCCGCCGCGTGCACTTCCTTCTCCCAATCAAGCACCTCACCCAACCGTTTCCACGCGTCATCGGGCCCGTAGACATTCAGTCGCGCCATCAGATCGTGGAAGCTGAATCCCAACACGCCGCCGCCATCCTGGATCTGCCCGCCCCAGGGAATCGACTCCGGCGCTGTCCACCCCTGCCCGTACGCCTCCACATTCCGCCGGGTCGTCGCGCGCGGCCCAAACCGCCATCTGTATATGTCATCCCCCGTCGACGTGTCGCCCTCAACGATCCGCTCGCCTGAGATCCACGCCATGATCTCTCGCGCGTGCGGCCTCGATGCGATGCCGTACCAGATTGCGTCGAGATTCACGAAGGTGAACCCGTAGTCATACGCCACGCCGTCCGCATCGATCCAACCCACGAAGCGCCCCGTCTCCCGGTTCCAGAACTTGCGGTTTGCCACGCGCTTCACGCGAGCCGCATGCTTGCAGAGCGCCGAAGGCTCCATCACATCGTCACCCCTCGCGGAGGCCTCCTCGAGTTCCGCGACCGCCAGCAGCGACGCGTAATACTGGCTCGTCGAGTACATGTCGTCCCCGCCGAACGGGACGAGATCGTAGTAGTTGTTCCCGATGCCATGTCCGGGATTGAACGTCTTCGAACCATCCTCTTCGACCGTATACCCAGGGCGTCCGTCGTGGCCCGGCCATGGGTTGCGGATGAAGCCATGATCGAGCCCGCCCATCACCGTCTGCTGGTAGCGCAGGGCCCTTCGCACGCGCGGCATCACGGTCGCCAGGAACTCATCATCGCCCGTCCACCGGAAGTAGCGCCAGCACGAGAGGATGTAGATCGGGTTGTTGATCGGGTGCCGCGTGTCGTAGCACGTGAAGATCGAGTTTATCTCAAGCGCCGCAGCGGCGTCTGGGCAGATTCTCAGTCGCGTGATCTTCCCTTGCCAGAGCGGATGCTCGTGCATGTCCGCGAACCAGTGCTCCGCGCCCCAGATGTGCTCGAAGTCGGAGTCGCCCCGCGCGATCGACACCCGCCGGTCGGGCCCAAACTCCTCGTCGCCCTCGCGCAGCCACTCAATGGTCGCTCCCTCGCCTGCACCATTCCATCGGCACTGAATGTACGGCGCGTTGAGCGCATCGATTCCCATGCCCTCAGGCGTCACCAGCGCGGGCAGATTGCCCGTGACCCGCAGCTTCCACTTGGCGTCCGTGGTCCCGAGCGACTCCAGGCCATCCAGACCCCACCCCTGCGTTGCCGTCTCGCCGAAGTAGCGCGGATCATTCCAGCCTTTCAGGTATCCCCACACCCACATGCCAGGGGGGATGCTCTCATCCTGGAAGTGCCACCCCACCGTCACCCCTTGCGCGCCGCCCGGGACCTGCGTCCACAGCGGGAACGGCCATCCATAGTCGTAGGCGTGGGAGAGATGCTGATGGGTGTGCACGTAGCCCTCATCGCTGAGCTTGATGGCCAGCAACGATCCGCGCAGCGAGTCCTGCGCCGTGGTGATCCCGTCCTCCAGCATCGCCCCGCTCATCCAGGGATCAGAGATCGACAGATACTCCTTGTTGAAGAGCGTCGTGCCGTATCCACTCCGCGGCTGGCGATTGCTGAAGTGATACCAGAGATACCGGTTCAGCACCTCGGCCTTCGCCTGATGCCCCGCGAATTCAAACCGCGTGAAATCCGCTGGACGCTCTTGAGCCAGCACGACCGTCGACACGGCGATCATTGAAGCCAGCATCCCAAGACTACCTCCGTTGGATACTCCATCGCGCCACGCTTGCCAGCAACTCCCGCGCGTCACTCTCGGACGCGCACCCCGTCACCAAGTACAGCCCCTCGGGCGGCAGGTCCGTCACGAGCCTCTCAATCTCGCTCGCCGGCACGCTCAGGTGAACGCACTTGCCGGCCTCGATGATCTTGCGCAGAAGCGGGCGCCACCTGGGGTGATAGCATGGGTCAGAGCCATCGCCGGGCACCCACTGAATCCCGCGCAGATTCGGCAACTCCAGCAGCGTGTCCACATGCTGCAACGCGCCCTCGCCATCGAGGTGATACATCGCTCCATCCACGCGCGCCGTCTGCCGCTTCAGAGCCGGCGCGAGGAAGTCGTCGAACATGTCCTTCGAGATCATGCAGCTGAAGTCACACTGACTCGTCGTCGTCCGTCCCGGATGCCAAATCCTCAGCCACCCCGAGGTCCCCTCCCAATGCGCCGGGAGCATGCCGAGAGCCTCATCGTAAACCCCAGACATCATCGCTCGGATCTCATCCCGCACGCGCTCCATCTCGCCGCGAGGACCCTCGATGAGGTCCATGCAGAACTCCTGCGGCCCGCGAATCGCCGACATCACGTCCCCCACCTCGGGCATCTCCCCGTTCCCCACGAACCACTTCCCATCCGCCGCGTCCATCATCCGCTCGGTCAGCCGCTTGGTGATGCGGTACCACTCGTTCTCGCGGTCCACCTCCGGGTGATAGCCCGTCCACTCCTCGACGAACGGCTCGTGCCAGACGGTGCTCGGCGCGCAGACCACCTTCGTGCCGAGGTAGCCCACCTGACTCACCGCGCCCAGGTTCACCCACTCCATGGGGCACGCTTCGGCGAAATACGCGGTGCTATGGATAGTTGCATCAACGCGTGGGACCACGTAGTCTGGGTTCGTCCACCTGTCCCACAGGCTCGGAGGCTGAGGCAGATCGACGCTCGTCGCGCCGTCACTTGGCGCGGTCAGCGACATCGCGGGTCGGCCGAGGCTCTCGCCCGCCCACCAGCGAGTCAATCGCTCGGCGGCGTCTTCCCAATCAGGCCGGCAACTCAGGCGCATCCTGGACCTCCATCGGACGTATACGCTACGTGCGTCAGCCGTCGCCGTGAGGAATTCGACCCCGCCCGCTTCGTTCCTCTCCCCCGCCCCGGACGAGGTGAACGCGCGCGACCAGCCGAACACAAGCAGACACTCGGAAAGGACGTCGACGAATGCATTACCGCGCGTACAACAAGGAAACAGATAAAGACGCCGTCGTCCGCATCTTCAAGGAGGTCGGCTGGTACCAGGAGGGCATGGACGAGATCGGCCAATTCTTCCTGTCCGCGATCCGCTCGCGCGTGGCCGAGATCGATGGCGAGGCCGAGTGCCTCGTGACCAGCGCGCCCGGCACGATCCGCTACCTCGAGGAAGACCTCCGGTTCGCCGTCATCGCAACGGTCACCACCAGCCACGTGGCCAGGAAGCGAGGCCTCGCCCAGCGCGTCACCGCCCGCGTGCTCGCTGAGGAGGCCGCCGACGGCGCTCTTGTCGCGGGGCTCGGCATGTTCGAGCAGGGCTTCTACAACCAACTCGGATTTGGGACGGGCAGTTACACGCACTCCGTCAAGTTCGATCCGGCCCACCTCACGGTCGACTCGGATTTCCGCAAGCCAACGCGCCTATCCAGCGAGGACGCGGATGCGCTTCACGTCGCGCGGCTGGCGCGCAGAAAGGGCCATGGGAGCTGCAACATCGAGACCGTGGCTATGACTCGCTTCGACATGGGGCCACCGGCGAAGGGCTTTGGCCTGGGCTACCGCGACGGCCCGGACGGCGCGCCATCGCATTTCTTCTGGTGTGGATCCGACTACGGAAGCGGGCCGTACAACGTGGCCTTCACCGTCTTCCGGACCCGCGAGGAGTTCATGGAGCTGCTCGCCCTGCTCAAGTCGCTTGGCGATCAGGTTCACACCGTGTCGATGCGCGAGCCACACGGGATGCAACTGCAAGACCTCATCAGTCAGCCGATGCGTGACGACGCCGTCCGCCGTGGCGGGCGACACGAGTCGAAGATCGACTGCGGCGCGTATTTCCAGTTCCGCATCATGGACGTTCCCGGGTGCCTCGCGAAGACGAGGCTACCCGGACGCGATAGCCTGCGCTTCAATCTCATCGTCACCGACCCCATCGCCGAGCGCCTTCCGGAGGACTCGCCGTGGCGCGGCTGCGGGGGCGAGTATGTCGTCACGCTCGGCCCTGATTCAGCCGCTGAACTCGGATCGGACGAGTCGCTGCCCACGCTTCGAACGACGATCAGCGCCTTCACCCGGCTCTGGCTCGGTGTCCAACCCGCCTCCGGTCTCGCGATCACCGATTGCATGGACGCGCCACGGGAGCTGATCGACCAGCTCGATTGGACGCTTCAGCTTCCCGTCCCGCATCCCGACTGGGACTTCTAAGGAGCAACCGACATGACGCGAGGCCTGCTGTTTCTCGTTTTCGTAGCGGCGCCCGGCATTGCCCAAGAGGCAGACACCCGCCTCCTCGTCGTCACCGGCGGACATGATTTCGAGCGCGAGCCGTTCTTCGCGATGTTCGACAGCTTCGGGGGCTGCTCGTGGCGCGGGGCGGAGCATCCGAAGGCCAACCACCTCTACGCGCCAGAGGCCTCCGCCGAGTACGATGTCCTCGTGCTGTATGACATGAACCAGGAGATCACCGAGGAGCAGAAGAGTGAATTCCTGGCGATGCTGGAGCGCGGCAAGGGGTTGGTGATCCTCCACCACGCGTTCGCCGATTATCAGGACTGGGATGAGTTCGAGAAGATCCGAGGGGGGACGTATTACCTCGCGCCGCGCGAGCGCGGCGGCCTGCAGCTCCGGGCATCGACCTTCCGTCACGGGGTCGATATCCCCGTCAACGTCCTCGCGCCATGGCATCCCGTCGTCCAGGGGTTGTCCGACTTCACCATCCACGACGAGGTCTACGGTCTCACCATCTGCGAGCCGACCATCAACCCGCTCCTTGGGACGAACCACCCCGAGAGCAACGCGACGCTCGCGTGGACGAACCACTACGGCAACTCGCGCATCGTGACCATCCAGCTCGGCCACGACCACTTCGCCTTCGAGGACCCGAACTACCGCAGGCTGCTACGCAACGCGATCAAGTGGGTCAGCGAGTAGACTGAGCCACGGAGGTAGCCTACCTGGCTTCGTCGAATTCACAGCTTGTCACACATATTGATACAAGACAGGCAGACCATGGTCTCCTACCGGCTGGACGACCTCGGATGGCTCCAATTCGAGCGCATGTGTCAGACGTTGTTGAAGCACCGTTTCGGCGCGGGAGTTGAGGCGTGGGGCGGCAGCGGTGACCTCGGCAGAGACGCGTACTACACGGGCTCGCTTGAGCTACTACAGAACGGCGTTCCCGAGGACGGCCCCTTCGTCTTCCAGGCCAAGTTCGTGGGAGAGGCGAACGCCGCCGGTGCCAAGCCCGGCCCGCTCCTGATGAAGGCGGTGGGCAAAGAGTGCGCGGCCATCAGGCGACGGCTCGCCCGTAACGAGATTGAGCCACCGCGCCACTGGATCTTGCTCACGAACGTTCCCCGAGGCCCCGCTCCGATTGCCAAGGTCAAGGCGAAGGTCGCCACCGTGTTGCCCGAGGCCACGGTGACCATATGGTGCGCAGATGACCTCAGCGCGATGTTGGACGACGCGCCGAACGTCCGCACAGCCTTCCCGCAAGTGCTTGGGCTGCGGAACATACTCGATCTCATCACCAACGTACTCGGCAAGACTGTCCTCACGCGTAGCCGGCTAGCCATCAAGGAAAC
>CAZKUN010000278.1:0-11695 GCA_964555935.1 uncultured Armatimonadia bacterium | reverse complement strand
TGGTTGTTGGGGTTTTGAAACCACCTATAGACTTCGCCTCCCTGCAGACGATCACATCGCCGCCGAGGCTCCCTCGGCGGCGATGTTGCTTATTCAGCCGACCTGAACCGAAGCACGTCGCCACGCTTGGTCGGCGTCGCGAACACGGCCTGGACATCCATCGGCAACCTCACCCACGGGCCGTCGCCACGCTGGAACTCGGTAGCATCCCATGCCGTCAGGAGCCTCAGCTCTCCACCGACCGTGCTCTCAACCGTAAGCTCGCCAACGATGCCCCGGCGGACGGATCCGGTTACGAGAAACCCGCCCTGCGTGCGAAAGTCGGCGAAATCCACATCAGTGACGCCATCCAGTGCGGGCGCGATGCGAATGATATCGCCGACGCTCTGCACGAGCAATTCGCAGATGGCCATGGCGCAACCGGTCTGCTCGACGTAATGACCGTAGTCGTTGATCCCATGTCCCAGACGATTCAGCGTGATCGTTCCGTTCGGTCGGGTGCGATTGACAATCTCATCGCGCAGCCAGTCCTGCGCCCCGTCCATGCTCAAGCGGGCGCGCGAAACCGCCATCATCACCATGGCGTTGTTGCCATTCCATTGGAGCTGCTCAATCGTTCGCGCGAACAGGTCCTTCTCGCTGTCGGGCGAGAACCACGTCACGACGTCGCACGGAGAGACTGGATTCGCGGGGACTGAGATGTTGTACTGGATTGGCGGCGCGCCCGCGACGTCAACGACGATGGGCTCTTCGCCTGCTGATGTGGGGTACGCGGGCAGCAACTCAAGCGCTGCCTCGAAGCGCTTCGCGAGGTCAGCGTCGGTGCCCAAGGTCGTCGCGCCTTCGATGGCCGCCCTGAGCGTGTACTCGGCGAAGCCGATATCAGACGCGCAGTCGTAGTTCCGCCCCAGACCGGGCGCCCAGCCCCAGTGCTCGGGAGACACGGTCGGACCAAACCCCGGTTCGGCCCGCTCCTCACAGCCCTCAAGCAGGTCGGCGTACATGATGGCCACGTCGCGCACGGCGGGGTAGATCTTCCTCAGAAGCTTAGGATCCGGCGCGTGCTTGTAATGCCACCAGAGAGGCTGCACCGTGAAGCCCGGCACGCCAAGCGTCATGCCCCAGACGTGGTGGATGTACTGCCGCCCAATCGGGTAGTTGCTCTCTTCGGGAGTCGCCGATTCGTAGGCGAACAGAACATGCGGGTAGAACGCGCCATCGGTTCCGCAGACCTCTCGCGCGAGCCAGCGCGCCCGCGGCAGATAGTCAACGATCAACCGGTCGTATGGCTCCGCCAGCTCGGGATGGTTCGTAGGATAGGCGGCCCAGAAAGCCTGCTGAATGTTGTAGTTCGTGTGGTAGTCGCCATGCCACGCGGGGGTGTCAGTCGTCAGGCTCATGAATAGCCCCGGCGAGACGACGCCCGGCTTGGTCACGCAGCGCAGGAAGTACAGCGACCGATACCAGGTCCGCTGCAACTCGCTGTCACTCATCCGGATCCCGCTCTTGGCCCAGAACCAGGCCCACTCCGCTTCGTGGCTGTCACGCAGCTCATCGGCCTCGGATGCCACCGTCCTCCGCGCCAGAGCCACCGCCTTCCGCACCACGTTTCGCGCTTCGAGAGATGTCACCACCGCAACGGCCTTCAGATCACCGCGCTCGGCGAGCGCCACCGCAAAACTCATCCCCGGCCAGTCCAGGTCGCCCGGCAACTCCTGCCGCAGCCAACGCACATTTCCGCTCTCGCCCACCTCGGCCTCAGGCGTATCCATCGACGTCGTCGACACCAGACGAACGTGGGTGCCCGACTCGATCAGCACCACATTCCGATCAGCGAGGGCGCGAATGGTGGCGGATGGGATATCCGCGCTGCCCGACACATCCACGGTCGCGCGCTCCAAGTCCAAGCGACCTGACGCGTGCTCATACACGGGAAGCGAGAGGTCGACCGGCAGCGTCTCCTCACCCGCGATGAACTCGACGCTCTCGAATCGATTCTCGGCGAGCGCGCCGTCGATCGTCCACGTGTAGAGGATGAGTTGCGCTGCCTCCAGCCCCGGCTCGAGGTCGAAGGTATACTCGGTGGGCTCCTGTGGCGTCGCCTGCCAGCCCGTATGCAGCACCTGTTCTCGGTTCGGACCGATGATGTCGATGAAGAACTGAGCATTCTCTGTCCCGCTCAGCGTCAGGCGGAGTTGCGTGTATTCATCGCTGGACACGCTCAACGGCCGGTAACTGTACCCGTTCGATGCGCCCGTCGCGCCTTCGATGGCCATTACAGCCAGGCCATCCCGTTGCTCCCACGTGTTCGTCCGGCCCTGGCCTCGAATCTGCGCCCACTTAGGGCCCTCCCGCACCTCGCCGAAGGCAACGCGGGCACACGCGCGGGGGCACGGATAGGGCTTGGAGTGGTAAGAATCCGGACCCGTCCACGTCTCGCCCTCGGGCAGGATCACGCCACCAATCGCTTCGCCCGTCGCGCCTAGTTCGCGGACGCGCTCGAGCGTCGGCAGCGGCGGGTCGTTGGTGGTATCGAGCCGCGCGTCCCAGACGTCATTCTTCGTCAGCAGGATCTGCAGCGTCCCGCCATCCGTCGATACCAGTCCGTTGACGTCGCCATTGCCGATGAGCAGCGCGTCATCCAGGATGCTGTCGAGGGTCTTCACGCGTACGTCCGCATCATCGAGGGCATCTGGGAAGGGGATTTCGTCAGCGGCTACCGTCTGGAAAATGAGAAGGGCTGCCGCGAAGGGCAGCCCTCGGAGGATCGTTAGGTTGCGCATCGTCCGCTCCGCGTCGAGGGTTTCAGTCGCCGGCTTCGACGCGGAGGTTGTCCACCTGTATCGTTCCGGCCTCCTGGTTGCGCGGCGCGATCATGCAGATGCCGAAGTGGTTCACGGTTCGCCAGTCAACTGCCGCGCCCGGCTTGCGCGACACAAAGTCCGAGAACGCCAACTCGAAGCGCTGCCACTCACCCGTGATGCCCGTTACGAGGCAGTCCGCGATGCCATCGGGGTCTTCGGGTGCCCCGAGGTTATTGTCCTTGACGACCATCGTCAACGAGGGCGCCGTGCCTCTTGCGTAGATCACCACGCGGTCGTACGGGGTCAGATCCATCTCACCCGGCGCGATCCAGAGCGAGAAACTCTTCGGGTCCGCCTCGATCGTGTACTCGATCTTCACGCTGCCGCCGGCCCCGCCTTCGGCGTCGTCGGCGATCCATGTCAGGTCGCCCCGGCAGCCGTCCTGTTGAGGCCACAGGCCCGACTCGCCGCCGGGATCGGGCTTCGCGTTCTCTTGGCCGAAACTGAAGACCATCCTGGGTGGCGGAGGCGGGTTCATCGCGCGATTACCCGCCACGTCGTATGCGTCGCCCGCCAGAGCGTTCTGGTCGCTGAGGTAGAGAGAGGGCCAGCGGTCCGTCCTGCTGTTGAATGTCAATCGCACGGGATCGCCGTCCTCCTGCCAATCCTTCAGCCCGACGACGAAGATCTCGTAGTCGCTCGTGTCGTGATCGTGCTGGTCCGGCGGGCACGCGCCGTACAGGAGCCACTTCCCATCGCGCGATACATGCGGGAAATAGGTGTGACTCCACTCGCCCCAGCGCTCCTTCACGGTGGCCAGGTCCCCGCCGTCGGAGAGGTTGAACCTGACAAAGCGTCCGTCGCTGTGCACTCCGTACCCATATTGCTGATCGGGCGACACCTGCCCCTCGCAGCCACCGTGGACGAGCTGCTGAACGGCGCCATCGGCTGATATGACCCACGTCCCTCGCGGTCGTGGCGACCACGAGATGAACCGCGTCCCATCGTCATTGGCCTCGGCCGCCCAAGGCTCGAATTCAAGCTCGACGCCCGGCGGCGGGAACAGCAGCTTCTCCTCGCCTGAGTACAGGTCCAACTCAAACGTCTGCCACTGTTTCTTGCGACGATCTGGTTGCCTGAGCACATGCAGAGCCTTGTCACCCTTGCGCCACTGCGGCTCAAGCGCGTCGTCGATGACCTTCTTCGGATCCGTCCCATCCGACTTCATCATCCACACGGACGTGGCGCCGTTCGGCTCTGTTCTCGTGCAGACGAGCAGCTTGCCGTCCCGCGAGAGCTTGGCTTGGCTATGCGCTCCGGGGCCCTCCGTGAGCATCTTGGCGCCCGTGCCATCGGCATTCATCGTGTAGAGTTGCCACGAGCCATCGCGGTTGCTCTCCCAGACGATCTGGCCTTGGATCTGGCCCTTCAGGGCGGCCAGCGCCGTCGCCTCGGCGTCGTTAGGCGTCGCCCCTTGCGACCACACGAGGCCACAGGCCATCAGACTAACCAAGGCCAACCCGCATCGCTGGACGTGTCGCATGGGGCGTCTCCTGTTACGGGCTCGAGTAGCTGACCACCCACTGCTGGACTGAGCTGTAGTCGTTCGTATCGTCTGCCTGCATGATACGGGCGAGGTCCTTGCGTTCGCTGAAAGGCTGGATCTTCAGACGGTGCTTCTGGCCGGGAGAGAAGCTCGCGGCGTCCTTCAGCTTGTTCTCTTTCATTCCCCACAGCACCGCCAACACTTCGCCGCCGTCGTAATCGCCGGACTCAACGCTATCAACCTTGTACTTCACAACGGTCAAGCACTCCTTGTAGGGCACCGTCCCCGGATCCGGGACGGCGGAGGCGACCGTAACTGTCCCGATGACGACCGTGCCTTCGGGCTTCTCCGGCTCGGGATCGGGCACGGTTGGCATCGCGGGCTCGACCGGGTCTGTCGGCGGGGTCAGTTCAGGCTCCGGGTCCACCACCAGGTCGCGAGGGTCAATGTCACTGGATGGAGTCAACTCCGGCCCCGTCTCGGGGACTTCATCCCTCGGCTCCGGCTCGATGTCGGGCTCAACAGCGGGCTCCTCTTCGGTATCCGGCTCTTCCGGGGATTCAGGAGCCGAGTCCGTGGGCTCGTCAGCGGGATCCGCCGGGTCTTCCACGACCCCATTATCGGTGGCTTCCGGCGGCAGGTCGGTCGGCTCCGCGGCGATCACGAGTCCGGCGTCGACTTCCGGATCGGCGACCTCATCCTTGGAGCACCCGACGAACTGCGGGGCAACGATGATGATGGCCACGCACAGTATCAGCGGCCATACTCGGCCCTTGAGTAGCGACATAGCATCCTCCCTAACGTGAAGCGATCTCGATGCGCTTCCATTCACCATTTGAGACCACCAGGTCTCGCGCGGCGAACTGCCAGATAACCACTTGCTTCCCGGTCAGCCCGCCCGGACGTCGTGCCAGCGTGGCCCGCGCGGTGTTCACGCCACCATCATTCTGGGCGATGATGTCGATTGGCCGACCGAGCCGGTAGGCCAACTGCTCGCCCAGTCCCGCGTAGTCGCCCCAGCCCATGTCACCGACGCTGAACACGTTGGTGAAACTATCGCCCAGGAGCACGATCGGAGAGTCCATGTCCGGCTCGATCGGCTCGCCGGTATCCGCGTGTACGATTCGCTGCACCGTGACCGCTTGGGGTTCGCGCGGGCTCGGTAAATCCGCCAACTCCAGCATATCGTGCAGGTCGCCTCGGTTGCTGACAGCCAGGGCCTCGACGCGCATCTCCAGTTGGGGACCCGTCGGTTGGGCGACCATTCTCCCCAACTCATCCGCTACGAGCGCGCACCCCTCGGGCGTCCAGTGCGTGTCCCCGCGAAGGTACAAATCGCTCGATCCCCCCTTCGCGTTCCAAAGTAGCTCAGTGGGGTTGAGATAGCGCGTTCCCGCATCATCCAGGGCCGCCAGGAACGCATCCATGTCCTCGTTCGTCGGCGCCGAGGCCAGCTTCCCGGCGCGCCGACTCAGCCATTCGGGGTAGATCTTCTCCTTGCCTGGGACGATCAACAGGACCAACTCAACGCCACTCGCATCCAGGGCGTCATCAAAGCGCAATATGGCGTCGAGCGGATGCCCCTCAGCCTGAGGATCGTCCATGAAACCGTGGGCCGTCACGGAGTCAAGACTGGTCCGATAGTACATCCAGTCGCCCCGTCCCATCAGCGCCTCGCGATTGCCCGCGTGGAGCGCCACAAGGCCGATCCACTGGCAGTGCTTCCGCGCCATCTCGGCGACGACGGAGTTGTCTTCCAGCGCTCGCTCGAATGACTGGAAGTGCTGCAGCGTGGGCGTCTGTTTGAGCACATCCAGCTCCTGGATCGGCTCATGCCGCGCGATCTCAACCGCGAGTTGGGCCGCCGGCACAAAGGCCAGAAGCGCGATGAAGAACGCAATGAGGACCCACGCGCCGCGCGGGTGATCCGTGGTCCGGATGTCGGGTTGACTGGTTGCCATGCGCGTAGCGACGGGCTTCCAGCCCGTCGACTCCTTCAGAACCTGAAGTACAGGAACGGATTGAAGCTCTGCGTGAACATGACCGCGATCGCCAGCGTGAGGGCGATGGCGGCCCCGACAAGCTTGACCGGCTGCAGGCCCTTCTTGGCGATGTCCCACGTATCGAGTTTCAGGGCGTGGATCGCGACACACGCCACCATCACGAGGACCAATGCAGGCTGGTAGAGCGTCGCGCCCACGAGCGCCGCGCCGGAGGTGTCGCCGCCGAACCCAAACATGAATCCAATGTACTCGACTGCCTGGGCGAGGCTGTCGGCGCGGAAGAATACCCATGTGATGAGCACCAGCGCGAATGTCGCCAATCGACGGATCGGCTTGGGGAGCCCGCCGTAGATCGGCTTCTTGCCATTCCACCGCTCAAGCGCCAGCAGCGACCCATGCAGAGCGCCCCAGATCACGAAGGTCCATTCCGCACCGTGCCAAAGCCCACCGAGCAACATCACGACCGCCAGGTTGACGTACGTGCGCGCCGGGCCCATGCGGTTGCCGCCCAGCGGGATATACAGGTAATCCCGAAGCCAGGTGCTCAGCGAGATGTGCCAGCGGCGCCAGAACTCAGTCATGCTCGCGGATAGATACGGCAGGTTGAAATTGCGCAGGAACTCGAACCCGAGCATCAGCCCCAGCCCGATCGCCATGTCCGAGTAGCCGCTGAAGTCGAAGTAGATCTGCATCGCGTAGCCCGCCACGCCAAACCACGCGTCATGCCAGGCTAGACTGCCGGCGGCGAAGGCCGTGTCCGCGACGTCGCCCATGGGGTTGGCGAGGAGGATCTTCTTGGCCATCCCCAGCGAGAAGAACAGGATGCCTCGAGTGAACTTCTCAACCGTGTGCGAGCGCTCGCGGAGTTGCTCCGCGAGGTCACGGTAGCGCACGATAGGACCGGCGACGAGCTGCGGGAACAGCGCAACGTAGCACGCGAAATCCAGGAGGTCTCGCGCCGGCCGCGCCTGGCCTCGGTAGAGATCGATCGAGTAACTCATCGACTGGAACGTGTAGAAGCTTATGCCCACCGGGAGCACGATGTCGTAGACCGCAATGCCGGTCTCGCCAAACACGTCGAGGATCAGGTTGATGTTGCGCTGGGCGAAGGGCAGGTACTTGAAGACACCCAGCAGCGCGAGGTTCGTGCAGATACTCACCACCAGCGCGAGCTTGCGCTGCCGAGCGCCCGGAAGCCCGTCGCCGGCGGGCGGGTCGCCGCGGAACATGGGCAGCCGCCACTGGCCGCTGATCAACTTCCCCGCAGCGAAGTCCACCACGGTGGAAAACAGCATCAGCAATACGAACCACGGGTTCGCCCAACCGTAGAAGGCGTAGCTAACGAGCGCGATCAGGAGCTGACGGCCACGCTTCGGGCAGGCATAGTAGAGCGCCAGCACCGCCGGCAGGAAATAGAAAACGAAGATGTGCGAGGAAAAGACCATATGGGTTGACGGCTTCAGGGAACCAGGATCAACAGTCAGGGCCAGTTACGGCAGCTTGATGATGTCCCACGGAGCCCAATACTCGTAGAGGTCGCGCGTCACGCACGTCCAGATGACCAGCTTCTTGGCGTTGATAGCGTCAGCGCCGCGACGGGCGAACTGACCTCGAATGCGAGGTCCGCTGCCCTGAGCGGAGATCAGGTCGAGCGGCGTTCCGAGTTGCTTCGCGACGTGCGCAGACACGCCCGCGTGCTGGCAATCCTCGAAGTGAAACACGCCCGTGAAGCTGTCGCCGAGCATCACGATGGAGCTGTCGGGGTCGTCCTCGTACAGACTGCCATCGGGCGCGACAATCTGCGTGCCGGTCAGCTTCATCGGCGGGTACTTCAGCTTCTCCGCGTCCATGAGCATGTCGCAGATGTCGCCACGCCGCGTGAAGGGCGCCGGTTGCGTTGTGTATTTCACCTGGTCGGCCCGCATCGGCAGATACCACTCATACTGCCTGACGCGGTCAGCGACGATCTTCGCGGCCAGTTCAGCCCCGCGCGGCGTCCAGTGGGTGTCTGTCGGCATGTACAGTAGATCGCCGTCGATATCGCGCTGGGCGATGAACTCCGGCAGCAAGTCGACGCACTCGACGCCCGCCGCCGTCAGCTCAGCCGCCAGCTTCCGAACATATGGCGACACATACGGCTGCGCACCGGGAGGCGCCTTCGCGGACACGTTCTCAGGGAAGACCTCGGCTTTGGTGGGGATGAACACCATCAGGAAGTCGATCCCACGCGCCTTCAGTTGATTCTTGAAATCGATGATGACGGGGTAGGGATTGTTCTCCTGGCGGCGGAGATCGCCGGCGAGCAGATACTCCAGGTCGCCACGGAAGAACAGGAAGCCATCTTCACCGATCAGTCCGGTCAGTTCCTTCGGACGGGCCTGCAGCTTCGCTTCGACGTCGGCCCGGAACTCACCAAGTTGCGCCGTCCATGCTTCGTAGCTCCCGCCCCATTCGGCAACCTCGGATGCGTACACATCCGGCGCCAGCTCAACCGTACCAGCCTGCTCTACGCGCTTCTCCGCCGGGCCCTCGTAGTCGGGAAGCACGAAGACGTTGTAGATGACCTCGCCGTACGGTTTGCCTTTCATCACGGCGAACGGGTGCTCGAAACTGCTCCCGTCCAGCAGTTCGAGGATCTCAGGTTCCGTATCGGTGTTCGGCCACGGCTGCGAGTCCTCGGGCTCGAGCGTCTCGGTCCGATAGCCCTGGTACCAGTCCGACGCGAGTTCATAGAAGAACTGCTCCAGTTCCTCATCGTCGAGCTTCTCGCTTGCGTAGGCGTCAATCTCCTCACGCAACGCGTCCGTCAGATCCACATTGAGTCGAGCGTAGATGTCGCGATAGCAGTCCTCCAGGCCGAAACGTCCGTTTCCCTGCGCCGGGATCCACTCCAGCTCGGGCCGGAACTCGACCATCACCCAAATGTCATCCTCGCCGACGTACGCAAGCGCTATCTTCTGAAGTGGGTGAACGAGATCATCGTTCCCCCACATCTCGCCCGATACTTTGCTCTCGGCCTCCAGGAGAGGCAGCGCGGCGTCCCAGTTGCTCTCGCTGAGACGCTTCATCAGCGGCGCCCAAGCCAGACACGTGGCTTTCGAGCCCACTTCAGGCGGAGGTCGATCGCAAATCGTGTCCGCCACGAGCGTCCCGTCGAAGTCGAGGTCGCCAAGTTCCGGCACGGCCGCCGGCGGGTTGGGCGCTTCGTCGAGGGGGTAGTGGAACAGAGGATTCTCGTGGTAGGCCGACAGGTCCAGTTGGTGTCGGTGGTCGTTCACGATCCGGATCATCAGCGGCGCGGTCCGGTCGAGCCTGTCGTAGAGGGCCTTGAAGGTCTCAACGTCGTCGGCAAAGCCGACGCGCGCGATCATCAAGCAGCACCCGATAGTCAGAACGCAACGCAAGAACCGAGCCATCCCTCGCTCCCGCCAGCCAGAAATCACCGCATCCGGACGACACGCATTACGAACCTTGCGCCCGAAGCCAAGTTCCATCGCAACCCCGTGAGGGAGTCGTCCGTCTCTACCTCTGCACCCCGACGCGGGCGCGGGCAGGCCGCTTCCAGCCATTGGCCGAATACTCCATGCCACGCGTCTTCTTGGAGGCTCACCATGAGACGACCTTTCCCTCTCCTCATCTCCTTCCTGGCGTTCGCAACGCTCGTCAGCGCGGACGCGCTCGCGCTGACCGTGCCCACCATGATCCGGGGCGGGCGAGCCGTGCTACTGCGACCAGAGCCTGGGGAACTGTCCGTCACCGTGAAGAAGCGCGACCTCAACATCTACGACGGCGAGGACACGGTCCGGGCGATGCTCTACGACCCGCTGGGCGAGGAACTGGCAACTCTCGACCTGTCAGACGATGCGAGCGCGGAGAAGACCGGCAGGTCAAACGTCATTCAGGGCGCCACGATCACGGCGAAGATCCTCCGTCCGGGTGTCTATCGGCTCGCCGTCACGTGCGGCCATGATCTCGTCTACGGGCTGGAGACCAACTGCGAGCAGGTGGTTTTCGAGGGCGATATCATGCTCAACGAGGGCGAGGTGTCGACGCAGATCTGCTTCCAGCCGCCGGAGGGGGAATTCGACGTCACCGCGCAAGCCATCCACCAGCCGGGGCTCGGACGTCTGCCACTCAAAGACGCGTCCGGCCTCTCGGCCCACGTCTTCGACTTCACCGAGCCGGGCAAGGACATTGTCGAGACAATTACCGAGAACCTTGGTGATCGCTCCGGTGTCTGGACCTTTGATGTGGCCAAGGCCGACGTGAAGATGGTCATCGAGGGAGGGGGCGTGTGGTCGACCAGCCCTGACGCCTACTTCGACCTCATGAAGACGCGCTGGATGCTCCTGCCGCGACTGTCCGCCAGATATCTCAAGCCTGGAGAGACGGCCGAAGTGCCAATCACGCTGAGGAACCGCACGGGAGTGCCGGCGGAGTTTCGAGTGACGCTCGGAGCGGCGCGACGTCTCGAGCTGCAGGCCGACGACATCGCCGAGCCCGTGTCGCTTGACCCGGATGAGGAACGCGTGATCACCGTCTCGGTCGCCGCACCGGGCGCCAAGCCTGGCGACGTGCTGCCGGCGTTTCTGACGGCCAGATCGCTGACCGACCCCACCATTGCCGAGAGCGCGGGCATCGAGATCCGCATCGGCGAGCCCGCCGTGGCGAAGAGCCTCAACATGCCGATCATCCACAAGCGCTATCGTCACGAGGACGTGCAGTTTGGCTACGCGCCCGACTACATGACCAATGAGGTCTACTTCGACCTCGACAACCGCCCGTGGATCCGCGAGCGAATGGCGAGCATGTATCGCAGCACGGGCGTCCTCACGCTGAATGGCGGCGAGTGGTCCGAGCAACCGTTCGCGGATGGCCTCGATGAGCAATACGGGCGCTGGAGCAGCTCGTATGGCGCCGGCGGCTTCCTGGGCGCCAAGGTGGCCTTCGATGAGCAGAACGGGCGCTACACGTGCATGCGCATCGCCCGCGAGGACAAGTCCATCGCGAGCCTGCTGATCTACAGAGCCGTCGATGGCGAACGCTACCATGCCTACCAACTGCCTGGCGGCGCCTTCGACATCGAGCAGTTCACCGGCCATAACGCCCTCCCCCACCCGCCTCCCGTGCTGTCGTACGTGACCACCGGGCCGCATCCGTCGAGGTTCTGCACCTACAACGACCTGCTGCTCTACATGCCGACGCGCGCGGACGAAAGACTCGACCTCGGCGAGCCTGTGAAGATCACCGACAACTGCCTCGGGTCGTGCCAGCACTCCGGCGGACCCGCTTCGACCGCAACGCGCGACGGCAAGACGCACGTCGTCTGGGGCGAGGTCACC
>CAZKUN010000277.1:9587-11872 GCA_964555935.1 uncultured Armatimonadia bacterium | reverse complement strand
CGATGAACCCCCGCTCGCGCCTCGTCTACGACGAGCCCGATTGGACGGGCTACGAAGTGATGCTTGACGTCTATCCCGACGTCTTTGCCAGCGGCATTCTGCTCCTGCCAAAGGACCTCAAGCCCGGCGAGAAACGCCCCGTCGTCGTCTGCCAGCACGGACTCGAGGGAACGCCACAGAAGACGATCGGCGCCGACGAGCAAGCGTACAACGGCTACTCCGTCAAGCTGGTGAAGCGCGGGTTCATCGTCTACGCGCCACAGAATCCGTATATCGGATTCGACGACTTCCGCATCCTTCAACGCCTCGCGAATCCCCTGGGCCACACGCTCTTCTCCGTCATCGTCCGGCAGCACGAGCAGACGCTGAAGTGGCTTGGGGAGCTACCCTTCGTTGACGCCGGCCGCATCGCGCTCTACGGGATCTCCTACGGCGGCAAAACGGCCATGCGCGTCCCGGCGATTCTGGAGGGATACTGCCTGTCCATCTGCTCGGCCGACTTCAACGAGTGGGTGCTGAAGAACGCGAGTTGGACGGATCGCTTCAGCTATGTCTACACCGGGGAGTACGAGATCTTCGAGTGGGACCTCGGCCACACGTTCAACTACGCGGAAATGGCTAACCTGATCGCGCCGCGACCGTTCATGGTCGAGCGAGGGCACGACGACCGTGTGGGTATCGATGAGTGGGTCGCCTACGAGTACGCGAAGGTTCGGCGGCAGTACTCCAGACTCGGAATCCCCGACCAGACGGAGATCGAGTTCAGCGCCGGCGGGCATCAGATCTTCGGCAAGGGCACCTTCGACTTCCTGCACAAGCATCTTGACTGGCCCAAGCCCTAGAACTCCCAGGAAGCCGGTGTTACCTCGCGGCGGCCGGTTGCGTCTCTAAGTCTGGAGGGAAGCGCCGATGGCGGACCACGCAACCACCGTCGTCGAACTCGTGCATGCAGCCCGACGCGGCGACACGACGGCGTTCGGTGAGCTGGTCGACCGATTCCGTGACATGGTCTACGGCCTCGCCTATCACCTCACGGGCGACTTCGAAGACGCGGTCGACCTCGCGCAGGATGCATTCGTCCGCGCCTACGAACGGTTGCCGCAGCTCCGCGACGCCACTCGGTTCCCCGGTTGGCTCCGACAGATCGTCACCAACCTGCACCGCACGAGCGCTCGCAGGTCGCGGCCGTCCGTTGAGCCTCCCAGGCAACACGACTCAGCTCCTGGTGAGATCCAGCTCGCCGTTCGTGAGGCGCTCCAGGGCCTCCGTGAACCGGACCGCCTGGTGCTCACCCTCCACTACATCAACGGGTACTCGCAGGCCGAGATCGGCGACTTCCTTGACACGAGCGCGGATGTCGTCAAGACGCGGCTCGCCCGCGCGCGAGCCCGCCTGAGATCGGGGGTGACGGAGATGATGGAGGATACTCTCAGCCAACAGCGCCTGCCGTCGTCGTTTCGTGGTGGGGTGGTCGCTGGCGTGGCCGCGCTGGTGAGAGATCTCCGCAAGGTCGTGCCGTCCGACCTTGACGACGTGGTAGAGAGGCTCGGCCTGCGGCGCAACGCGATGTGGCGAGAGGTGATGGCGACTCGACCCGACGCCGACCAGCCCCTGGTTCCGCAGTCCGATGCGCAGGCACGCCCGCTGTCCGGCTATCCCGATGATGCCCAGCAGACGGCGCTCCAGGCCATCGAGATTACAGCGCTCCAACACACGTTGGCTTGCCTGTCTCCGCCTTCATGGGTGGCTGACCTCGATTGCCTGTGGGTGTGGCTCAAGCCCGACACCGTCGAGGGGCGCACGTCGGCCTGGCTGTCGAGGGTGCCGGGCAAGACTTGGCGCGTCTGCATGTTCCAGTTCGACCGCCCCGCGCCAGCACCCACCGGTCCCCCCTCCCGGCACGCGCGGCACCGCGATGTAGGGCAACTCCTCAGATCATTGGCAGACGACCTGACCGAAGTTGGCAGGGCGGCGGCCGACGTCCGCGCAGCACTAGGGGCGGCGTTGCCTGCCGACGCGGAGGACCTGGCGACCGAACTCAGGGCGCAGATGGCCGAGCGCTTCCTTGCCGCGATGGGCGGGCTGACAGCGGAGCAGCGTGAGCGCATGGCGGGGGAGGAGTCGGTGTCGGCCACGGAATTATCGCCCGAGGTCAGGGAGGAACTGCGCCAGGCCGTCGCGCTGCACTGGGCTCTGGGCATCTGTGGCGCGCTCAGTGGACCACACGCATGGAGCGCCGATGCGCCTTCGGCTCGGTTGGAGTTCGGGCTATACCCACCAGATAC
>CAZKUN010000277.1:0-9577 GCA_964555935.1 uncultured Armatimonadia bacterium | reverse complement strand
CTCGGGCCGCGAGTACGTGAAGATACGGTCGTCTGACGGCCAGAACTCGTTCCAGACTTGCATCGAGGGCTGAGCCCTACTGCCAGCTCGTCTTCGGCCCGCCGATGGGGTCGGCAACCGCGCCGAGGAACGTCACCTCGCCCGGCAGTGTCTGCAGGTACGATGCGGGCAGGAGCGGGGTCACTGGGCCATGGGTCGCCAGCCGGCCGATGAACCGTTGCCAGCTCATCCCCGAGCCCAAGTAGGCGTCGCACCAGAAGCTCCGGTGCTTCGCGCCGAGGATGATGCCTGGGCCGACGGTGTAGGCGCACGGCGGGATCGATGACCAGTCCCCGCCCGCGCGGAGCGAGTTGTGGAGCAGGCTCATCGGGTGCAACCGAACGAACGCCGCGCGCGCGCGCATCCATTCCTCGTCGCTCGCGAATTCGTCCCTAAGATGCGGCTCCCAGAACGCGAAGTGTCCGCACCAGCCGATACCGCCGTAGACCACATCCGCGCCCTTGCCAGATGACGCCTCCGCGACCATGTCGTCGTATTGCTCGATGTTCCCGGGCCCGGGGAAGCGAGTCTCCGGTAGCTCCAGTCCCGCTGCCGCAATCGGCTTGATCAGTGCCTCGCGGGCGACGTTCTCGAAGCTCCACGGGCTTGCGCTGTCGATGACGCTGCCATCCTCGAAGGCGTACTCATCGAGGAAGAAGATCGAGCAGTGCGCCAGCCCAACCTGCCGCGCGATCAGCTTCTCCGCCAGTCTTGGGTACTGTCCCACTGGACCCACGGGGAACACGCCCACAAACCTCCGCCCGGCCTCGCGCGCCTCGACGATCCGCGTCAGCATGTCCTCCGCGAGGGCGTCGTAGAGAGCATCGGCCTCATCGATCACGCGGATGGCGAAGTCAGCGTGATGGTGGGGTTCTCGGCGCGTGATCTCGTCCCGAGATATCGACCGCGCGTAATCGCACGCGGCTTCGTCCTGGAACGGGATCATCGCGCGGAGGTCGGCGCCAAGGGGCTTCATGGGATCACTCCTCAGATGCTGCTGGAGGTGGGGGAGTCTGTAGCCATTTCAGGTTGAACGCGTAATGCAGGCGGCTGCTAATGAGGTGAATGACCCCGTTCCTCGCCTGCCAACCGGTCAGATAGCCCCGTGGCTCAGCCATCGAATGGGTCATCGTGAACGGCGTCCCGTCCATTGTCGCGAGTTGCTGTGGTGGACCGCCGTGGCTGATCAGTCGCTTCATGGGCCACGTCTCGCCCTCATCGTGCGAGACTGCCGCGAAGAGCCCCTGCACCGGGCGTTCCGCGCCCGTGGAGTCGGTGACTTGGATGTTCCCGAACGAGCAGAACAGAAGCGGGCCCTCCTCGAGTCGCTTCAGCACCAAGCGCTGTCCGCCGCTGATGGGTGGGAATTCCGATGCCGTCACTGTCCACGACTCGCCCATGTCATCAGAGATGCTCCTGGGCATCATCCCGTCGACATTGTCGCCGCGCCCAAACGCCATCAGCCGCCCGTCATCCAGTTCCACGATCCCAGCGTGGATGCCCGCCGTTTGGCTTCCTGGATCCGCCCACGTCTCGCCGTTGTCTCGGCTGACGTGGATTGCCGTCCCGCCATTCCCGCTCGAGTCGGCGTCACACGGCAGAACCAGGTCGCCGCGGCTCGTCTTGATGACGCTATCGATGGGCATGTTGCGCTGGCCATGCTCGGGGCGGATGATGCGCGCCTTGGTCCACGTCCTGCCGCTGTCGGTCGATCGCCTCATTGCGACACAGGTGTTACCCCAGGTCGCCGCGGCCGAGAGCCCAATGAAGTTGTAGATCGTTCCATCATCGTCCGCGAAGAGCGCGTTGCTTGTCTCCGTCCGATCCGGAGCATCCCAGAACAGAGACGCGTCTTCCCACTCCTCCTCGCCAAACCGCAACCGGCTCGCCGCCAGACTGACCTCGCGTCCCGGCTCCTCGATACATGAGTACCACGCGGCCAACAGGTCGCCGTTTGGGCACTCCACGAGCGCGGGCACGTGGTTGTGCTTCGAGTAGATCGGCCCATCCGACCCATCGGGGATTCTCACGAACTCCTTCGGCTCCTGGAAATGTGGCTCACCGGGATCTGGTCCGCGGGTGATATCTCTGGGAGTCGCCGGCTTCACGCCCTGTTGATGCAGCTCGGGCTTTGGCGCGGGCAGTGGCTTCGTCTTTGGCGCCTCGCCCAGCACAACGCGGAAGCCGATGTACCAACTCCGCTCGTCCGGCAGCGTGCCCATGCGGTTGGCCGAGCGGAGGAAGTAGACTTCGGTCCCGTGGCTCCCGCCGCGCGTGACGCGGAACTCGCCCTTCGCCCGTCCCACCGGGTCCCGTTGGGTCTTCGGTTCATACGGCCCATACCAGTCCGAGCACCACTCCTCCACGTTCCCGTGCATGAACCTCACGCCCCATGCGTTGGCGTCCGAGCGCCCCACATGCAGCGGCTGGACCTCCTCGGGCTTGCTGTTTCGGGGGCAAGGGTACCAACTGGCGCGCTGGTTCTTCATGACCGAGTCATCCGGCGCGTCGCCCGGGCTGAACGGCGTGTCCGTGCCCGCCCGGCATGAGTACTCCCACTCGGCCTCGGTCGGCAGGCGATAGGGGAGACCCTCGCGCTCGCTTAGCCACTCGCAGAATGCGGTCGCCTCATCCCAACTCACGAAGACGACCGCCTCATCATCGTCCTTCGAGAACCCCAGCTTGCCGCGCAGTCGCCGGTGCTTCGGGTCAAACTCCTCGTACTGCGCGTTCGTGACCTCGGTCTCCCCCATGTAGAGCGCGCGGTTGATCCTCACCTCATGCGCCGGGCGCTCGTCCGGGTCACCGTTTCGCCGGTGCTCCAGCCGCACGAGTTCATCCGGCAACGGGGTCGACGTCCCCATCGTGAACGTGCCCGGCTCGATCCGCACGAGTCGCATTTCGACCGTGTTCGTGTATGCCGCGCCATCAGGCATTGGCATCGCGCAAGCAGCTCCCGTGGCCATCGCGATCGCTGTCAGCAATCGGGTGTCTCCCTACCCCGTCACGTCGATCGGATACGTGCCATACCTCGCGCGCGCGTCCTTCATCATCTCGAGGTTCTCGGGCTTGCAGCCAACGGCCAGGCTGTGGCTGGAGCCATAGATGAACCCGCCGCCGGGCGCGCCGTGGCCGATGGAATACCGGGCGTCCTCGTCGATCTCCTCGGCCGAGCCGAGGATCAGATGCTCGTGCCAGATGCCGCCCCAGAACGTGAACTGACTGCCGTACTTCTCCTTCAGTTCCTTCATGTCCATCCCGCCGCTGGCCTGGACGCCCTCGTAACCATCAAAGCCCGAGCGAATCATCGCGGGCAGCGCCTCCCAGATGTGGCCGCAGCAGTGCTTGATGACCTTGAGCCCCAGCGAGTGCGCCTTGTCGTTGTATGCCTTCCACCAGTGCTCGACGTGCTCCTCGAGAATCCGCGGATTGCCGAACAGCTCTGTCGAGCTGCCGAGATCCGCGCACGGCATCACCGAGTCAGCGCCCTCTTCGGCATACCACTCCAAGGTCGCCATGCACTGCTTCGCCTGGAGTTCAGCCACCGGCCCGAGAAGCTCTGGATGCAGCGCCATGTTCATGTAGCGGATCTCATCCGTCGGCCCGGTGATGGGAAAGCCCATCCCGCCGATGCACGTGTTGATCCAGTGGGTGTCTTTGCGCTCCTTGACGACGTGGCGAAAGACCTCCCAGCAGCTATCCTCGGCCTTCTGTGGTGGGTTGGCCTCGACGTTGGCGATTTGCTCCTGGATCTGCTCGACGGTTGGCGCCTCGTACCCGCTGGTGTCGATCTGGTAGGGCATGAGCGCGCCGGTCGTCGCCGAGATCCGGTAGAGATTTGGACCGCTCTTGTATGTCTCCTCATCGATCTTCTCAAGCGGCGCGGGGTGGGAGCCCTTCGCTGGGTTCTGGCCGACGGTGATGATGTCGAAGTCCAGCGCGTCAGTGAGATCCACGATATCGCGCTTGTAGCACTCGACGATCTCGTCACGCTTGCCGTCCCACATGCCTTGCTGCTCGCGGAACTTCGCGTGTACCCACGTCTCGCGCCCGAGCGCCATCTCGTAGATGTTGTAGTCGATCGAGTGCTCGCCCCACGGGACGAGATCCGGCTCTTCATGCTTCAGCGTCGCTTCAACGCGCTCTCTCGGTAGCATCCGATGCTGCCTCCCTATTGTCTGACGACCAGCACGTCCTCAGGCTCGATGTCGTGCTTGCTTGTCGTGTCTGCAACCGTCACTTCCACCCACCTCGGCTCGCTCGCGTGGTTCGCTAGCGCCACCACCATGTCTTCGCCTTGCCTGGACGCGATCCAACTCACGTCGCCCTGTTGCTCGACCGTCACTGCCGCCCTCGGCACGAGGGTCGGCAGCAGCGCTTTGAAGAAGTTGAGCGCGTTCTCCTGCTCGCCGAAGCCCTCCAGCATATACTCGGGCGTGCTGAGGTACACGGTCCCCTCGCCCCACGCGTTTCGCGTCAGTACTGGGTTGCCCTCACCATCATGTGCCAGCACTTCCGTGTCCTCCGTCGGCCAGACATGGATCGCGCAGTACCATGGCTCCGGGTACTCGCTCTCGACGCCATCCAACGCCTCGGGCACAACCACCTTCGCGGATGCGTGGATGTGGGTCCCCAGGCCCACGCCCAGGAAATCCACGTCATGCACGTACGCCTCGCCGCGCTTCATCTGCAGCACGTTTATGAGCAGTCTCCCGCCGCCATTGACGTACTCCCTCAGCGTCGCGTGCAGCTCCTCGGTCATGTTGATCTCGCCGAGCGCCACCACCAGCGGGTACTCGCCCAGTTTCTCGGCCGTGATGTCTGAACTCACGATGTCGAACGGCGTGGTCTCCGTCGCCGCGAAGTAGCCGGGGTAGATGTCTTTCCGCTCCATCACGCTCTCGCGCGTCCGGCCAAAGCCCGGAAGCAGCACGTCGAGATAGGTGGAGAGCATCGCGTCGCCGCGCGTGGTCGGTAGCTTGCCCCAGACGGTCTCGTGCTGGTTCCAGTCCTGCCACAGATGCGCGGGCATCCAGCCGCTGTCTCTGTCGACCAGCACCGCCATCGGGACGATGGGCCGCATCGGCTCATCGTGGTCGCGCGCGTAATCCCAGAAGCGCTTCAGCTCAGTGCCCCATGCAGCCAGCTTAAGCCCATCGCCGTCGCTTGAGAACAGCGGTTCGGTTTCTTGCATGGTGAGTAGCCTCGCGCCGGACACGTAGCTCAGCCAGAGCGCCCGGCGGAACTCGCTCGCCGAATGCCCGCCGCCGGGCTGCGCCTGCTCCGCGGGCCACAGCTCCTTGTCCTCGCACGGTACCTGGCCCCAGAACCACGGGCTTACCCACACGCCCCATGGTCCGCCGAACTGCTTCGCTCCGCCTCTCAGATACGCCAACTGCAGCTCAACCGTCGGCAGGTGCTCGAACAACTCGTCGATGACGATGTCGGCGCCGACGCGGAAGCCCGAATGATGCCCCGTCACGCACATGTTCGGGATGTACTTCGCGCCCCATGCGTGGTACAGCTCCGTCTCGCGCCGAAGCTCGCCCTCCATCGAGGCGCGTCCACCGGCGCGGTCGGTGAAGCTGTACAGCCCAGGCGTCCGCGCCCGGAAACTCGGGCGGATTGCCTCTTGCAGGAAATCCGCATCCAGCTCCTCTCCGTGGAGCCCCACCATCAGCTCGCCTCCGCGGCGGACGATCTCCCGCACGGTTGTCTCGTCGTGGATATCGCCCGAACAGTGCCCGCCATGCGGGAAGCCGCCACCTCGCACGGTCTCTCCCAGGCCCCGTCTCTCAGTCACCATGAAGCGCAGGCCGTGCTCGACGCAGGCGTCCACATCCGCGAGGACGTCCTGCTGCTCATCCCACGGGGTGTTGCCCATGACGTAGTCCTTGGCCGGTATCCAGACGAAGTTTCCCAGGCCGAGGTCCGCCAGGGCCTTGATGTTCTCGGCCCCATGCGCGTGGCCGCCCACGAGCAGTGGGAGTTCCTGCGCCGCCGCGCCTGTCGCCAGGATTGCCATCGCCGCAGCCATCGCACGCGTTGTCTTGGTCATCCGCCGTCTCTTCCTGCCCACTCCCTCGCTCACCTTGCGGGAGGTCTTCCTTGGCTCGTGTGAGAATCGTCCGCCATGAACCGCCGGCGCTTCATCCAATCAACCGCGCTCGCGTCCGCCGCGGCCACCGCGCCCATGAGGAGCCACGCCATGCCTGACAAGCGCCCGAACATCCTCTTCGCCATATCTGACGACCAGTCATGGGTCCACACCGGCACGACGGGCGATCCGGTGGTGAAGACTCCCGTCTTCGATCGCGTCGCCGAGGAGGGCGTGCTCTTCAGCAATACGTTCTGCGCCGCGCCTACATGCACGGCGTCGCGCGGGTCGGTCTGCACGGGGCGCAATTCCTGGGAGCTTCAGGAGGGCGGGAATCTCTGGAGCACGCTCCCCGCGGAGTTCGACTGTTACCCCGATCTGCTTCAGGCCGCCGGCTACCACGTGGGCGTGACGCGCAAGGGGTGGGGGCCCGGCCGCGTGGAGCCTGGAGGCCGGGCGGTTAACGCCGCCGGCCCAGGCTACAAGGACTTCGGCGCCTTCATGCAGGCGCGCGACACCGACCAACCGTTCTGCTTCTGGTTCGGCAGCCATGACCCCCACCGGCCCTACGAATTGGGAGCCGGCGTGGCATCGGGCATGAACCTCGACGACATCCGCGTCCCGCCCTTCATGCCGGATTCCGAGGCAGTCCGGAGCGACATCGCGGACTACCTCTTCGAATGCGAGCGCTATGACCGCGAGACGGGGGAGATGATCGCTCGCCTTGAGGAGATCGGCGAACTCGACAACACGTTGGTGGTCGTCACCAGCGACAACGGCATGCCGTTCCCGCGCGCCAAGGCCAACCTCTACGACTTCGGGACGCGCATGCCGCATGCGGTGCGGTGGGGAGACCGCGTGCCGGCGGGCCGCGAGGTGAGTGACTTCATCAGCTTCATCGACTTCGCGCCCACGTTCCTCGAAGCCGCCGGCCTCGAGATTCCCGAGACGATGTCTGGCAAGAGCTTCCTCGACGTGCTTGAGTCATCGTCATCGGGCCGTGTCGATGAGTCGCGCGATTCTGTCTGCACGGGCCGCGAGCGTCACGCGTGGTGCCGCGAGGGGTTGGGCTATCCCATTCGCGCGCTCCGCACGGATGCTCACCTCTACATCCGCAACTTCGAGCCCGATCGCTGGCCCGCGGGCGAGGGCGAGATCTTCCGGGATATTGACGACGGCCCCAGCAAGAGCTATATGATGGACCAGCGGGACGAGCACGGTAGGCTATTCGACCTCGCCTTCGGCAAGCGCCCGCTCGAGGAACTCTACGATCTCAAGCGCGATCCGAATCAGATGAGCAACGTCGCCGATGACGCCACTTGCGCCGATGCGAAGTCCGGACTGTGGGCGCGGCTTGAGGGTCGCATGAAGTCCACCGGCGACCTCCGCGCAGTGGGCGGCGCGGAGCTGTGGGATCTCAACGAGTACTATGGCAACCGCGACAAGCCGCTGAAGCGCGATACTCCGGGGTAGGCACAAATGGGAAACTTCTATACCAACATCACGCTCAAGGGACCCGCGCAGACCGATATTGTCGCCCATCTCAATGGGCTGGACCGCACCGCCTTTGTCTCGCCGACGGAGGGCGGATGCACGGTGATCTACGATGCGCTCAGCGACGAGCAGGACATCGACATCATGTCCGGATTCGCGGCGGAACTCTCGGAGCGCTTCCGTTGCCCGGCTCTAGCCGTGCTGAACCATGACGACGATGTCTTCTGGTTCCAGCTCTATATTGACGGCATGCTCCGGGATACCTACAACTCAATGCCCGGTTACTTCGACGACACAGGCGAATCCGAGCCGGTGGGGGGAGACGCCGGGGCGCTCTGCGAGGCCTTCGAAGCCGATGACCCCGATGAGGTCGAGACGATCCTTCGCGATGGCGAGGAGTTCGTCTTCGCCCTCGACCGCCACGAGGAACTCATCCACGTCCTCGGCCTGCCGCTATGCGCCCTCGCGTTTGGATACAACTACATCGACGCCGGCGACGATCCGCTTGTCGAGGGCCTGGTCCGCACCGGATAGCGCCCGCGCTACAGGCCGATCTCGTACGCGAACGCCTCGCCATCAACGCGAAAGCTGACCGTCCCGGCGTCCTCACGGAAGTCCACCGGCGTCTCCGCGCCGTCGTCGGCGATGGCGGTTGCCGAGGCCACCGCGCCACGCAGCCCGAACTCCGCCAGGCGTAGCGTCACGTCAAATCCCGGCCCGTCCGGCAGCGGCGTGAGCGTCAGGCCGCTGGTCGTCTTGCGGACGCGGAACGCTCCGTCCGTCACCGCGAAGCCGAAGTCGAGCGGGACCTTCGCCAGGTTCACTCGCGGCTCCGGCAGCGGCTCGGGCTCTGGGGGCTGGGCAAAGGTGATCTCAGCGATTCTACCGACGTCGCGCCTCACGGTAATCGTCCCCACCCAGATCGCGTCGCCGCCCTGGGATGCCTCCGACTGTGGTCCCATCAGCGGAAGCCGCCCGCGCTGATCGTACATCCCGAGACACGCGACGTACTCACCGTCGGCGTCCTCCGGCACGGTCACCGTTCGCGAGTACCGGATCTCGCCATCCCACTGGCTTGTGGGCGTCGGCGCGTCGTGATCGTCTTGGAAGGCAATCGTGTTTCGCGTCCCAGCGTCCGGGTCGTAGAAGTGACCGAAGATCCGCATGTCCCGAGGCGCGGGTTCTTGCGCGTCCCAGACCACGTCCCACCTGACCGTGTCTCCGGCGATGTCGACATTCTCAAGCCTTGGCTGGATCTGCACGCGCCGGCTCGGGTTGTAGGTGCGCGCGTTGCAGTACCAGCCGCTCGCGCCGATCGTCTTCTCGCTGTAGGTGCCATCCGTCATCTCAATCGAGGATTCCAGTCCGTCCGCCTGGGCCAGGTATCCGTACTTCGGCAGCACGTGCCCGTCCACCGTCCACTCGTCGTCGCCACGGTTGACGTGGACGATGGTCCCGTCGCTCCACGTGACTCTTTGCCGGTGCATGTCGCCATCAACATACTCGGTTTCCTCGACATTCTTCAGCGCGAGTTGCCTCGCCACGTCCTGCGCGAGCCAGTACTTCCGCACCGCCGGTCTGCCCCAGCAACCCGCATCGACCATCAGCGCGTGCCCGGTCAGCACCTCGGCTGAGATGTAGTCATCCGAGGTGATCCCGTGGTGCGCTCGCGAGCGGGAGTTCTGGTACCGCCCCGAGTAGCCGACGCCGTGCAGGATGAACTTGTCGTGGAGCACCGCGTCGTACCACGGAACGCGCTCCCAGTCATCGCACTTCAGGGCAATCGCATGCCGGACGGGTTCGTCCACCAGTTCCAGGTGCTGGCAGTCCGCGCCGTCCAGGTATCCGGTGAGTTGGTCGTGCCCGGCCTCGGATGTCTGCGGCGAATCGTCGCCCAGGTAGTCCCGGATCCACGCGAATGTCTCGCCCCACTTCTCGCGCGTCTCG
>CAZKUN010000276.1:0-11899 GCA_964555935.1 uncultured Armatimonadia bacterium | reverse complement strand
AGCCGGGAACTCGCAGTGGAACGTGAGCGGGCCGGCGAAGCTGCTGGCTACGAGCCAGTCGATCGTCTGCTTCCAGTTCACAAACCCCTCACCCATGATGACCGTGCGCCTGCGAGTGGACCCATCGTCACCTTTGATCCGGTCGAGGTCTTTCATCCCGACGATGGAGAGCCACTCAGCGGCCATGTTGAAGGCCAGCGGCGGCGGCTCGCCACAGACCGCGATGTGACCGACGTCGACGTACGCGCTGGCCTGTTCGGGCGTGAACTCGCGTAGCGTGTGCATCATCGCCGCCGCGTTCAGGAACATGTTGTTGCCACTGTGAGTGTGCAGGCAGGGCTTCACGCCGAACTCCTCGCCTAGCTCGACAAACCCCGCGACATCCTCGTTCAGCTTCGTTACAGCGCCCCAGTAGTCTTCCTTCGGCGCGCCCCAATACCCGAGCTTGATAAGAGGAATCTTCGCTTCGCCACAGGCCTCGAAGAGGGCTCTCGCGTATGGACGCGTGACCGTGGTGAGATCGCCGGGCGAGGTCACCATCGGCACGTCGAGGCCGGCGGCGCGGATCTTCTCGACAGCGGGCACGAGCGCGCCCGCGCAGTTATCGGGGTCCACGGGATAGCCGGGGCGGACCGCCAAGTCCATGCCGCCAGAGCCGACGAACTTCATCGACGCGATCATCTCGTCGATGGACTGGCCCTTGAGGTGCTTGGTGAACATGATGCACGTGAAGCGGGCGGCGCCCTGGGCGGTCGCGATCCCCGTGGCAATCGCGGCGCCTGCGACGGCGGAGTTGCGGATGAACGTGCGGCGGTTCATGGTGCCTCCTGAGCGATGGCGAATGCCGTGGCGCATCGACGATCGAGACGATCGTCGTACGTGATGGGCCTACACCTCGTCGGGTATGATCCAAGGCTTCCGACCTCGGCGCTTGAGGAGCTTGTTGGCCGCGGCGTCGCCGATGAACTGCTCCTCTTCCCCATCCCATTCGAGACGACGGCCGCCCATGCGAAGCGAGATGTTCGCCAAGTGGCAGAGGTTCGTGCTGTAGTGCCCCTCGTCTATCGGCGCGTTGGGCGCTTTCCGAGTGCGAACGCAATCGAGGAAGTTCTCGATATGTGGGTTGTGCGGATGGCGTCCTGGGAACTCGGCGACGACTTTGCCGTCGGGATCGAAGACCTGGGCCCCGCCGCCGTGGCGACTCATGAACATGATGCCCTTGGTGCCATAGATCTCGATACGGGTCGCGCTGAACCGCCAATCCGGCACGCCATCGGTATCGCGGAAGTCCCACGGCGTCTTCTTCATGTAGGGCGTCCAGAGCGTGAGCTCGAAACTCATGATGAGATCGCCGAAGTCGAACTGGGCGGCCTGAGTGTCGGGCGTCTCCTGATCGTCTTCGAAGAACAGCGTCCCACCGGTACAGACGACCGAACTCGGCGCTTTCTTGCCTATGAGCCAGCGAGCGACGTCGATCTGGTGGACGCCATCGTTGATGATGTCGCCGCCTGAGTAATCCCAATACCAGTGCCAGGCATAGTGGAAGCGATTCTCATTGAAGGGACGATCCGGAGCCGGTCCAAGCCACGTGTCGTAGTCGACCTCAGCGGGCGGGGCGGAGTCTTCCTTGTGGCCTATCGTACCGCGAGTCTTCATATTCAGCACGCGCGCGTAGTGAACATCGCCAATATTGCCGTCCCTGATGTACTCGACCGCGTCTTGGACATACGGCGCGCTGCGGTTCTGAGTGCCAAGCTGCACGATCGAACCGTACTTCTCGGCCGCCTCGATCATCTTCCGGCCTTCGTTGACGTTGTGGGAGGCGGGCTTTTCGACATACACGTCCTTGCCCGCCTGACAGCCCAGAATCGTCGGCAGCGCATGCCAGTGATCCGGTGTCGCGACGACGATGGCGTCGACCTCGGAATCGTCCAGCATCTCGCGAAGATCATGGGTGGTCTTGGGCCGCATTCCCCGAGCCTTCTCAACGGCATCGAGGGAGCCGCCCCAGCGACGCGAGTCGGGATCGCAGACCCAGGCGATGTCGACATCGTCGCGCTCGCAGAGGCGATCGACGAGGAAGCGGCCCCTCCCCCCTACCCCCACCATGCCGACAACTACGCGGTTGTTGGCGCCCTGCGCGCGCGAGATGGATGGCAACAGGAGCGTCCCGGCGGCGAGCCCGGCGGAGGTCTTGATGAATGACCTGCGGTCGGTGAGGTGTTTGGCCATGGAAGCGTCCTCCTTGAGGAGAGGCGGACAGCAGGTAGCAGTGGATTGCGCCTTCACGAAGCTGGCGGCATGTGAGAGATTGAGCCTGAGGTGATGGGTCACCTTCAGACTGGCATTGGAGCGCGGGTGGACCACATCTAGTGCCGCTTGCCGGTGACCTCGGAGATATCGATGCGGATGACGGCGGTGCGGGCTAGCGCGTCTTCATCGAAGTCGTGGGGCCCCGGCGAGAATCGATCCATGAGCGCCGTGAGGCCGTCCGCCTTCTCCTCCGGGGAGTCCAGAAACACGGCCCGGCCATAGCCAATGAGGCTGGTGTAGTCGGTGGACCAACCGCAGGGCTTCTCGGCGGGCTTCACGCGCGCATCAAGCATGATGGTGAAGCACGTGTCGGGGGAGGCCCTGAGAATCTCGATCTTGCGCCCTTCGAGCGCCGAGTGCAGGTAGAGCGCATTGTCCCGGTAGCCGTAGTTCATCGGCACGACGTAGACTTGGTGGCCATCGTACAGGCCGAGGTGCAAAACCTCGGCCTCCGAGAGAAGGCGCTCCACCTCTGCCCGATCGGTGATCTCCTGTTGTGCCCGGCGCATCCGTCACTCCCTCTCCGTGGTCTGGCGTCAGTGACAGATTCAACTCGGATAGGTGGAACACCTCCAGAATGGTCCTGCCCGGGCTGGCGTTTCTTGGTGAGCCACGGTGGGCAACAGGACGGCCCGCGCGGGGCGGCGAATGGCTCGGCGAGGCAGGTGAACGGCATGATTGGACTTGCGTTACTGGCGATTGGGACTGCGGCGAGTGCGGACGTGGTGTTGGTGGAGGAAGGCAAGGCGCGGGCGACGGTGGTGCTGCCTGCCGATCCGTCGCCAGGCTACCACTTCGCCGCGCAGGAACTCGTCGACCACATCAAGATCGCCACGGGCGCCGCGCTTCCGGTGGTTGAGGAGGGAGGCGCCGTCACTGGCGTCGCGATCCGCATCGCCGAGAGCGAGACGGAGCTGCCCACCGATGGCTTCGAGGTGAGCGTCGCGTCCGACGGCATTCAGCTCGCGGGCAGCAATCCGCTCGGCCGGCTGTACGCGGTCTACGGCTTTCTTGAGCAGGAGGTCGGCGTTCGGTGGCTGACGCCGGCGGAGAATGGGACGCACGTGCCTCAGACGGAAACGCTCGCAGTGTCAGAGGGCACTCGCGAGGCGGCGCCGAGCTTTCGCTTGCGGATGTTCTTCGCGCGGACGGATGAATCGGCCCTGTGGGCCCTCAGGAACCGCATCAACGGGATCTTCCCCATTGAGTGGGCGGAGAAAGTCGACGGCGATCTGGCGTACCTGCCGCCGGGGATCGGGCGTGGCATCCACTCGTTCACGGACCTGCTGCCCAATGAGAAGCACTTCGCCGATCACCCCGAGTACTACCCGCTGATCAACGGCGAGAGACGGACGATCTCGATCCGCACGGGGCAGCTCTGCACCAGCAACCCCGCGGTGGTGGACATCGTGGCCGCACGGGTGAAGGCGTATTTCGATGAGCGCCCGAACGCGCGCATCTTCTCGGTCGCGCCTAACGACGGCAAGGGCTGGTGCGAGTGCGACAATTGCCGCGCGGTCGACGAGGAACTGGGCGGCGGACGCACGTGGTCCGAGGACAAGAGCACGCCGGTAACGACCGACCGGCTGATGGATTTCCTGAACAAGGTTGCCGAAGCAGGCCTGGCAGACCACCCGGACAAGACGATCGTGACGCTGAGCTACATCAACTACCTCCCGCCGCCGCTCACGGTGAAGGTCGACCCTCGCGTGATGCCGCTGATCTGCCACTACGCGCCGGCGTGTTACGCGCACAAGATGGATGATGCCACGTGCGAGGCAAACGCGGGGTTCGCCAAGCACCTGAACGGTTGGGTCGGTCAGTGCCCGAACGCGGGCGTCTACGCGTACACCGACAAGAGCATGTGGTACTACTTCTGGCGGCCCGTCTTCCGGCTGATGAGCCATGACATCCGGTTCCTGCACGAGACCGGCATCCGGAACTACCTGGCGCAGTCGAGCGCCGTGCGGTGGGAGTACTCGGGCCCGCTGTATTGGGCAACCGCGCGGTTGCTGTGGGACCCGAGTCGGGACATAGAGGGGCTTATCAGCGAGTGGTGCGAGGCGATGTACGGCCCGGCGAGCGAAACCATGTTGACGCACTACAACACGCTCGAGCAGGCCGTGCTGGCGACGGGCCAACACTACCGGGACCATCCCGCAACACAGGCGGGGGGGCTGTATGACATGGGGTGGATCGCCGAGGCGGAGAAGCTCCTCAGCGACGCCGAGGCGGCGGCTGGCGAGGGCAGCGTCCACGCGGAGCGGATAGCGGCCGTGCGGGGACGGTGGCTCTTGAGCCAGGCCTGCTACGACTCGGTGGATCAGTACCGGCGATACGAGGAATCGGGCGATCTGGCGGACCTTGAGAAGGTGATCCAGGCCGCCGAGATGCTGGCGAAACGCGCCGGCGGCGGGGCGTGGACGCCTTACTCGTGCCGGACGGTCGATGAGTTGCGCGAGGAGTTGGCCAGCGGAGGCATCACCTGGAAGAGCTTCGGGCAGGAAGAGACGAAGGGCGGGCGGACATGCCGGAACGCGGATGAGACGGGGCGTGGCGATGGGGCCGCCGGCTGGGCCACGATCCACTTCCTTGCCCCGGAGGGGGGCGCAACGCTCGCGATGGCCGTATGGGGCGAATCGGCGGGATTCACGCCGGTGATCTGCAGCGGGGGCAGGGGCGCGGGGACGGCGGCAGGTGGCGTCTGGAGCCCCATTGGGACGTTCACGCCGACAGGCAAGCCGGAGTGGCAGGAAGTCGAGTTCGAGATCCCTGAGACGCTGTATGAGCCCGGCGTGAAGCGGCAGATGGTGGGGTTTGGCGGCGCGGATTCCCAGATTTGGGTGGCGGAGGTGGGCGTCGAGGCGCGTTAGCCTCTCGGCGACAGTCTGATACCGTAACCATCCCAGAGAACGTCCAAGGCCTCGACCTTCCACTTCTCGCGGCCGTGAGTCGGGTCGCC
The DNA here is from genome assembly GCA_964555935.1 of uncultured Armatimonadia bacterium. GTDB lineage: Bacteria > Armatimonadota > Zipacnadia > Zipacnadales > VGFC01 > CAZKUN01. Next base: position 6,624 of record CAZKUN010000276.1, on the reverse strand, counting down.
GATATCGATCATGCCGTCGTCGGTGAACCCGAAGAGGACCACGGCGTGGCGCAGGCCCGGCGTCCAGCCCCAATCTCGCGCGTAACGAGGATCGGCCTTCTGCCCGCGCCTGAGGCCCACGAAAATGACCATGGGCTCGGTGGCCTTCGACCGAAGCGTCCCCAGATCGCCCCGAATGACCTCAACGCGGCGGTCTGCCGGTGACTTGAGTCTGAGCCCCCTGTACAGCCCCAGACGCAGCGTCCCTTGGCGGGTTAGGCAGAGATCGACCATCTCAGATTCGGTAGCGTCGACGCCGTAGTGACTGAGCAACGTGGCCGCTGCGGCGGCGCCGCACGTGGCCTCGGTCGTCTGCATGCAGACCTCGTCCTCCCACGCATCGCCGCAGAGCGGCTTTTCCCCCATCAAGGGCCGGTAGAGCATGCGACCGGTGGCGAGTAGGAGCATGGCCAGGAGAACGACGCGGCGGAGCTTGCCGGGGCCGGGAACGGTCCAGACGAGAGCCACGACGACCGCGGCGAGCAGCGGCACCACATTGCCCAACACAACGACGCTCGAAACCGGCAGCACCCGCGCGAGCATCAGCCGATCGTAGACGAACAGTGAGAAGACAGCGATCGCGCCAACCGTCGCGGCAAGAACGAGCACGCGTCGGCCGCCGGACCACTCGCGGGCTACTCGTGCGGTGATGACGAAAGCGCCGATGCTCAGCGCGCCGAGAATGGCGATGGCGATGTAGATGTCGGCCACGTGGGCGAGTCCTCCATAGAACACGTCACCTACCGAGACGCAAGGATTACCGCGAGGCGTCGCTGAGTGCCGAAGGTCACAGTCCGAGCGCGCGGGAAGGAACGGAGACGACAACGGCCGCGGGCAAGAATGCCCGCGCCACGAGGACTGCCGTCGTTGCGTGGGGCGGGCATTCTTGCCCGCCGGAGGGCGGAAGATGATGATCCCGGGAGCGTGTCTCATGGCTTTGATCGGCATTGCGAAGGCGGATGAGTTGGGGCTGCAGGACTACGTGAGAATGCGGCTGGCCATTCCCGAGCAGCGGCATGAACCCCAAGTCCGGCACGTCGAGACGCTGGATTTCGACGGATACACGCTCGAGAAGTTCGCGTACGAATCAGAACCCGGGACATGGGTACCGGCGCACCTGTACATGCCGGCCGAGCGCGACGGTCCCGTGCCGGCGATCATCCGGTCTAACGGGCATGGGGGCAGCAAGAGCGCGTTCACGAGCCAATACTCGGGGCAGCTCTGGACCAAGGCGGGCATCGCGGTGCTGACGACTGACCCGCTCGGCGAAGAAGAGCGCGACCCGGATGCGAAGATGGGCACGCGCACGCACGATCGGGTCTCCGAACAGGCCCAGGCGCTGGGCAGGCCCGTGGTCGGCAGCATGGTTCTCGACCTGATGGCCGGAATCGACATCCTGCAGGCGCGCGAGGAGATCGACGCGGAGCGCATTGGCGTCGCCGGGAGTTCGCTGGGCGCGATCGTGGGCATGTACCTGACGGCGCTGGATGATCGGGTGAAGTGCGCCGTTCTCTCGGCTATGTATTTCGTGCCGCCTCGAACGGAGAAGTTCTGCACGCGCGGGCTGTATGAGCTGATCGAGGACAGGGTCGACTACCCGACGCTGCTCTCGCTCGCGGCGCCGCGATGCGCGATCAAGATCCTGTGCGGCGACGACGACGCGATCTGCGGCAAACGCGAGACGTACGAGCAGGGCTTCATTCCGTTTGAGCACGAGACGTCGGCGCTGTTTGAGGCGCTGGGACATGCTGAGCACTTCAGCACCCACGTCTACCCGAACGCGGGCCACAGACCGTATTTCCTGATGCCCGAGGCGCTGGACTGGCTGGTGGAGCACCTCGGGGCGACGTCGCCCGGCGAATTGCCGATGATGAGGCTCTCGGACTGGGCCGACGCGAACGGAATCGTGTTTGAGACGCTGTATGGCACTCCGGACCACCTGGGCGGGACGACGGTCCCTGACATCGGGGCGGCGTACATGCAGCCGAGCGAACTGGCGTGTCTGACGGACGAGGAGCGAAGGCAACCTGAGTATACGACGGAGGGTTGGTTAGATAGGGCGGCGGCGAAGCAAGGAGACACGCAATGAAGGCAGCTCTGTTGGTGGGAATCGTCGCATTGGCATCCGCCGGAGGCGCAGCGACGGTGACGCTGGACACGCTGCTGGAGACGCCGATCCTGAAGATGGAGCCCGTCTTCTCGGCGAAGGGCGCGGAGCTGATCGAATTCGGCACGGGAATGGTCGCCGATGAAATCGATGGCGAGGCGTGCGTGACGTGGAATGCGGAGGACGCGTCCCTCACCATCAGTGCCGATATGCAGCCGGGGAACTGGAAGGTCCGCGCGCTGTGTTGGGCGCCGAATGGATCCACCGACTCGTTCTTCTTCGCGCTGGATGGGCAAGAGAAACCGGAGATCTACCGCACGCCCAAGGAGATACTGAAGTGGGCGGATCACGGCTTCCGGATCGATGAGGCGGGCGAGCATGAGGTGACGCTGACGCTTCGCGAGGGCCCCGGCATGAAAGTCGTGGAGCTTGAGGTGGCGCGGCTGAGCGTGCAGCCGGACCACGAGCCCATGCTCGAGGAGTTCGCCGAGGCGCATCCGAGGCTGTATCTGACGCCGGAAGTGGCGGCGAAGCTGCCGGAGTTGGCGGAGGCTGCGAAGGAGTATTACGCGCCATCAGGCCCGCCGAGCAGCACGCTGCAAGACTATGACGCGAAGAAGAGCAGTTGCGGGTGGGCGCGAGGGTTGCCGAGGTATGCCCTTGCGTATCGACTGAATCCGAGTGACGAGTACCTGGCGCTGCTCAAGGCTCAGGTCATGAATATCGCGTCCTTCCCCCACTGGGGCAACCCGAAGTGGGGCCGCATGTGGGACACGGATCTCGACGCCGAATACGCCATGGAGGGTCTGGCGTTGTGCTACGACTGGCTGCACGACGAGTGGACGCCGGAGGAGCGGGAGACGATTCGCGCGCGGATCGAGCTAGGGTGTCGGCGGATCTTCACCGCATCGCTCGGTGGGAGGACAGGTGGCAGCCACGACTTCCAGCAGAACCACTTCTGGTTCCCGCACTACGCGCTGATGCTCGGCGCGGCGGCGATCTACGAGGACACGCCCGAAGCGCGCGAGTGGCTGGCATGGGCCTATGACCGGATGGAGCGGGTCCTGCTCACATTCGCCGACGACGGCGGCTTCCACGAGCACGCGAGTTACTGGGACTTCTCCTTCCCGCCGCTGTTTCAGTATATCGATCTCTACGAGCAACTCACCGGGCGGAAGATCCCGGCGGGTGAGGAGTGGCTCAGCAAGACGGCCTACTACCGCTTCCACAACGTGTTCCCGAGTCTGAAAGGGTCGGCGGCGCTAGGGGACTGCAAGAAATCCACAGGTCCCGGGAGTTTGACGAACTACATGTGGCTGGCGAAGCGCTACGACGACGCGACCGTGCGGGGGATGGTGAATTTGCTGAAGCCCGGTCCGGGCTCGCCACCGTATTACCTGCTCTACGCGGAGCCAGGCGCGCCGACGAAGGACCCGCGTGAGGAGCTGCCTCTCGCCCACTACTTCGATGACATCGAGACCGCATTCATGCGAACGGGGTGGGACGAGGGCGCGACCATGGCCGCGTTCATCTGCCGGCCGATGGGCGGCAAGACCTGGTGGAACATCGCGCACCAGTACGGGCTCAATGCGGTCGGCCACAACCACCCCGACGCGAACAGCTTCATCCTGTATGGGCGGGGCGAAGTGCTCTGCGTCGACCCGGGTTACACCTACTCGAAGCTCACCAAGAATCACAACACGGTGCTCGTGAATGGGAAAGGCCAGTTCGGCAACGCCGAGATGTGGCCGCGCATGAACGACGGCTGGGGCGAGATCGAGGAGTTCCGGCACGAGGACGGCTCGACGTATGCGCGCGGGAACGCGACGCGTCAGTACCCGGAGGAGCTGGGCCTGACGCGATTCGTGCGCGAGTTTGAGCTGAAGGACCGCGACCACGTGACCATCACCGATGAACTGGCGGCTGAGGAGCCGACGACCTTCACGTGGCTTCTGCACCATGAGGGCGAGATGAAACAACTCGGCCCGGATGAGTTCGAGATGACCAAGGGCGAGGCGAAGATGGGCATCCGGGTGACGTGCGAAGCGCCGCACGAGGCGAAGCTCGGCGAGATCGAGCCGAACTACGAGCACACGCTCCGCAGCGTTCGGCCAGATGACGCTCCGGTGATGGGCGAGTTGGCGATTGAGATCGGTCCGGCGACCGAGGCGCGGATCGTGGTGGAATTGACGATCAGTGACGCGTAAACACGACTTGAGGTGCGGCATGAGAACGACATTGACCATCGTGGCAATCATCGCGATCCCGAGCGCGTGTCTCGCGTGGAACGGGCATGAGGTGACGGAGGGCGACCTCAAGATACTCATCGAGGAGGTCGACCCGGTGACGCGGCGCGACGCGCCCGTTGACGTCACCGTGAGCTTGACGAACTCAGGCGACGAGGACATATCGGGCACGCTGGAAGCGCGCGGCATGGTCGACGATTCGCGCGTGGTTGGCGACACGCGGAAGCCCTTCGAAGTGGCGGCGGGCGAGACGGTCGAGGTCGTATTCCAGATCAGCTTCGGCGCGCGCACGTACTCGGCGCTGTATCCCGTGCACGTCGATGCGGAATTCGGTGGCCTGGCGGCGAGCGCGGTGAGGATCGTGAAGACGCAGTTCGCCACGGGCGACACCACCAGCGACGGGCCGACCGAGATGGAGACGATCGTGGTGCCGCGGGAGGGCGCGGTTGGGCTCTGGACAGTGCGAAGCCACCGGGTGGCGTGGAACTACTACGACGGCCCGGCGCGGTATAAGCCAGCCGGATGGATGGGAAGCGATGAGGAGAGTCGGGCGAGCATCGGCGTGCGGGCGACGACCCGAGGCGACACGCGTCCGGCGATCAACATGCACCCGCCCTGGCAACCCGGCGGCGGCACGATCTTCGCGGACTATCTGCTCGAGCTGCCCGACACCGAGAAGCTGACGGTCAAGTTCGCCACTGCTATCCGCGACAGCAGCGAGGGCGAGCCCCTCAGCGATGGCGTGCAGTTCCGCGTCTGGGCGGCGGAGGACATCAGCGGCGCGAATGCAGAGCTGCTATACGACAACTTCACCGACGCGAAGGTGTGGGAGCCGGGCGAAGCGGACCTGAGGAACTTCGCGGGACAGACGATCCTGCTGCGGCTGGAGAGCCACCCAGGGCCAGCTCGCAACACGACGTGTGACTCGTGCTACTGGGCGGAGCCAATGGTCGTGGCGGGAGATGAGCCCGAAGACACCGAGGCGTTCGCGGGGCTGGACGAGGGCCTGGCAACCGCGAAGGCCGTGCTCAACGGCGCGCGCCCGGATGGGAAGCTCGCCTTCTTGCTCGGGCCGGGCGATGATCCCGCGGCTGCCGTGATCGTGCCGACTGAGCGGGGCATCATCGATGGGACGCTCGTGTTCGCCGGTGGAGATTCCACGCTGGCGTTTGACGGCTTCGCGTTGGATATCATGCGCCAGTCGGCCGTGAGGTGGCCGACATCCATCGGCTTCGCCGGATACGAAGTTGAGATGGTCGACGGGAGGGCGCGCCACGTGCACCATCTGGTGCAGGACGGCCTGCGGTTTGACCTCACGGCGACCGTGTGGGCCGAGGGGCCGGGGCTGAGGATCGCCTTCGATTGCCCGGAGCGGATCACCGATTTCGCGCTTGGTGCGGCCAACCAGACCGCGCCGGTGGTCTACTACGGCCATGGCTATCGGATCGAGAATCCCAAGGGATTCCGCGCGGGCTTTGGCGGGCACAATCTCTCGACGAGCCACGTGGGGTGCGATTTCGAGGGCGGGATGAGCCTGCTCCAGGCGACCGACACGCCGCCGAATTACTTCGACGTGTCGCCGCCGACAAACCAGTATTCGCTGCACTCGCACATGAACGGGATGCTGACCCTCGTGCCGAGCACGAAGGGCGCGATGGACTGCGCCATCAGGTACCGGCCGCTGTACGACAAACAGCCCGCGAGCGGCGTCGAGAAGCTGGCGGGGCGGATGTGTTTTGACATCTGGGGCGGACGATACGCGGATGACGCGGACAGCATGGCGGAGATGATCAAGTACGGGCTCACCGACTCGTTCATCACCAAGCACGTCTGGCAGCGCTGGGGATACGACTACCGCCTGCCCGACATTTGGCCGCCCAGCGAGGGCCTGGGCACGGTGGAGGACATGCAGCGTCTCGGCGACGTCTGCCGGGCGGCGGAGATTCCCTGGGGCCTGCACGACAACTACATCGATTTCTACCCGGACGCGGATGACTACTCGTACGGGGACATCTGCTTCACCGAGAGCGGGCAACCGGTCAAGGCGTGGATCAACGAGGGCCGCGAGGCGCAGAGCTACCGTTGGCGCCCCGACCGGTTCGAACCGTTCATGAAGCGCAACCTGAAGCTCATCAAGGATGGCTGCGCGCCGGACCACTTCTTCATCGACGTGTTCACGAGCATCGGCTGCATCGACTTCTATGACTGGGACGGCAAGTTCCATCCAAGCAC
>CAZKUN010000275.1:0-11947 GCA_964555935.1 uncultured Armatimonadia bacterium | reverse complement strand
CGACGGTCGAGCCCTGGTCGGGATAGGTGTCGAGCTTGCTGGCATCGAAGCGCTTCACGAACGTCATGTTGCTGATCTCGTCGGCATACGCGATCCAGCCGCCGAAGGAATCGGCGCCGATCTTGCCCGTCTGCTTGTGGTAGCTCACCCGCATGATGCCGTCGGTGACTTCCCACTGGCTCTGGGCGTCCTCGCTCTCGATCAACTCAACGTAACCCTCTTCATGCTTGCTCTCGGGGTTGAGAGGGAAGTAGATCCGCGACTCCTCGTTCGCTTCCGAGCCCTCGACCAGCGCCCCTGGAACCTGCGTCACATCCCACACGCTCCAGGCGACATCGTGATCGCTAACATTGGTGAGCGTCTCGTCGACTTGCACGCGCGTTGACCCGGCGAACAGCTTCAGCGTCCGCGTGATCTGGATGCCCGTCACTGCCGAATCCGCCGGGCTGATAAGCTTGATCTCGCCCACTTGTCCAGCTTGTTGCACGATCTCGCCGGTCCACTTCCCGCTATCCAGTTCAGACCCGAGCGGGTCTCCGGGACCACCCCACTCGCTCTGCGGCGCCGGCCAGATCTTATAGCCGCCGTAGTTATGCCAGGCGCGATCGGCCTCGGTCTGGGGCTGCTCGTAGAGCTTCCCATACTCATCCGGGTTGGTCCAGATCAGCGGGTGGCCGTTGAGCTTGTACTCCATCACGCGCGCGCCGATGTCGGGCACGACGACCAGCACGACCAGGCCGTTCGCCATCCGCACGGCCTGCCAGCCGTTGTAGTCGACCTCGGTGACCTCAACGGTCTCGGTCGCCAACGACAGACCCGCGTGCGGAGTAATGTCGGCCGAGCGCGTGCTCGTCTTGTCACCCGTGGCGCCACAGCCGGCGACCACGGCGATGGACAGAATAGCTACAACACATGCGACTGTTCTCATCGTGAGTTTCCTTAGTGAGCCTATCCTTACTAACTCTAACATTCGCGGCGAGGGCTATGCTTCCTTCACGCGAGGCCATCGCTCCTGATTTGGACGCAAGAAACCTGCAACCGGGTTCCCGCCCGCGTCGTAACCATCACCAGTAACGCGGTTCACAGACCGCCCAACGGGCGGCGTTCGATGGGAGAGGTTACATAATGTCGAGCAAGCAGGTCGTGATGGAAGTGCCGGACTCAAGCGGATCGTCGACGCGGCTCGTCCTCGAGAGTGACAGTGACACCGGCGCCGTGCAGATGATCCGCCGGGGAAACGATGTCTTCCTCGTCACCCCCGAGCACGAGATCATCGCCGCGCTGGTCCAGATGGACCACGGCGCGGACGACGTGGAACGGGCCGGGTAGCCGTTCATCGCGCGCACCCTCTACCCCTGGATGAGGGGCCGGCTATCCGACGTGCCCCATGAGAAACTCGTGCGTGCGCTTGGCGCTCTCGTTGACTTCCGCGAGAGTCTTCCCGCCCAGGCACTCCACGATGCACGGACCATCGAAGCCGGCGTCCAGCAGCGTCCCGAAGACCGCGTCGAAATCGACCTCGCCCGTGCCAGGCTCAATCGCCACATCCCCGAGCTTGCCGTCCGTGTTGTCCTTGATGCACATCGCCACCGCGCGATCCGCGACCAGCTTCACATCCTCAGCGGCCGATTCACCCGTGTAGTAGTGGATGTTGCCCGGATCGTAGTAGATCCCGAACGTCGGGTGATCGATCTCATCGTGAACCGCGACCAGTTCCCGCGACGTTGCGCTGATCCCGCCATGCGGCTTGAGCGTCACGATGACGCCCTTCGCGGTCGCGTGATCAAGCGTCCCCCGGACGATATCGCAGTATTTCCCCCGCAAGTCATCGTCCATCGTCCCGCACGTCAGCACGTACTTCGCGCCAACGTCCGCCGCGCAGTCAATAATGCTCCGGAAGTGATTGCACGCGTCCTCAAGCGACTCGCCGAGTCTCATGCTCGCGAGCAGCGTCGACGGCGCAAGCCCCGCCGCGCTCGTCGTCGCGCTCACCTCAGCCGCCCGGCCTGCCGGCGAGTCCGGCGCCAGCACGTCCTCGCCCTGCTGGCGCATGTACCCCGCAAGCGTAAACCCGGCGGCGGCCATCCCCGCCAGCGCATCCTCGAGCGTCTCCTGATGCCACGGCCTGTTGAAACAACCCAATTCACATCGCGCCACGATTCATGCCTCCCGTTGTGCTCAATGTCGCCCGCGCCGTCGCCTTCGTAGGACAGGCGCAGGGAAACTCCGCGAGTTTCCACGCCTGTCGCTTTTAGCCCGGCGGCCCGCCAAACCCTCCCGGCGGCGGCGTCATGAACGCGTGACCGCACTCGTCACATTGTAGCGTCGCCAGTTCCGCCGCATCATTCAACTCAACCTCGTGCCCGCAATACCCGCACTTCGCCACGGGCCGATAGTCCTGCCAGCGCTTGCTCTTGCGCCAAACCCTCGCCGTGCCATACTTGACCTTATAAGATGCCACGCGTACGGCACCATCGAGATGGGCAGAATGATCACCGCCGCGAACCCGGCGGGAACCCAGATCAGGAGCAACGCGCCGCTGACGATCATCGTCCATCCCGTCGCGCGATTTCCCTTATCCCAGATCTCCCGGTCCGCATACGTCCACGACACGCGCAGCCCGCCCCACCAGTTCGGCTTCGGCGGCCAATACGCGAGCCAGATGCCGATCAGAAGGAATAGACCGGCATACGTCCAGATGATCCAAAGGGGCCTGATGGCATACGCGGGGAATCCGAAGAGGTCGAACTCCTGCATGACGCGCCTCCTGGTTGCCGTCGTGGGACAGGCGTCTCGCCTGTCACTGCCCGCCATGCGCCCACCTCACGTAGCACCGGCGCCCTCGCCGGTGCATGCAGACACCCCTCTACCTCCCGTTGATCTCCTCAACCACCTCAAGCGCCGGCCTCGGCGATCCATCCGCCTCCCGATGCAGCGCCTGGGTCGCGTCCGCGTGGGGCACCACCGTCCGCCACGCCCACAGGCTATACCCCGCGTTCTCATCCACCAGGTACCCCAGCGCCTCAGTGAACCACTCCACCTGCGTCGCCTCATCCTCGTCGCGATCCGCCACCGGCTCCTTCCGCACCGCCATCCCGATCTCGCCACAGAGCAGCGGCAGCTCCGGGTGGTACAGCCGCGCCGCCTCCACGCGATCGCGCAAGGCCTTCATGTTTCCCTCGAGGTCTGTCGTCGTCCGCCAGTAGTATCCGATGCTGAAGAAGTCGAAGCCGCATGTGCTCGCCTTCGGACGCTCCTCCGCGGGCTGACTCACGGCGGGATCGATCAGGAAGTCATGGAACCCAATAACCGCGTCCGGATCGCCGTCGCGGATCGCCGTGCACATCGGCGGCAAATACTCGCGCATCAGCGCCGTGAACCACCGGTTCATGTCTTGCCACGTCTGGATGGTCTTGCGCTCCGTCGTCGCGTGCGGCACGAGCGTCTCCCACGTATACTCTGTCCCCCAACGCTCGTTCCAGTAAGCCACATCCGGCTCCGTCCGGTGGGCCCAGCTCCGAAACGCCGCGATGCTCTCGGGCCGCTCATTTGGCCGGTATAGCACGGTCGGCGGCAGGATCTCCTCGGTGCAGAGCAGATAGAACACGTTCCCGAACTCCCCCACGCCCTCCGCAATCCACCTCAGGAATCGCAAATGCTGCGCGCGGTGTTTCGGCACTAGCGGCCAGACCGGCACGTCCACGCCCTCCGGCCCCCATCCCTCGCCGAGGTACGCAACCACCAGCAGCACATCCATCTCGCGCTCAGCCGCCAACCGACAGATCCCCCTCAGCTTCTCAAGCTTCTCCTCGTCATACGGACCGTCCGCGTCGGGCTGATACGCGGCCCATACATTCACGTCCCAGACGGTGTTGAAACCCATCGCCTTCAGGTCATCCAGGTCCTTCGCCCACGCATCCAGATCCAGCGCATCCTCCCCGAACAGGTAGTTCGAGACTGAGCGCGTGCGAGGGATGTCGTCGACATCGTATGCCGATGCCGATGTCGCGCAGAGCGTGCCGGCGAGCAGTAGTGCGCTGAGCATGGTCGGCTCTCCTATCCAGAGGCTGCCTGCACGTTCCGCGCTGGCGAACACAACGCCTGCGTGGAGTGTTCTAGCATAGAAGGACGAGAATATGGATAGCCCTGGTGCTGGCCCATACCGGAGCGCTCAAGGGGAGGCGATGACATGAAACAGACAGACCGTCGCTCATTCCTGACAGCCGCCGCGGCGGCCGGCGTCGGCGCTGCGCTGGGCGCGACCGGCGAAGCCGCGCCCGCGCGCATCAAGCGCCCAACTCTCTTGCCGCGAGGATCACCCACGACAAGAAGAGAGAGCGAGTTCAAGCTTGAGGCAACGCCCACAATCACCAGAACGGGACGCATCCGACCCGCCATCCCCCAAGAGCCCCTCACGCTGAGGAACGCCGCCGACGCCGCCAAGGCCATTGGCCGCAACGATCTGCTCGGCGCCATCGCGGACACGCCCCAGGGCAGCCAACTCCTCACCGGCGTTGGCGTGCCATCCGCAGTCAACGGCGTCTACGGCTACTCCAACCAATGGGGCGTCCTGATGCCCGACCAGCAACTCGCCGACGCCTACAAGGCCGGCGTCTACCTCCGACCCGACGGTTGCGACTACGTGGGCCCGACCGTGAGCGGGAATGCGCCGCTGAGGTACTACTCGCCCTACGCCCAGCTATCGGCGACGAGGAAGGCGGAGAACCGCGTCTACATCGACAACCACGGGAACAACAGACCACCCGGCTTCCTCGCATTCTACATCAAGACTCCAGGCGCTGCCGATGAGGTCCGCAACTACACGCTCCAACTCCACATGCCCACCCTCTATGAGGGCTACTGGATGAGCGACGCCACGGGAGGCGTTCCGGTCGACTGGATGCTAACGCAGCCGGGAGACTCTGTCGCAATTCTCCAAGTGCCAGGCTCATCCGGCGGGTATTGGGGCTTCCAGTTGAGACCCGTCAAGTCATCGGGCCCCGCGCGGTTCGAGGGCTGGTTCGATTGGCTACACGTCCAGGCGCTCTAGGGACGTAGTGGAGGCGAGGACATGAAACAGACAGACCGTCGTTCATTTCTGACAACCGCAGCGGCCGCCGGAGTCGGGGCCGCGCTAGCCGCAACCGGCGACGCCGCGCCCGCACGCATCAGGCGGACGCCGCTTCGGCGACGCGTGTTGGAGAACGTCAGGACGGAGCGCGAGTTCACGTTGGGTTCGCTCCCCAAGGTCGCAAAACCGCGCCGCTCCTCGCGGACGCTGTCGTCGAGAATGCCTGAGCAGCGCGTCCCGGGGACGCCGAAAGAACCCGCAAGCCGCAACCAGATACTCTCCGGCATCAACCAGCTCCCCGGCGGCAAGGCGTATCTGCAAGGCATCGGCGTGCCCGCGCCGAAGGACGGCAAGTTCGACTATTCCGATCCTTGGAAGTACATCTCCACCGATGAGGACCTGGCGCAAGCCTACAAACAGGGAATCTGCCTGCGGTGGGACGGTTGCCGCTACAAGGGAACGCCGCTCACGGAAGATCCCCTTACCTACGAGTGCCCGGTTGCCCAGATGAGTCCCACCGCGATGGACTACAATCATCTGTCCTTCTACAACCACCGTGAGAATCAGCTCCGGGAGTTCATGTCATTTGAGATGAAGACGCCTGGACCGCTGGAGGATGCACGGAATTACGCATTGCTGCTCTATATGCCCATGGACCACGAGTACAACTGGGAGGCCGACCACTCCGCGGGCGTCCCGCTCGACTGGGTCCCCACATCGGATAACCGCCTCGTGGCCCTGCTCCAGGTCGGCGGCGGCACCCACCTGTTCGGATTCAGGGCCTACTGGGATCCAAACCCCTATGCCCCCACGCCCTACCCCGCGAACCATATCAGGGGCGGGTTCTACTCGCTCTGCGTCCAGGCGATCTGAGGAGGTGAGGCGGCGTGTAGGTGCAAGAAACAAGACGAATCGGCGAGCCGCGCACCAACGGGAGGCCCAACCATGTCACATCAGGACAATGACGACACAACTCGCCGCGAGTTCCTGAACCGCCTCGCCGCAACCGGGCTCGCGCTATCAGCCGCCCCCGCCGCCATCGCGGCGGGCACCCGCGGCCGAGTCCAGATCAGGCGATCCCCTGACATCCGCAGACGCGGAATCACCCTTGAGGCGGTCCCTGACGTCACGCGCGGTGTCCCCACCCGGACGCCCGATGACCCGCCCCCCGTTTCGTCTGAGATGGTTCAACTCGACGGGATGGATGCCACTCCCAAGAATGACCTCCTGCGCGCGATATCGGCCGCCGAGGGCGGCCCGGAGATGCTGAACAGCATCGGCGTCTCCCCGCGAGGAGGCGGCGCGCGGTCGCAGCAATTCCAGCTCAGCCCCGGCTGGCAGCACATCCCCGCCGTGATCGGCTTCTCTCTCGCGACAGCCTACGTCTCGGGCATCAAGCTGGAGGCGTCCGGAAAGATCACGCCGAGCGGCTACGAAGCCAACTACCCGCCGCTGTCGTACTGGATCGGCGCCACCTCTGTCACCAGCCAGCACTCGCCGCCGAGGAGCGACCGCGTGTTGGTCAGTCCCGACAGTCTCGACGCAGCCGACCGCACGCTCATGTCCTTCACGATCCGCACGCCCGGGGCCGAGAACGAACGCCGCACCTACTTGCTTGAGATGGACTTGCGTGGATGGGGTGAGATCGCGAGCGAGGTCCACCACGTCCCGGTCACGTGGAGCAGGACGAGCAAAGACACGCTCACGAGCATCGTCGAGCTGGGCGGCACCGGCGACAAGGGCCCGGGACACTGGTTGCGCATCACCAGGGGCAACGAGGGCGACGCCTTCAGCCGCCAGTTCCGCTGGCTGAGCGCAATCGCGCTATAGAGCCGACCGGCTCGAAGGACCCGTCACCAACATCCAGGCCTTCGTCGGGACCAGCAGGACGTTCCGCCTCCGGGGGGAGGTCCGGGTTGCGTCCTGGCTAACTTACGGTGCGTGTCACAGCTTGACTCCTCCCCCAACGCCTCCGACCCCACGCCTGTCGTCGCCGATCATCGGGGCCAAGGTGTCACTACCCGCATCATTCTGATTGCCGCTGCGCTCGTCCCCCTGAACGCCTTCTTCGTGTTGTTCATGTCGTATGAGCGGAACATCTTCGATCCCACGCTGGTGGCCCTGTTCTGGAACGTGCTGTTCCTGCTAGTCGTGGTCCGGCTGATCAACCAGGCCCTGCTGCGGTGGCGCCCCGCCGCTGCCTTCAGCCCCGCCGAGTTACTGGCCCTGTGGGTGCTGATGGCTGTCGCCACGAGCGGAGCGGGCCTGGACAGCATGCAATGCACCTTCTTATCGATGCAGGGGGCGTTCCGTTTCGCCTCGCCGGAGAATCACTGGGAGAGCCTGTTTGTCCAACAGATCCCCTCGGCTCTAACGGTGAGTAACAGCGGGGCCCTCGACCGCATCTGGACGGGCGGGACCAGCATCCTGACTCCCCGCAATCTGACGGTGTGGGCGGGCCCAGTCGCCCGTTGGTGGGCGCTGATGACGATCCTATGGGCCACGCCGATCGGCCTCATCCAGCTTCTGCGCAAGCGGTGGATCGAGCAGGAGAAGATGGGATTCCCGATCGTCCACCTGCCGATGGAGATAGCCGGGCGCGGGGTGCCTTGGCTGCGCAGCCCCATCTTCTGGGTCGCCGCCGCACTGCCGATACTCGTCAACCTCCTCGGCGGGCTCCATACGTACTGGCCCGCCGTGCCCTCGATCCCCACCGCCATGTGGGACGCGCGACTGGATGCGGGTCGGTTTCTCGTCGCGTTCGGACGTCCGTGGAATGCAGCCAGCTACATGCTCTACTTCTGTCTCTACCCATTCATCATTGGGCTGGGGTTGCTGCTGCCCGGCGAGCTGTGTCTCTCGCTCTGGTTCTTCTTCCTCTTCTGGCGGGTTGAGAAGATCGCCGCCTCGTGGCTCGGGCTGAGCGCGCAGTGGGACTCACATTACGAGTTTGCCGCGGGCGGCTACCTGGCACTGATCGGGTTCAGCCTCTGGGCGGCGCGGCACCAACTGCGCGCCGTGCTGGTCAAGGCGTGGCAGCGTGTTGGGCGAGAGGCCGGCGAGCCGCTTAGCCCCGCGACGGCAGTCGCCATCTTCCTCGTTGGGTTTGGTCTGCTGGTCTCGATCGGCGTTAGCGTGGGGCTCAGCCTACCGGTCGCCGTGGCGTTCTTCACGCAGTATTTCCTGATGACGGTGATCATCGGCCGTATCCGGGCCGAGATGGGGCTGCCCACCCACGAACTAGAGCGATGGGGCCCGTCCTATCTGCAGAGCACCATCGTCGGTCCCCGCGTGCTGGGGCTACAGAACATGACCACCCTGAGCCTCTTCTACGGGTTCACGCGGGGCATGAGGAACGTCCCGTTCCCTCACCAATTCGAGGGGCTCTACTTCGGTTCGCGCACCGGCCTCAATGGTCGGAAGTTGCTGCTGGCGACCGTGCCCTTCATCGCGTTGGGGCTGGGTTGGGCATGGTTCTGGACGCTATTCTTGTCATGCAGTCGGGGCCTCGGCACCTACCGCGGCTCGTTCCACACGTGGTTCGCCCAGGAGACGTGGACTCAGCTTGCGGGCTGGCTGCGCGGCGATGCCCCCGTCGCGTGGGGGCGGGTCGGCGCCGGGGCGATCGGATTCGCCGGGTACTGGACGATGATGGTGGTGCGGACGCGGTGGCTAGCGTGGCCACTGCACCCCGCGGGCTTCGCGCTGTCCACGACCTGGTACATGTCGCACATGTGGTTCCCAATGTTCATCGCGTGGGGCCTGAAGGCCGGCACGGCACGTTGGGGAGGCATACGAAGCATCCGGGCGCTGCCCGTCATAGCATATGGCCTTATCCTGGGTGACGTGGGCACTGGGGCGGTGTGGATCATCTACGCGATGATCCGCCACGTCCCCGCCTATGCGTTCTGGCAGTGAAGGGCGCGAATCGACAGGTTCTTACAGGAGCGAAAGAAGGGTAGGCATGCGCATGACTGCGATCGTCTCAACCTGGGCAGTGCTGACGCCGCTCGCTGCCGCCTCGGTCGTGAACGCCGCCCCCGAGGTCCGCTCGGTGCGGGTCCTCACTCCGCGCGTCGACCGCTACGGGCGCTTCGAGTTGGCAGCCGACATCTCCGGCGATTGGAGCAACCCGTTCGACCCGGACCAGGTCGACGTGTCGGCCGAGTTTCTCGCCCCCAGTGGCAAACGGCTTGAAGTGCCCGGCTTCTGGCACCAGGCGTACGAGGAGCACCCTCCCGCCACGGAGGCGCGGGAGCAGATCGAGGGGCTGACGCTCTTCGCGTATGCCATGGACTGGCCGGATGGGACAGAGGTGGAGTTGTTCGTTGATGATATCTGCCTCCTCGACGAGCGCGGGAGGGAAGTGCCGTTCGATGACATGGAGGAAGGCGATGCGCCGCGCGCCATCGGGGTAGACGGGTCGTCCGTTGGGTTCTCGACCGAACTGGTCCACGGGGGCGAGAGGGCGCTTCGCTTCGTGCCCACGCTCTCGAAGGGCCAGCACTGGCCCGCGGCGTTCTACCGGCCCCAACTGGCTGACTGGTCAGAGTGCCAGGGCATGGTGTTCTGGGTGTACCCCCGATGCGATACCCCTCTCGGGCCGCTGCGTTCCTACTATATCGACAGCGAGTGGGGCAAGTCGAGGATGGTCACCTGGGAGCCCAGGAACGGGACGCTTAAGGCAAACGAGTGGAACCGGCTCGAGTGGCGTTGGCCCAAGCACTGGCCGCCGGTGAAGCTCGTGCCGAGCGGCGAGCCAGAGTGGCGAGTCCGATTCACTCCGGCTGAGACGGGACGCTACACCGCCAGGCTCTCGGCGACCGACGGAAGCGGCGGCGCTCTGTCGGAGCCGCTTGAGTTCACTGTGAAGCCATCGAAGAAGCCCGGCTTTGTGCGCATCAGCGAAGACGATCCTCACTACTTCGTGTTCGACAACGGCACCCCGTTCCTGCCGATCGGCCACGACGTGCCGCTGGGCCTGCCGGACGTTCGCGAGTGCTTCCCGAAGATGAGGGCCAACGGCGAGAACGCCACCTACTTCATATTGTGTCCGTACGACCTGTCGTTCGAGTGGGACACGCTCGGAGTCTATGACCTCGAGAAAGCGGCGCGGATCGACCGGGTCTTCGAAGCGGCCCGTGAGAACGGCATCTATCTGAAGCTCTCCTTCGACGTGCACGACGCCTGGCGGGCCAGTGGATGGTGGGCGAAGAGCCCCTACAACGCCACGCGCGGCGGGCCGTGCGCGTCACCGAACGACCTCTACACGAGCCCGGAAGCGTGGGACTACTACCAGAAACGCATCCGGTATCTATCGGCCCGCTGGGGACACAGCACGAACATGATGGCCTGGGAGCCCGTGGCGGAGCTGGACGGCGCGACCGTGCTAGGCGGCATCGAGGGTTGGGGGTACACGAGGCGCGCGGGCGGCGACCAGGTGTCGGCCATGCTCGTGCCGTTCCTGAAGAAGCTCGCGGCGCATCTTGACTCGATCGATCCCTACGATCGCCTGTTCACGACATCCTTCGGCGGCGACACGAGCGATGACGCTCACTGGAGTTTGCCCGAGGTCCAGTACACCCAGATCCACTGCTACGATCCGGCCGACCCTTCCGAAACGCTCAGCAGGTGGGCGCGCGATCTGACGGCCCGATATGACAAGCCGATGATGGTCACCGAGTTCGGACCTGGCCTCGACGGACCGGCTCCCGGCATAGACCCCGAGGGCATCAATCTGCACAACGGCATTTGGGCCAGTCTCCTGGGCGGCTCCGCCGGGAGCGCGCTTAACTGGCACTGGGAGTTCATCGACGCCTTCGACTGGTACCACCACTTCCGCCCGCTCCGGGCCTTCGCAACGGGTATCGATTGGCCGCGCGAGGGCTTCCGCCCCGCCGACCTCGCAACGCAGACGCCCGATCAGGGGCGCGCGATGGAAGTCTCAACCACGATCACGGGTCTCGGTGGTTTCGGCGACGTGAGCGTCGAGGAGTACCCCGTACGCGCCGACGGCTCGCTCGCGGCTCTCACGCCGCCCCCGGAGTTCCTGCTGGCGCGCGACCGTAGCGAGCGGCGCATCTGTCCCCGGTTTGTCGTCGACTTCCCGCGCGCTTCGACCTTTGCCGTCGACGTGCGCCAAGTCTGCCCTGGCGCTCGGCTGGAGTTAAGGGTTGACGACGCGCTGGTGAGGGCGGTGGACTTGCCAGCGGAGGACGTGCCCGGCAAGACGTCTGTCCTCGACCCAACCTGGGATCTCTGGGTGTGCGACTACAACGAGACGTTCTCCATCGACGTGCCGGCCGGGCGCCACGAGATCCAGGTTGAGAACGCGGAGACCAATGGCAGTTGGATCCAGGTGAAGGGGTACCAGTTCATCCGTCAAGAACCCGTGTCCCTGCAGGCGATAGGCCTCGCCGGACAGAGTTCTGTTCTCGTCTGGGTGCGCAATCGCGAGAGCGTGTGGTACAACTGGGACCGCCCGATGCCGCCGGCTGTGACCGGAGCGAAACTCGTGCTTCGCGGGGTGCCCGAGGGCAGGCTGCGCGTCGAATGGCTTGATGCCTGGACGGGCAGACGCCTCCGCCGAGCGACGGTGGTTGCCTCAGGCGGCACTGTCACGTTAGACATCCCTCCCGTCCGGCGGGATGTCGCGTGCCGACTGCGCCGCTAGCCCCCGGGATCGGAGCCACGCGGGCTGCTGCTGGGATAGCTCGACCACGCGCGCCGGCGAATTACGCGGCATGATCGACGTGTCATCTGCCCCCAGACTGAGCTCACCTGAGCGCCGATGGGATAGGTCGGTGGGACACCCAACCCTCCCACTGGCTCGATGGGAGAAAGCAGACCCATGCCGAGGAAATGCCCATGGCTCGC
>CAZKUN010000274.1:0-11958 GCA_964555935.1 uncultured Armatimonadia bacterium | reverse complement strand
CCGAGCGCCTTCGCCAGCGCGACGGCCGTGAGGTTGCTCCCGCCCCGGCCAAGGATCGAGACCTCGTCCCGTCCCGTCCGCTCGTCGTGGAAGTAGCCCTGGAAACCCGCCACCACGGGCACGACTCCCGCATCGACCAGCTCCTGCACGTAACTGGCGTCCACTGTCTCGATCACAGCATCTACGTACTGCGGCGTCGTGATGAATCCAGCTTCGCGACCCGTCAGCGATTTCGCCGCATAGCCCTTCTCCCGTAGCGTCATCGCCATCGAAGCCGTCGCGCGCAGCTCGCCCGTCATCTGCAGCCGGGCGTATTCGCGCTGGTCGGGCTGATCGCTGATGTCGTTGGCGAGCGCCTTCCACTTGTCAGTCGCCCAGCCAAACGCGGACGCCACGATCACCGGCGTGCGCCCCTCATTGATCTGGGGAATGACGTAGTCCTGAATGATGTCCATGAGCCGAGCGGCGCGGGTCTTGATTCGACAGCGAGCAGCCGTCTGATACATGGCCTCGACGCTATCTTCGATTCGACACTCGGCGAGCAACTCAGCGTGGCGCTCGGGGTTGAGCGTCATCTCGCCCTGAACCGTCGTGCCGCCGAACTTCATTACAGGTATGGTAGGCATTGGTCTGCTGTCCTTTTCGCGTGCGGTTTGCGCCCTCGCCGACTTGGGAAACCGGTGGTTCCTCTAAACACCTACATTAGCCTTCCGGGTCCGCTCGCGATTCGCGCGCCCTCGCCGCCCGCCCCGCTCATAGAACCTCATCCACGCTCCACCACACGCGCACCACCGGGTCCATCCCCGAGGGAAGCGCCTCCTCCATCATGCTCTGGGTCCGCTCGCGATACGGGTTCCACCAGCCCCTGTCCTTCGCTTGCTGCATCACGTCCTCGCGCAGGGCCTGGTTCGCCAGCGTGTTGGTGATATGGATGGTCACCTCATTCGCGCCGCCACGCAGCAGCTCCCCGACCTCGAACTCATGCGGCGCCCAGAGGCACTTCCCCGCATGCTGCCCATTGATCCACACCTCGGCGACGCCGCTCACATCGGTCAGGTCGAGCACGATGCGCCCCTGCTCCCATTGCCGCGGCAGATCGAAGTCCAGGCGATACTCGACGGTCCCGCTGAAGTCCTCGTAGGCCTCAATCTTGTGCCACCAACCGCGCTCCGCGCCCGGCGTGCCTCGCCCAAGCTCCATCGGCAAACGCTTGCTCTCCACCGCCATGCCGTTCACGATTTCATAGCCTCGCACTGGCCTCTCAATCGTCGCTCGACCGACCTCCCCGGTGCTGATCAGATCCGGCCTGTCGTCCGCCGCCGGCTCCTCCAGAGCATCCGGCGGCATCGCCACGAGAACCACTGACCCAAATGGCCCGAGTGTCACGTCGACCTCGGTCGTATCCGTCACATCCTCGTGGTCAGCCAACGTCTCGCGCCGCCCGGTGTCGGGGTCCCATGCCTCCAGCCGCAGCGGGACATCGCTGGTCAGCAGCAGCGGGCACGCCGCTTCTTCGCGTCGCTCATTGACCAGCAAGTGCAGCGTCACGTCATCCACCGCACGCGTCATGAGCCGCACGCCCTCCAGTGGCTTCTCCGAACCGATCCGCGTCCGCCCCGCCGTCGCTCCGAGAACCTTCGAGTACGGTCCCAGCTCTTGCTCGGGCACGGTCAATACGGTTCCGGCGATCATCCGGCGACCGGCCAGGCGCGTCATGTACGATCCGCCCCGGTACGCCGCGGAGAACCCGTCAAACTCCATCACGTGCGAGCGCGCGGAACTCCCGCCGAACGCGTCCACAAGGGAGTCCTGGTCGCGCGACAGGCGCACGTCGTAAGAGCCCTCCAGCAGCTCAGCGAACATCTCCACGAACTCAACGCTTCGCGATCCGTCAACAGCCAGCGCCGGCGCGCCGCCCAGGAAGACAATACGTCCGCCCCCCTCTCGGTATTCGAGGAGCTTGCGCGCGACCGATGCCTTCATGACTCGCATCTCAGGCACGATGATCAGCTCGTACTCCGCGCCCGGCGTGACGAGGTATTCGTCATCAACCTCCGCGGCCACGATCGCATCCGCGCCAATCACGTCGAAGTCGAGTAGTTGATCCTCAAGCATCCCACACGCCATCTCAAACGACTCCGGCGTCTGCCCCGCCTGCCCTGCCCAGAGCGTCTCGATCGGGTAGTAGACGGCAATCTCAGCGACGGACTTCCCGGCCCGTCCGATCACCGACAGCCGCCCGACGTAATCCGCATACTGATCGTAGTGCTCCCAAAGCGGGTTGCCGGGCCCCATGTAATCCATCGTCCGATACAGCCGCCCGTCCTCCGTGTACATGGAGTAGGCCATCGGGCACATCACGTTGACGCCGCGCGCGAATTGGTAGTCCGTCACCCACTTCATATCGGTGAAGCTCAGCCCGAAGCCGTAGGCGCCGAACGACTCCGTGAGAACGAGGCCCGAGGTCGGCCAATCGCTCTCCCCATCCGCTGACGCCATCTGGTGCGCCGCGGAGGATGCGAGCCGAGGGAAATGCGGGTTCGGGCGGCCATGGTAGAGCTGGCGCCAGATCGCATCAACCCCGGGGACGTGCAAGGCGCCGGCCGTCCGGTAGAACTCGCCGAAGCCGCCGGTCATGTGGTCAGGCAGGTTGTCCTCGCCGCCGACATGGCCGACGTGGAGCAGGTCGTTCCCCTCACACCACGCGTTGATTTGCTGATAGAACGCCTCGCCGTGCAGGCGCGTCCACGTGTCGACGAAGGCGATCCGAACGGCGACCGCGTTGCCGCGCTCGTA
Organism: uncultured Armatimonadia bacterium; assembly: GCA_964555935.1. Classification (GTDB taxonomy): domain Bacteria; phylum Armatimonadota; class Zipacnadia; order Zipacnadales; family VGFC01; genus CAZKUN01. The sequence goes on along the minus strand of CAZKUN010000274.1, from coordinate 9,162 downwards.
GAAGTCCATCGGGTCGAAACCAAGCACATCCTCGGGGAAGAGCAGCGGCAGCCACGCCTTCAGGTCGAAGCCCTGCTGCTCCTCAAACGCCTCCAGGAAACGTGGCGTCCAGTTGATCTCCTTCGTCCCAATGCGCCCGCCCGCGCGTCCCTCATCGGTGAACATCCCCGGAACGGTCTTCCCGAAGTGCTCGCCGACGCATTTGCGATACCTCTCGTGAGTGACCTCGATGAACCGACGAACAGCGGCCGGGTCGAGGGTATCGACAGGATAGCCGCCGCGCTTCATCACGAAGTGCACGACATGCCCGTCCGGAGCCGACGGCGCTGACTTCTCCGGCCCAACCACCACCGGCGCTTGCTCCGCGCGCAGCACGACGCTGCAGACAGTGCCATCCGGCCGCTTCGAGTCAGTCGATACGGTCAGCACCTTGCCGGCAAACTCCGGGTGCCCATCGGTGACATGCCCTTGCGCCGTGCCACTCGGCCAGCCGCCCTCATCGTAGAGCCACGCATACATGCCCTCTTCCGCGGCGCGCTCAACGGTATACTTCACCAGCTCGAAATACTCATCCGAGAGGTAATCCGGGCTTTGCCCCTCCAGGAAATCTCCGAGCCGGAAGTCCTCGCCCATCGGGTGCATGAAGAACCCGCCGCAACCCTTGGCCTTCATCTCCGCGATGCCCGTGTTGATTCGATCCCGCGTGATCTCACCATTCCAGATCCAGAACATCATCGGTCGATACGGCATCGGCGGACCCGCAAACATCGCCGCAAGCTGAAGCATCATGCCACTCATCCTCTTTTCGGTTCGCGCCACATCTCCCGACCGTCATTTCGCCGCGTCGCGCCGCCGGCCTCTCGCAGCTTCAGGCGCAGGTCGTTTCGGCCCCAGAGACTAATACGCGTGCTACGCCGTGATGGATCTCCCGCTGTTTCAGGATCCCGACAATGCCGCGCGACGCAGTCCACTATATCAAAGAGGCCCAGCGGGCCCGCAGACAAGGCCGGGCCGATGAGGAGCGCGCCCAACTCACCGCCGTGTTGGAGGCGGCGGTCGACGCGAGTATGGCGTCGGAGAAGCTGGCCGCCACGGCTCATCTCGCAGTGCTCGACGGCGACCACGAGGCAGCCCTGACGGCCACAGGCGAACTCATCAAGATCGACCCCGCCCACGCCTACGCGCCCGGAATCGGGATGGCAGTTGCCGAAGCGTGGCCGGCGCCACCGAGAGCCTGCGAGACCCACCTCTGCGCCCGGGCGATGCGCTTCCGCGAGTTCTGCCAGGAGCTGCCTCGCGATGGCGAAATCGCCGTGGAACTCGGCGCCGCCCACGGTCTCGCCACGAAGTTCCTCGCGCGCAAGTGCGGGATGGTCTACGGCATTGAGAAATCGCCCCAGATGGCTGAGGTGGCCCGCAACTACTGCCAGTACATGCCGAACGTGCGAGTGCTCGCGATCAGCTCCGACAGCCCCGGCGCCGTCCTCGTCCACGCGCCGCGCGCCGATCTCGTCTTCGTCGACATCGGTGGCTCGACCCCGGTCAAGAAAGTCATGCACGCCGCGCGCATGTACCGGGAGCTGTATCAGCCGCGCGTCCTGGTCATTCGATGCGTCTACCTCAGCAACTTCGTTGCGGGCCTGGCGTCCTCCGAGCCCGCCTACGGACCGACGATCTGGGCCGATCCCAACCTCGACTAACGCACTGCTGACCCCGCTTGTGGTATAGTCAATATAGGTGGCCGCCAACCGGCAACGCCGCAAGCGCCTGCGCGCGTCACCTAAGGAGAACGTTGACATGGCGGACGACTCCGCCCTCGACACGGGTCAAGAGGCCGAGGCGGACGAAAACCACGGGAGTGGTTTTCGGCTCTCTGACCACATATCGAGGAATGACCTCATCGGTCTCTGCGCCCTGACCGTTGCCCTCATCGCTGCCTTCTACCCCCAGATGACGTGGATGTGGGGCCGGTGGATGAACAGCGAGTACTACGGGCACGGGTTCTTCATCGTGCCGATCTCCGCCTATCTCATCTATCGCCGCCGCGAGGCCCTCGCCGAGTTGCCGAAGTCACAGGACTGGCGCGGGCTGGCGCTGCTTGCCTTCGGTGTGCTGATCCACCTGTTCGGCTGCCAGGTCGACGTGAACTTCATCTCAGCGTTTGCCCTCGTCTTCGCCGTCGCCGGCGCCGTCTGGTGGCTGTGGGGGGCGACCGTGGCAGTCGCGTTGGCCTTCCCTCTCGCCTACCTCTGCTTCATGGTGCCGATCGACCGGTTGCTCATCGACGGATTCAGCAGCCCTCTGCAGCTTCTCGCCGCGAACGTCGGCGCTGGGTTCGCTCAGATGCTCGGAATTCCCATCGTCCGCGAGGGCGTGAACATCAGCGTCCCGGACTATACATTTGAGGTCGCCATCGCCTGTAGCGGACTGAAATCATCGATCACCCTCGTCGCGCTGGCGACGTTGTACGGATACCTAACCGAGGGGGCCATCTGGAAACGGATCGTCCTTGTGGCCTCATCCGTGCCGATTGCCTTGCTCGCGAACTCCGTGCGGATCGCCGCGATCCTCATCGTGGCCCAGGCGATGAGCGCGGAAGCGGCGGAGGGCTTCTTCCATAACTTCAGCGGGATCGTCGTCTTCATGGTTGGTTTGGTGGGTCTGTATGCCATCGGGAGAGCAATAGGATGCCACAACACGCGCGACGATATCTGATCCCGGCCCTGGTTCTGCTTGCGGGAGCCGCGGGCGCCCACACCATCCGGCACAACCGGCCGGCGGGTGGCGCGACCGTCGATCTCAGCCAGATCCCGCTCAAGCTGGCCGGATTCCAGGGCTTCGAGGAAGAGCCAAACGCGAGCGTCTTCGCCTACCTCGGCGCCGACCAGATGCTCGAGCGCTACTATGTGAATGCCGAGAAAAACCAGCGCGTCGAGCTGAGTGTCGTCTACGCCCGCGGATGGCGGGCGCTTCACTCACCTCGAGAGTGCTTCAAGAACCAGGGCTGGAGCCCGGTTGGCGAGGGTGACCTCGAGACCACCGACAGCCCCCCCCGTTGTTGCCTCCGAACTGGTGATGGAGAGCGCCGGAGACCGCATCGCGACGGTCTACACCTTCGTGACGGGGGATCGCACCAGTGGCAGTTGGCTGCGCCATAGCGCCCGCATGGCGCTCGGCGGCAGCCGCCTGGGCGGAGCGCTGGTGGTGGCAGTGGTGCGCTCAGATGGCCCGGCTGGCGACGACGCCGCGCTCATGGCGGCCGAGGAGCTGGTGGGGGCCGTGACGGTAAATCTACAAAATGCTTGGAGGGGTGCAGGTAAGGCTGGTTCGAGTGGCGAAAGCTAGACAAGACTGATCATAGCACAACATCGCAGCAACATCACAGGAAAGAGCGTGATCTCTTGGGCGCCCTTCGTCGCCACCTCATTTGGGTCGTCATTCCCCTGCTCGTCGCCGCTGTCATCCTCCCCGCTACTGCCCAAGATACCGGCACTACGGCGGATGACCCCTTCGTGTTCTTCACGCCGGGCCTGGCCCTCACGGACCGGGACACCAGCCACGACAAGTTCTTCAACAGCATCGACACCACGCTCGTGATTCCATTCGGTCCAAACGTGAGCGCGATGGGCACGTACTCCCTTCAGTTCAAAGACACGCCCCGCTGGACGGCCGTAGGCAACTACGACTGGTTCGCGACGGACGATCTGACCGTCCGAGCGGCCGGTGGCATCTTCAGCGACGAATTCGGCGCTCGACTCACCGCCTACAAGCCCGGGCGCAAGTTCGGGACGGGCGTCCGCGCGGGCGTCGTCAGCGGCGACCTCGAGGTCGGCGGGTTCCTCACGACCCCATTCACCTGGGGCTTCCCGCTCCGCAAACAGCGGATGGGCGACCGCATCAATGGCCGAATGCGAGTGGCCGACCTCGGCGCATCAACAGCCGTGGCGGTCTCGATCCGCGGCGGCGAACTCGACATCGGTACCGAACCCGAGTACTTCTACCCCCGCAACGAAGACTGGGCCCGTTTCGCCCAGGGCGCGCAAGGCACTGCCGCGACGCAGACGGCGCTCGCGCCTCGCCTGCACCAGGTCTGGAGCACGCGGACCGGTGCGGCGATCCGGTCGTCCGCGGCCATCGCCGACAGCACCGCATACGTCGGCTCTGATGACGGCTATTTCTACGCGCTCAACCTCGATACCGGCGAGTTGCGCTGGCGCTACTGGCTTGGGTCTCCGGTCGCATCATCCCCCGCGGTCGAGGGCGGCCGCGTCGTCGTCGGCTGCGATGATGGGTCGGTATACTGCTTCTCCCGCACCGCCGACAAGCAACTCAGCGAGGAACGCGTCGGCGAGCAGATCTGGCGCTTCCGCACGAAGGGCGCGGTCGTCGGGTCGCCACTCATCACCGTCTCAGGCCTGGCAATCTTCGGCTCGCGCGATGGCAGCCTCTACGCCGTCGACACCCGCACCGCGAAACTCAAATGGCAGCACCAGACGGACGGACCGATCACGGCGTCGCCAATCAAGTCCGGCGGCCCGCTATCGGTGGCAATCGCCGACAAGAACGGCCTGGTCGATCGCGATGTCGTGTTCTGCGCAAGCGAGGATGGGTACGTCTACGCCCTCGGCGAGCACGAGGGCAAACTGATCTGGCGGGTCCGCGCGAATTCACCGATCGTGAGCACGCCCGCGCTGGATGGCCAGCAACTCTACGTGGCCACGCAGGACGGGCGCGTCATGAACCTGACGGCCCGCAACGGGCGCGAGGTGTGGACCCGAACCGTCGGCGGCGAGATCAGAGCATCGCTCACCGTCACCGATAAACGCGTCGTCGTGGCGACTCGCGGCGGCCGGATGCTGGGCCTCAATCCGTCGACCGGCGAGCCTGAGTGGGTGGCCGATCTCCCGGCCGAGATCGAGTCGACGCCGGCGGCCGTCCAGGGCAAGGCGCTCTTCGTCGGCGGACTCAACGGACACATCTATGCGGTCAACCGCAGCGACGGCAACATGGCCTGGGACATCGCCACCGGCGACACGATCACCGCGTCTCCCGCCATCGCCTACGGCAAGCTCGTGTGCGGCTCCCACGATGGCGTCATCTACGGGCTGAGCGACAGGGCTCCGAAGGGCGAAGTTGTCGCGCACAACGTCGCCACGGGCCGCCGACCTCGGGCTATAGCCACCGCGGAGACAGGCATCATGGCGCCGATTCCCGACGCCACACCGACCGTTACCCCTCCGGCCCCTGCTTGGAAGCCGCCGCCCGGATGGCTCGACGAGGGCGCGCCGACGACGACGATCACGCCGGCCGAGCCGGCTGCCGTCGCTCCCCAGCCCATTCCCGTGCCCTCGACGGTGGGCTCAACCACGGGCGAGTTGCGCATGCAATTGATTGCCGAACCCGCCGATGCGGCGGAGCTTCCCATCCAACTCGTCGACCGACGTGATGCCACGGTTGCCTGGGGCACGACGGCTCCGACGGCCGAGGTCGATGGGCAGATCGTGCATAACCAGGACGGCCGGGTCATCGTCCGCGAGACGTTCGATGGCGACGGCACGTTCCCCGTTACGATGATCACCGGGAAGGGCACGCGCAACGAGCACATCGCATGTCGTCTCGTCATCGTCGACACCACCAGCAGCCCCGCATCGCCCCGCGCCGTGGCGTTCAGCCCAGATGCCGACGGCGTCGGCGATACGATCGCCTTCCAGATCCTCGGCGAAGGCAGTGGCGTCGCGATGCGAGTCGTGGAAATCCGCGACTCATCCGGCACGCTGATCCGCGCGTGGCAGAGCAAGAATGCAGGCGAGAGCACCTACATCTGGGACGGCGCCGACCTCGCCGGCAAGGCAGTCGCAGCCGGCAACTACACGATCACCTACGAGTTGAAGAGCGATACCGCCACGCTGAAGCGCATGACCCAGGGCGTCATCCTCCAGCGCGCAGGCGAACGCATCGCGGCTTGGTAGGGCCAGTAGGCTGCGAAGATATGAGGGCCGCTCGACGCCGGGCGGCCCTTTTCCGTCTGTAAGCAGGACGAATGCGCGCCCCCTGCCAATACTGTCAGTAGCGTCAACGCCCCGTAGGTCGGATCTCCAGATCCGACGAGTCTAGTTATTGAGGCGCTGTCAGCGGCTCTATACCACCGTCATCCGCCAACGGAGCCCACTCATGCCTGGACGCGGGAAGCGCGGCTTCACCCGACGAGATTTCCTACGCGGCACCGGACTCGGGACCCTCGGATGGGGTCTCGCGGCGGCTGGATGCCAACGCGACGCAGCGATTGACTCGCCCGGCGTCACCCCTCCCCCGCCTCCCGGCCCGAAGGTCGTCATCGCGCGCGATCCCAATGTCATCTCTGAAGACGGAACCGAGGTGAATGCGGATCTTGTCAAGGACCTGGTGGAGAAGGCCCTCAACGAACTGACCGCCACGGATTCGCTTGAGGCCGCCTTCCGCCAGATGATCCCCTCAACTAGCAAGGTCGGCGTTAAACACAGCGTGATGATGACGCCGGTTCATGACGAGGTGTTGTACGCGATCTGGGACGGGCTGCAAGACGCCGGAGTCGCGGCGGAGAATGTCATCACCTGGGATCGCCGCGTGGGGCACAGAGGCTATCGCTCGGGCGAGACGCTCGACCTCGACTACGACGATGAGCATGTTTCCGAGGTCTGCTCCGAACACGCCGACGTGCTGATCAGCGTGCCAAGACTGAAGACCCACTGGCTGGCGGGGATTGCCGCGTGCCTGAAGAACTGGGCGGGTGCGGTCAGCAAACTCAACGTGCAAGACGATAACACGCCCTGGCCGATCCACGCAGACTCGTGCGTCGACATCGGCATGATGCAAGCCCACCCGTCGATCCGCGACAAAGCCAAGCTCTGCGTCGTCGATGCGCTCTACCCGTTGTGCCACGGCGGCCCGCAGGTGAACCCGGAATACCTATGGCCATGCGGCGCGATTGTCGCCGGCACGGACGCCGTCGCGGTCGATCGCGTCTGCCTCGACATCATCCAGCAGCGCCGCAACGAGATGAAGGGCGAGGCGTGGCCGCTCAACCCGCCGCCAAAACACATCATGACCGCTGCCGAGAAGTACGGGCTAGGCGAGGCCAACCTCGACAGGATCACGGTGGTAGAGGTATAGACGCTATGTACGACGGGGGCATCTCGGATGATCACTGAGCAGACCGTCGTGACGACTGGTGTTGCTCGTCTTCAGCACCGCGGGCCACGCGGACGACGCGGCCCCGGAGCCCGGCCCGGCCGCCGGGGCAATGCAGGGCCCGCGGCACATCCCCAACTCCTTCCTCGCGATCAAGACGCACTGGAACACGGAGCTTGCCATCGAGGCGCTCGATGACCTGGGCATCACCGCCGTTCACGTGGACTTCAACCACAACGAACTCGAGCCGACGCGGGGCGAGTACGACTTCTCCGACGAGAACCGCGTCATCCGGAGCGCTGACCTCGGCGCGCGGCACGGCCTCGATCAGACGGCCATCGTCACTCACCCGTCGGAGTGGCTGAGGGTGCCGGGCAGTGCCGCCATGTTCCCGAACGACGACGGCGTCGAGGCCTTCGAGGAGTTCATGTACCGCGTCGCCGTCAGGTACAAGGGCCGGATCAGATACTGGCAGGCCGGCGGCGAGCCGCACATGCCCACCTGGCAAGGCCGCTATGTCACGATGCTCAAGGCATTCTGGCGCGGCGTGAAGCGAGCGGACCCGGACAACAAGGTCGTCCTGGCCGGATTCAGCGGCGGGAACTACAGGCACAGATCGGCGGAGCCGGAATTCCTCGACATCATCTACCGGCACGGCGGCAAGGACTACTTCGACATCGTCGCCTCACACCCGTACTGCTGGCCCCTCATGCCCGAAGAAGGGCGTATGCTCGAGACGATCGGGAACATGCGTAAGGTGATGGAGAAGAACGGGGACGCGAAGCCGCTGTGGATCACCGAGATCGGCTGGGCCGGCGTGGAGCCATCGATGCTAGGGCATCTGCAGCAGGACTTCTGGCACCGGCACCGTTCCGTGAGCGAGGAGGACCAGGCGCGCGCGCTGGCGAGGGTCTACCTGGTGGCGGCGACCGTCCCGTGGATCGAGCGCGTCTACACGTTCCACCTGAGCGGCATACCAGACGCGGGGTACGCGGAGATCCTCTCGAATCCGGACTTCTACATGGCGCTCTGGACGCCTTGGCTGGGCGACCGCGTGAGACCGAAGGAAGCGTACTTCGCCGTGAAGACCGTCGTCGCGATGATCGGCGAGTCAACCTACGCAGAGCGCATCGACCTCGGGCCGGACGTGTGGGCGCTTGTCTTCCAACGTGACACGGAGGCGGTCGTCGCCCTCTGGACCACGGGCGAGGACCAAGTCCTGACGCTGGGCGACACGTCGATGGTCACCGGCGTCACCAGCATGGTTGGCACACCTGTCCTCATCAGCGATAGCGAAATCCCCGAAGCGGAACTGAAGAACCAGGACGGAGAGACCATCGTGCGGGAAGACTGGTCCATCGACTGGGACGGGCCGAACACGCTGAGCATCTCGGGGAGGCCCATCTACGTAAAGACCGATCTGGGCAACGTCGACCGACTGAAGACACAGATCCAAACGGCGGCAGCCCGACCGAAACGCGACTTCCCCAACGGCTGAGACGCGCGCTACTCGCCCTGCTGCGTGCCTTCCCCATCCTCCGCATCCGCGATCTCGGGCCTCTCGAGTTCTGGAATCGTCGCCTCCGCGATGCGGCCGATCGGCGTCCCGTTTGAGTTCTTCAGGTCGAGCGCGATGGTTGTGGCTCCGCGGGAGACCTCAATCTCCTCATCGATCGAGAGGGGCGCCGCGGGCGATGCGGGGAAGCCGGCCAGTTCCGAGATCTTCGTGCCTTCCTCGTCGACCTCGCTCAACACTACCGAGCCCTCGGCGAACACGCCGAACACGCCCGTCAGATGGATGCTGCCGCTCTCGCCCTGCTCAACCACTAGCGGCTGGCTGACGGCGCCGGCATCCGTGGTCGAAACTACCGCCCCCGGCACCGCAGCCGCATACCAGTGCCGCGTGACCGTGTGGCTGGCATCGGGCTTGAGCTTCAGAATCTCCGACAACACTTCGACTTCCATGTACGGAAGCGTTCCGCTCGTGTAGACCTC
>CAZKUN010000273.1:11004-11961 GCA_964555935.1 uncultured Armatimonadia bacterium | reverse complement strand
GTTCATGGACTCCGCCAGTTCCGGTAATGCAATCGCGTCCACACTTCTCAACACCCCGTCGGACGGAGATTCGCCCCCGGCGCCCCATCGAGGCGAAGGCGGGGACGAAGGAGTCACTCGCAGCCACGGGGCACACTCCAGCCACAGGAGGCAGCGAGACTATGACCGCCATACTGGCATGCCTGGTCATCGGATGGACCCCGGTCGCCGCGGATGGGCTCGTCTGCGTGAAGGAGATGGAGATCGCCGACCTGCCACCGGGCGGCACGGCGTTCTTCGCGAACGCGGAGACGAAGATCACGACGGCCGATGGCGCGATCTACTGCGCGTACTTGGATGCGGAACGGAACGTGCGGGTGCGGAAGAAGAGCGCGGACGGGGAGATATCGGACGGATTCGTGCATGGCCCGGTGGCGAATGACCCGTACCACATGGCGCCCGTGATCGGCGTCGACGGGGCGGGGCACATCCACATCACCGGAGGGATGCACGACAGCCAAGAGTGGCGGTATTTCATCTCGACCGAGCCCGGGAAGATCGATGCATTCGAGCGGCAGGAGCCGGGATCGAACCAGTACCCGCCGGGCGAATTCGTCACCTACCCCGAGTTCACCACGGATCGCAAGGGCTACCTGTACGTGTCCTCGCGCCAGGGGACGAAGAACCCCATGCTCCTGGGCGGGAGCGTCGCGCGCTACGACCACGAGACGAAGACGTGGACTTCGCTGGGCGCCAAGGTCGGCCGCTGGCACTGGGTCGTCCACCACGCGGAGCCGCACTACTACCAGCGTTGGTTCATGCGGATGCACTTCGACGCTGGGAACACGCTGCACCTGGCGTGGAAGGTGAACGCGGTGGGACTGGCGCCGAACTTCGGGGATGGATCGCACATCATGTATGCGGCGCTGCCCGACGGCGAGACGATTGAGCCGGGCGGGGAACTCGAAATCGGCGCCA
>CAZKUN010000273.1:0-10994 GCA_964555935.1 uncultured Armatimonadia bacterium | reverse complement strand
TCGGCCTCCCCCTGACGATCGGCAACGCCTCGCTCGTGGTTCAGGACCTGGATGGCCCCGAACTCGTGCTATATGGGATCGGCGTCGCGCCGGATGGACGCCCTGCCATCAACTTCCGCGACGCCCGGGGCCAGCAAGCCGAGGGCAAGGACAAAGGTCGGATCGTCAAGTGGGATGGTGAGGCGTGGCGACAACTAGAGTTCCCGAGGGAAGTGGTCATCCCGACGCTCCTCATGGCCGATGGAGGGGGGACGCTCTTCACCCACGGACCGGGCGGGTACGTGGTCTATCTCAGCGAGGATGGCGGCGAGACGTGGGAAGTCACCCAGATCCCATACGACCGAGAGTACGCAGACTACCATTCGTTCGACTATCGGCACTTCGTCGAGACGGGAGAAGCGAGGCTGGCAGCGTTCTTCGGCGACGAAGGCGCGATCGAGGTGTGGACGGTGCGGAGGGTGGAGGAGTGATGGGTGAGTCTCTTCCCGGACGAGTTGCTGACCGTCTGAATGAGGGAGTCGGGGACCCGTAGGGATTCCTGGGCCGCGTTCGACACACTGCTGAGGTGATGAATTGGGACGATGGATGATGCTGGTGACGTCCGTCGCGCTCCTGGGTGGTTGTCGGGCAAGCCAGGACAGAGTCTCTGGAAACGCCGATGGACCAGGGCGGGACGCCACGGCGTGGGCGGGCGTGCATTTCGCGTGCGCGGATGGTGGCGATGGTAGCCCGGCGTTGCTCGTCGCCAACCCACCGCAGCTGATGCCGATAGGGGTCGAGCCTGGGCTTGCGCCCATGTCGTGGTCAGCGGATGGCGAGTGGCTGGCGCTCGAGGGCGAGACGCAGGACGGCAAACGGGCGATCTGGGCGCTGGACAGGCCGGGCGGAGATCCCGCGCGGCTTACGCCTGACGAGGCGCTAAGCGATGAGCCACACCGGTTGCTCGCATGGTCGCCGCGAGGCCACGCGGTACTCCTCGTAGATGCCGAATCGCGGGTGTGGACGTGGGATCCGACCCTTGATTCCCTGCCGATGGCGGTTGGCGACGTGGCACCCGAGCGGCTGAAGGTACGCTACGATGAGCCGCCGGTCGCGTGGAGCCCGGACGGGCGGCACGTGGCGTGGATCACGCCGGAGCGCAAGTTGCAGGTCCGACCGCACATGTGGGATTCATCGATGCCCGTGCTGCCGGTTCCGGCCGACCGGTTCGTGTGGTCGCCGACGTCAAACGCGCTGCTCACTTACTGGGAGCACGAGAACACGTTCAGCGAGGGCACGCGGTATGGCGTGCTGTCCGTTCTCACCGGGCAGTGGACGGAGCTGATGGATGCGCCGGAGGCACGTTCGCTCGGTCCTGGCTGCGCCGCAACGTGGTCGCCGGACGGGTCGCGACTCGCCATCAACCTCGCGGCGGGGAGCCCGCGTTACATGTCCGAGCCGGGGCCGTACCTTCCGACGAAACGGAATGAGATCGTCATCTTCGGGGCCGATGGCGCCGAGCAACGCGTGGTGGAGGTGGCAGCCAGCACGCACATGTACGAGTGGGCAACCGATAGCCGGGCAATGTTGGTGTGGTCCCACCCGCATCTCCTGCGGCACGTTGTTGACGATCCGACAGCAGAGCCCGAGATCGTCTTCGGAGATGAGAACACCCGTGTCCGCCAGACGCACGGCGCCCACGTTTCGGGCGACACCGATGGCGAGATGTGGGTCGTGGACATGACGACCGGCGACGTGCTGAGGGATCTGGGCGAGTTAGAGGGTCAGGACGCGTTCGACTGGCGACACGTCCGGGCATATCCGGCGCTTCAAGGGGGGAGACGCCTCGTGCGGCTTCGCTCGGGCACGGACGACCCGCAGGGCGGCTACGGTCTGCACCACGAATTCGGTATCTGGGACTACGGGACGGGCGTGGCGCGCCGGATTGATGTATCCGCGCTCCGCGGCGACCTCGAGGGCGACCTGCTCAGGCCGCCGCGGATGACCTGGTCGCAGGACGGCACGTGCCTGCTAGCCACGCAGGCGCTTGCCAGAGACGAGGATGGACTGCGGGGTCCGTACCGTGCCGCGACTGTCGATGCGACATCCGGGGAACTGACGCGGGTGCTCGGCGAAACGGATGGGTGGGTTGTGGGGCCGCCGGTCACTCGGCCCGGAGGGTGATGACGAATGCCGCCATGTCGCTGGTGAGGGTGAGTTCGATCCCCGACGAAGTCCCGATGGGCTGCATGAGGAAGTCGAAGGCCTGAGTGGCAAAGGCTTTGGGTAGAGTGATCGTGCCGGCGTGGCGACGGATCCGCGGCGGGCCACTGCCGCCGGTCTTCAGCATGTTGTGGAACGTGAGGCTTGGATCGGTGTCCCACTCGTCCTTGACCGTGAAGCCGTCGTTCTCGCCCGTGCCGATGAGGATGGCGGTTGCGGAGTCGGTTGAGGCCAATGATTGGCCGGGCTCAGCGACGAGGGCGAAGGTGACGAAGTCGGCGGACGGAGACGGCACGGAAGTCGCGGCTGAAGCCGCTCCTACGAGGGCTTGGGAGGCAGTTGCGGAGGGATCCGCCGAAGACACCGTCGGGGTTGAAACCCCTCCTACAGGGGGTGGGAGAGTGAGAGAGACGCCGCCAGAGAAGGTCTGCTCAGAACCGGGGAAGCCGATGACGGCTTTGGCGCCGGGGGCATCGATGACCAGCGTGCCGCGCTCCCAATCATAGGTCGTCTCGCCATTCTGCACGAGAGGCGAGTTGAGCTTCGCGACGAGCGGGTCGGGACTGCGGGTCTCAACCTGGTCGAAGCGGAAATCCCACTTGAGACCGCGCGTAAACGTGGTGGCGTTCTCGGCCTCGGCCTTGGGGTACTTCCCCTCGGCGCCGGGAGGCGTCGGGACGTCGATGTCGCCGATCCAGTTCGTGTGGAGCAGGTTCTCCGTGCCGATCTCAACGACCAGCGGATCGGGCGCGGGCTGGAGGTGGAAACCGGTGAAGATCTTCCCGGCGGCGTTCAGCGCGGCGAGCAGGACCTCGTCGGTGGCGATCACTATTCCATGCCAAATGTGAGACGAGGCCGCGTAGCGCAAGCCGGCATCGATGTAGACCTGGGGATCGACCTGGTCTTTGACCGTGCCATCGCTCCACACGTACCAGAAGACCGCGTCCCAATCCTGCCACGATCCAAGCGCCGCGACGCGGAAGGGGTAGCTCGCGCGATGAGGCGCGGGCTTGAGCACGTTTGTCTCATAAATGACGGTCGGCTTGTCGATGGCGCCCTGGTAGCTGAGGTTGTAGAACTGCGGGCGCCCGTCCAGCGCGGAAGCGAAGGGATAGCGCGGCGCCTCCTGGTTGTGCGTCGCCTCGTTGGTATACGTGCCGACGCAGAGGAAGTCGCCCCGCGAGGCGGCGGCCATCCAGGCGATCTTGTGCTCGTGGACGGTATCGAAGCAGATCGGCACGACGCTACTCCCAACGCCCTGGGCTGCCATCGATCGCATCAGCGCGACCTGGCGCTAGTTGAAGCTCTGGAAGCAGTGGTAGGTAAAGCGGTGGACATCGGCGAGGCGGCCTGATGGGTACTCCGCCGCATTGCCGTAGGCGGGCTCGAAGGCGACGGTATCCCCGGCCGGGCTCTCGCCCTCCCCCACCTCGCTCCACGCCTCGCGGAGGGCTGCCATCGTGGGATACTCCTCGCGCAACCACGCGTTCCACTTGGCGCGGAGCACCGCCTGAAAATACTCGGGCCACTTGCGGTGAGCGCCCTCGAGCATGGCCTTAACGAAACCATTCTCGTTGGTGAGTTCGTAGAGGATGATGTTCGGATCCTCGGCGATGCGCCGGCCCGTGTAAGCGTTGACGTGGTCGAGCTGAGTGCGCGTGTACTCGAGCTGCAACTCGGCGCAGGTGTCGTCGATGTACGGCAGCTGCTCGCGACTCCACTGGGGAAATTCCTCGATGGCCGTGGACCAGGCCTCATCGTCGGAGTCGCCCGGCTGGAACGTCCAACGCGCGCGGTCGAAAGTCAGGAAGAGACGCAGCCCTTGCTCCTCGAGCTTCGCGATGGCGTAGTCGAATCGGTCGAGGGGGGAATCGTCGCCCTTCGCGCAGGCGCGCGGGACGCGAGAGGTCGATTTGCCGCCGGCGGAGACCGCATCGGAATCCAGCAGGCGGACATCGTAGAGATGCAGCCGGCAGGCGTTGAAGCCCATCTGGGGGACGCGCGCCGCGATCTGATCGATCTCGGCCTTCTCGCGGCCGAGTTCGTCCACCAGATTCACGCCCCAGAACCGCGCGCGCTCGCCGGACTGCCAGGCGAGGTGGCCGTCGGCGACAGTGAGGTATTCCTGCGCGACGGCGGGTGCGGCGAGGACGGCGATGAGGGCTAAGGGTGTCATCGAGGCACGCTCCTGGGCGGAGGTTCGAGTGGGGGTGCGGGGCGGACCTGCGCGCGTGAAGGCTCCAGGGGATGATGGTGGTGGCAGCGAAGGGGGGCGTATGAGACCAGCGGAGATACTGGCGCGATACGCCGGGAAGACGAAGCGGGTCCTCGTTGGGCTGATGTCAGGGACATCGGTGGATGCGGTGACGGCGGCGGTTGTGGAGCTGAGCGGTGAAGTCCCGGACATCAGCGTGGAACTGAAGGGCTACGTGCAGCACCCCATGCCGGAGCAGATTGCATGGCAGGTGCCGAGGCACGCGCACCGCGACGCGGCGGACGTGACGCGCCTCAATGTGGAGATTGGCGAGCTATTCGCCGAGGCAGCGCTGGCGGTGATGGGTGAAGTGGGGATTGAAGCGGGTGACGTCGATGCCATCGCCTCCCACGGGCAGACCCTGTGTCACCAGCCGGAACGCTCGGCGACGCTGCAACTGGGCGAGCCAAGCATCATCGCCGAGCGAACCGGAATCTTGACAGTGGCGGAGTTCCGGTATCGAGACATGGCGGCCGGAGGCGAAGGCGCGCCGCTGGTGCCGCTGGCTGATTACGCGCTGTTTCGCGATGATGCGAAGACTCGGGCGATGCAGAATATCGGGGGGATCGGGAACGTCACGTACATTCCGGCGGGCGGGTTGCTGGAGGACGTGGTCGCCTTCGACACCGGGCCGGGGAACATGGTGATTGACGGCGTGATGGATGTGGGCTCGCAGGGGCATTTCCTGATGGACGAGGATGGCCGGTTCGCGGCGAACAGCGAGGTCGATGAGCGGGCTCTCGGATCGTTGATGGACAATGAGTACTTCGAGAAGCCGCCGCCCAAGACGGCGGGACGCGAACAGTTTGGGATCGAATACGCGACCAACTGGCTGAGGCGCCTGAAGGGACATGGCCGCGGATACCGCGATCTGATTGCCACGTTCACGGCGCTAACGGCCGAGAGCATCTCACACGCTTACCGGACGCATCTGCCGAGCCTGCCGGACGAGATGATCGTCGGCGGTGGCGGCGTGAGGAACCCAACGCTGATGCGGATGATCGCGGAGATGCTCCCTGAGGTGAAGGTGCTGACCCACGCGGACTTCGGCATCGACGACGCGGCGAAGGAGGCAATGGCGTTCTGCATCCTCGCCAACGAGACGCTGCTTGGCCGACCAGGCAACGTGCCCTCCGCGACAGGCGCGAGAAAGCCGGTGGTGCTGGGCAAGATCGTCTGGGGGTGACGGCGGCGAACTACCGAATCTTCAGGTGGCTCTCGTAGCCATCCGGCTCGAAATGGACGTCGGCGAACTGCATGAGGTCCCCGAGAGCCAGCATGCAGCCGCCTCGGAGCCCCTCTGTGCCATGGCCCAGGGGGGGCCGTGGCGGGCATCGCAGGTCGTAGTCTGCGCCATCCAAGCTCGCGCGCTCCTCATCCTGAATCACCGTTAACTGGTGTCCGCCCGTCTCCAGCACCCACTCGCCCGTGCCAGGCACCACGCTCCACTGCCACCCCATCACCTCGGCGAGCGGCACCACGTCGATGACGGGCGTCCAGCTCTTGCCGAGGTAGGCGTGGGCCCGAATCGGTTCGTCCCTGACACTCACAGCAGACACGGTCGGCCACCACGCGACACGTATGTCGCCCGGGTCGCCGTCGAAATCGGTCAGGTCCCACTCGATCGTGCGGGCGGCTTCGTCGAGCCGGTACTCGGCGGGGAAGACATGCGCGAACGCGCCAACCATCTCGCCGAAAGTGACCGTGACCTTGATGCGGTCGACGGTGCCCTTCCACTGGCGGGCTGTTGACAGCACGTAGAGGAACCAGTCGTAGCCCATGCCGAACCCGGGCGCGCTGCCGCCATGGTCGTGCTTGAAGGAGATCCGCACCCGACGCATTTGGTCGGCCTCGAAGGGGACGGTTGCGACGTGCCAACTGTCGACGCCCAGCCAAGCAGGGACCAGCTCACACTCGTCGCCGTCGGGCGGGAGGTGCTCGGAGGCGACGTCCTCGCCGTCGACAGTGAACGTCATCCCTTTGAGGCTGATGGCGCCGCGGTCAGGTCTGGAGATCTGCGGGAAGCCCATAACGAGGTCCTGAGCATCGCCCTCGTTGTGGAACTGCATGTCCGCCGTTACAGTCGCCTCGTCCGGCGCGAGGTCGATGCGCAGGTCCTCGGAGACCATGCGCACGTCGGGTTCCCCCTCAACGGGTCCCGCCGCCCCGCCCAACACGGCAATCGACACTGGGTCCGCCTGTGCCGCTCCAACGACCAACGCCGCGCACACCGTCAACCATACACTCGATCGCATGTGCACGCCCTCCCCATGGCGCCGACGGCCTCTCGAGCCACGCATTGCTCGCATCTTCGAACACTCGGACGGGAGTGGCGTTCCAATAGAGTCCAGAGGTCGGCGGCGCGTCGACGACCAGAGGCGTCACTCGGGGAAACCTTGTCGGGGCCGCGCTGTTGGAATGATTGTAGAGCGCGCACGGGAGGTGGTCAGATGTCTGCACGTCTGACGTTGATGGCGGCTGTCGTGACACTCGCGTCGATCGCACAAGCAGATACGCCTGACGATCAGAAGCTCGTGTTCGGCTTCGATGAGGCCGATGGGCGCGAGGACTGGGAGATCGTCAACGACACCATCATGGGCGGCGTGTCGAAGGCCGGTCTCGAGTTCACCGACGACGGCACGGCTGTTTTCTCCGGCGAGACATCGCTCGCGAACAACGGCGGGTTTGCCTCGGCGAGATCGAAGCCCGCGGACCTGGAACTCGATGGCCAGGCGGGACTGGTGCTGCGCGTGAGGGCCGACGGGAGGGAGTACCAGGTCTCGCTGAGACTCGATGGCGAGGAGGGAATGTACCGGGCGCCGTTCGAGGCGCCGAAGGGAGAATGGGCGGTCGTGCGCGTGCCGTTCAGCGCCTTCAAGGCCAGCTTCCGCGGACAGCCCGTTCCTGACGCGGCCGAAGTGACGGCAGAGAAGGTGCAGTCAGTGGGCGTGCTGATCGCCGATGGCGAGGCGGGCCCGTTCACGATTGAGATGGACTGGATCAGGGCGTATCCCGCCGAGGACGTGGAGTGACGGCCGCAGGCAAGAATGCCTGCGCCACGGGTACGACAGCGGCGCTTGGGCTAGAATGCTCGTGCTACCGGACGGTAAGCCGGACGCGACCTCACCATCGCCGCAACGTATAGCACTCCGTTGCGACATCCCCCAAGGAGTGCCACCGCCAATCATGTATCTTCCACCGTTCTGTCGCCGGTCCGAAGGGCCTGTTAGCGATACGGCTCGCGCCGCGTGGAGGCGAGCGTCTGAGAACTACCTCGCGCACTGCGCGCGTGAAGCGAACTGGAACAAGCTGATCGAGATCCCGGCGATGCGCGAGATGCTCGGCGATTCCGGCGGCAAGACGACGCTCGAGGTCGGATGCGGTCCGGCGCACTACAGCGTGCGGCTGGCCACGCACGGAGCGGAGGTGCACGGACTTGACCCCGTGCCGAGGCTACTGGAAGCAGCGGCGCAGAACGCGGCCGAGGCGGGCGTCGAGTTGCACCTTCGCGAGGGCGGCGTTGAGCGGCTCAACGAGTATCCCGAAGAACACTTTGACATCGTCCTCTTCCCCATGATGCTGGAGTACGTCGACGACCTGGCGGAGGCGTTCGGGCAAGCCCGGAGGATCCTGAAGCCCAGCGGATTCGTTGCCATCAGCGTCGTCCATCCGATGCGGAGTTTCAGCGACCGACACGAGATCGATGGCGCCGAGTTGGCGGTGGTGGGGCACTACCTTGAGGCGGGGATCATCGAGTGGGCCGAGTGGATCATGAAGGACGACAACGGTGACCCGATCTGGTGCAAGTCGCATCGGAGGACGATCGAGCAGTACGTGATGCCGCTGGTAGAGGCGGGGCTGGCGATAGATCAACTGCGAGAGCCGGATGCGACGCCGGGGGCGGAGGAGCTTAATGCGAAGATCGTAGCGAGCAATCGGCACTGTCCGCAGTTCCTGTTGATGAAGGCGAGGAAGCGGGGCGGGTGACGGGATACGACGAACGGCGTCGGGGTTGAAACCCCTCTTACAGGGATTGGGAGGGGGGCGAGGGATGGCGGAGGAGGATTGGGAATCTCAGTGTCAGACACCCGTTTTGCCTGAGGCGACAAAACAAGTGTCTGACACGGGCGGGAGAGGGTGGGAGTGAGAGGAGGGACGACGGACGGCGTCGGGGTTGGAACCCCTCCTACAGGGATTCGTACGGGAGCGGGGAAGGACGGGGCATGATATGTGGCATGTTGGCGCTAGGCGTGATGGCAGCGGCGCAAGGGGAATATTTGCGGCCTGGGACGGAGGAGGTCGGGGGCGTCCGCGACATGGTGCTGATCTACCATGGCATGGAGCGACGAGTCGACTGGACCTCCGAGGCGATCATGCCGTATGTGGCGCACGTGGACGAAGACGGCGAGCCGCAAGATTGGCTGTTCGATAGCTTCCTCTTCATCGAGTTCTCCACAGACGACGGGACGATGCTGAACCATGCGGCGAAGGATGCCAAGCTGCCCGAGTTGGCGGATTGGCAGTGGCTGGCGGATGCGTGGTTTCGCGATGACACGGGCCTGGTTGGGCTGGAGGAGGCGGTCGCCGAAGCAGGCGCGGCGCTCGGTGATCCGGAGCACGTGGTGAATGTGGTGATCGCACTGCCGACGCCGCTGAGGGAGATAACGGACTTCGGGCGGGCGGGGGACGAGGAACGGCCGCAGGCAGGAATGCCTGCGCCACGGGGACTGGATTTCAGCGAGGAAGAGGACCGGCGAGAGGCGGTGGCATGGTACATCGACGAGGTGATGCGGAACTGGAAGGCGCGGAGCTTTGAGCACCTGAACCTCGCCGGGTTCTACTGGCTGGCAGAGAACATACCCTCACAAGACGCGGACATCGTGGGGTGGACTGGCGACTGCGTGCGAGACATGGGGATGAAGCTCTACTTCATCCCGTATTTTGGCGGAGGTGGCGCGACGAACTGGCGGGAGATAGGCCTCGACGCGACGATGCTGCAGCCGAACCACTTCTTCATGAGCGAGGCGGACGATCAACGACTGCTCGCCGCGGCGAAGATCGCGCGGATGGCGGGCACGGGGATCGAGATCGAGTTCGACGGACGGGCGCTCGACAGAGGCGAACACACGCGGCGGTTCTGGGCGTACCTGGACGCGGGAGTGAAGTACGGCTGGATGGATGAGGCGCTGCTGGGGTACTACGAGGGCGGCGGCGCGGTGAAGATGTTCGCCGAGCGCGAAGGCCTCGGGCGGGAGATGTACGACGCGCTGCATGAGTTCGTCAAAGGGACCTACACGCCATCCGGTAAGGTGGATCTCGCTGAGCTGGACTTCGTAGAGAGGGACAACAGCGGGAATCTCGCCCTGGCGGACAAGGGAGCCCAGATCATCGGCTGCGTCAGGCTAGACGATCAGCCGGAACTGACGCCCGAGGAGATCATCGACGGAAACGTGGATCTGTACGGCGGGATGAACGGGTTTGGGTACTTCGCATGGCCGGGGAGCTTCACCATTGAGCTGCCCAAGACCGAGACGGTGGCCCGGACGCAGGTGATGCTGTTTGACCTGGATGGACGGCACTTCAGGTATCGCGTCGATACGTCGGTTGATGGAGAGACGTGGGAACCGGCGGTGGACAAGAGCGAGGGCGATTGGGTCGGGTGGCAGGTGGATCGCTTCGAGCCGAGGCAGGCGCGGCAGGTGCGATTCACGGGGCTGCACAACTCGGTGAATGGGTTGTTTCAGGTGGTGGAGTTTGAGGTCTACCCTTCACATCAGTAGTCCCATCGCTTTCAATACCGCCAACTGCCTGACGCTGGGAGACAGTCATGTGGCTCCAGATAATCATCGGCGTTCCGCTCGCGCTCGTGGTGATCAGCGGGATCATGAGGGTCGCGAAGAGGTTCTTCCGCATCCCGGCGCCGGCGTACGTAGGTCGATTCCTGGACAGCTCGCTCAGAGAATGGCTTCAGCCGCCTGACCGCGTGGTCGAGCGCAGCGGAGTGAGCGCGGGCCTTCGCGTCCTGGAGATCGGATGCGGCAGCGGGGCGCAGACGACAGAGGCTGCGAAGCGCGTGGCGCCGGGAGGCTCTGTCGTGGCGCTGGACGTGCAGGAGGGGATGCTCCGGCAACTCGGGCGCAAGCTATCGGGTGCGGGCGCGCCGGGAGTACGCCCGCTGGCCGCCGATGCCTGCGCGCTCCCTTTTCGGGCGGGGAGTTTCGACCTCGTGTTCGTGGTGGCGGCGCTGCAGGAGATCCCCGATCGACACGGGGCCCTGGGTGAAGTGCGGCGCGTGCTGAGGCCCGGAGGCAGGCTAGCGGTGACCGAGTTCCTGCCTGATCCGGACTACGCGCTGCCATCCACGACGGCGAAGCTAGTGGAGGGCGCGGGGATGACGCAAGAGGCTACCGAAGGCAACCTTTGGGACTACACCATGCGGTTCCGTCGAGGCGAGGCCTGATGTGGGCGTCGCGAAGCCCTACACTCCTATTGACCACTTAACAGGATGAGGTCTGGCTTGATGGACAGCGCGGCCTCG
>CAZKUN010000272.1:0-11968 GCA_964555935.1 uncultured Armatimonadia bacterium | reverse complement strand
AGCGTTGTCTGCCCGGTCCCATCGACGGCACTCAGTGGTCGGCGCCGGCCTCGGACAGCCGCGCGACCACGGCGTCGTGACCAGCAGATGTCGCCATGTCAGTCGCAGTCTCCTCCGTTCGCGTAGTTACAGCGTCGACATCGGCGCCGTTGTCGATGAGGAGTTCCACCAATGGCAGATGCCCCTGCGAGGCCGCATCATGCAACGGGGTAGCGCCGCTCCCGTTGGGGGTGTTCGCGTTGGCGCCGGCACCAAGCAGCAGTTCGGTCACGTCCGGATCGCCCCCCATCGCCGCGAAGTGCAGCGGCGTACCACCCCATTGGCCGAGGGCCTCTACTGACGCACCGTGGTCAAGCAGGAACTTCACGGCATCCGCGCCCCCTCGGAGCGCAGCCCAGTGCAAGGGCGTCCACTCACAGAGCCCCGCGACGTCGATGTCTGTTCCGTCGCGCAATGACCCGTCCACCTCCTCCAATTCACCGCACGCCGAGGCGGCGTGGATGTTCCACCTGGCCCCGTTGGCAACCAGGAAGTTCGCGACATCGCGATGCCCCCTGAACGCGGCGGCGTGCACGGGCGTCTTGCCGCTGTCAGTCGCCGCCATCGGGTCGGCGCTGTTGGCTATGAGCAGGGAAACCACATCGATGTGGCCCTGGTTCGACGCGCGGAGCAGTGGGGAGGCGCCAGCCTCGTCTCTGGCGTCGACATCAACGCCTTCCTGCAGAAGCCGCTCGACCTCACCTACGTCGCCCAGTTCGGCTGCTTCGTGGATGGTCTGGGCAGCGGTCGGCGCGTCGCTAACGGGCGTCTGCCCCTCGCTTCGGCCTTTCAGGACCTGGAGCCCCACGATGCCAATGGACCCGATCGCGAGAATGGTAGAGAGGGCGATGGCGGCCTTGAGTCGCCGCGAGAAACCGAGCGTCGTTTCACCCTTCGCGTCGAGAGTCCGTCGGACGCGACGGAATACGTCCCGGTCATGCAGGTGCAGAATGACCTCCCCAAATCACGGTACAGTCTCATAGATTCGTTGCTGTCAGCCATGTCCGGAAGGCGGGGCGTAGCCGGGTCCGGAGGGCATGGCGGGATCGCCCCGGGTGCCAACGGCCGGTATCCGACCGAGCCGTGCGGTCTGACCGTGGTGTAGTGGCTTCGCCAGCCCTCAACGAGCGCCCTCGTTCCCAACGCCACGCCAGCGCTCCGCCATCCCCATCAATCTCGGGCTGGGAGCGCGCGGGCAGTCACGCGCGGTCAATGGCAAGGGCACACGGGCGACCAGGTCGTCGGCCATCAACTCTCCGTGGAAGTTGAGGGCGTGGCAGGGGCCGACGGCAAGCCATTCAGTGACGGTCGCGCAGCCGGCGGCAGTGCCCGCGCGCGACCTGCGGCCAGGGACGTACTGCCTGGGTGGATCCACGTCGCCCGATGCGTTCGCGGCGTGTCGGTAGGACTTGAAGAAGAGCGCGATGTCCTCCTGCTGCGACCAAGCCCAGGGCCCCGGCCGCTGTCTCCCGGAAGACTACGCCCTGCGACGCCAGGCTGCGACACCTCGGTCAGCGCCTGGCGGGCGCCCTTGTTCCCAACGCCAGGCAAGGGTCCCGCGAACGCCCTGCCAGCGCCCTCGATCTCTGGCTGAGAACGCGCGCCAAAGCACGACGTGCCGTTGATGGTCTCAGTCGGGAGGTCTCGGATCCGAGCCCCAGCCGGCTCGCCGGATGGCGCGGCGGAGGTGAGGATACCAGGTGAAGACGGTTGACTCGTACAGGCCAAAGCCGTCGGCTCCCTTGTCGCGATAGATGGCCGAGAGCGCGTGAATGGCCTCGGGGGATGGCCAGCCGGGGCGTCGCGTCCAGTTGTCATCCGGGTCCACGTCGTAGCTCTCAGCGACCGCGTAGGCCTTGCCGCGCGAGCCTGCCGCGGCAATCGTCGCTTCGATGGTGCCCCGCGGGCCATTGCCGCTGTACCAGTTGCCATCCACAATCGCATCAATCAGGCCCTCAGCAATCCACTCCTCCCCCCGTAGGGCGTACTTGCTCGGTCCGGACGAACGGACTGATATCTCGATGTCGTCACCGATGGCGGCCCGCAGGTCGCGCAAGAAGGCCTCCAGGTATTGGGACAGGTGCTCTTGCACCCGTGGGTCGTGGTAGACATCGAGGGTCTCCATGGCGACCCCGTACTCGCGCTGGAAAGCTTCCGAGACCACTGGCTCGTACCCAGCTATGGGCGGGTGACGCAGCAGGTCGATCATGATGCCCGGGGTACCGGTGGACGCGAGCTGCTCGAAGAACTTGACGTAGAACGCACGCACCTCCGGGTAGGCAAAGCTGAGAACCCGCGGATATGCCTGGCGCTGGTAAGGCTCGACGGGCACTTGTTTCCCCGTCTCCTCGTCCTTCTCGGTGACCAGCATCTGCGCGTAGAACTGCGGGTTGTCGTGCCAGAAGGCTGCGCGAGGCTCGCGGTTGAAGTTCGTCATCCTCACCCATGCGTGGACCTCGACGCCGATCTGCTCGGCATATTCCACGGCCACCTGCAGTGGGTCGAACCTGTTCGCCAACTCGATGTAGGGCTTCCACCCCACGGCGCAGTTCTGGCTCTCGCACCACTTCTCTTCCTGTTCATCCGTCCAGCGAGGAGCCGCCTCGGCCACCGCGAGTGAATTGTCCAGGTGCGTGCCAAAGCAGCGCAAATAGATGCGCCCGAACCCGGCCTGCTCATGGCGATAGACGATCGCTCGGATGTCGTTCTCCGTGTCCGCCCTGCCCCACCAAAACACCTCGTCGGTGTAGTCGAGCATTCCGAACAGCCGCTGCTCGGCCGGGGGCAAGATGATCTCCTGCTCAGCCTCCCTCACCTCGACTTCCGTCATCGGCTCCAGGCGTATGTGGCTGATGCCTCCGATCCAACCGTGGTCGGGATGAGCCCAGGGAGCGGGCGGTTGCCCCAACTCGATCTGCCTGCCAGAAAGATCGGCCGCCTTCCAGTAGACCTCGGCTACCCGTGTCTCCGTGTCGTCTGGCGTCTGCAGGTACTCGGGATATAGCTCGTCCGAGAGCTTCGCAAGAAGACGCGCCTGTGGGGGCTCGGAACGGTGATACAGACCCACGTAGATGCGATGCCATCCGTTCACCCGCGGATCGATGGCGAGCCACGGAACGCGGTACGGAATGTAACCCGACGCGGCGATGACCTTGTGGAGGCTGTCGTCCACGGCGGCGTCTCGCGGTCGCCCTGTCATGAGGATCGTGCCGCCATTGGCGCCCCAGGCATCGGCATCGCGGTTCAGCCACCACTTTCCCGCCACCGGCTCGTCGCTCCGGTGGTCAGCGGGCGCCAGGTCCACGGCGTCGATAAGGGCGCCCTCAGCAACCGACGCCAAGCCGGCGAGAACCGCAGTCGCAACAGTCAGATGCAGTGCCATCTAGAGCTCCTCGTCTGCCGAAGAGTGCGTGGCCGCGCCAACTCGCTGAAGCGCCTAGCCAGAGCCGCCCTGGCCTCCCGCTGCGGCCGGTGCCTTCTCATCCAACGAACGCCGACGCGCCGAGGCTCCGCGAACGCCTGGCCAGAGGGTGCCGCTCATCTGTCTGATCTCGGTAGGCGTGCCTCCCAAACGAGCTGGTTGGCGGCTGACGCTCGGATCTCACATCAGATGAGGCGCTCCTATCGGAATCTAAGCACCCCGAAGTTGGCCAGGTCGCCATAGCCCTTCTCCTGCAGAGGCGCCCACACGATCAGCTCGCTCCCAAAACCTCTACCGGCGGGTCGGCTCCGACAGAGGCTCACCCGCCATATATCGCCCGGGCTCGGGGCTTCGACGCCTAGTCCTTCGTAGGGGATCGCCATTTCGACAGACCACGACTCCCCCTCGACCAGGCTCGTGGCTGCCGTAGCGCCGATGGGGCCCGGGCCGGTATCCCAGTATTCCATCTTGTCGCACGCGGCGTTGACAATGACCTGCCTGAAGGTCTTCTCGTCGCCGTTGGCGTCGATCCACACTTCCACCACGTCGTCGCCCCACGCGGGACCGCCCTTGATGAGCGGCTTGCGCCTGCCGGGCTCCGCGCAGACGAACCCAACGTAGAGCTGCTCGCCGTCGTAGGCCACGCGGGCCGTCGTTGTCGCGCTGGAGATGCCTGCCCCCCCTATCAGGTAGAACTCGTCGGTCGTGCCCGCACCGATCCACGCGTCCTCCCCGAGCGAACCGTCGATGACAATGCCGCTGGCCGAGCGCTGGGCTTCTATGGTCCGGCGCTCGTCGTAGGCGACCCTGAGGGCCTTCGGATCGATCCCTTCGAGGAACTCGCCAGACACGTCGTCATTCGCCGCGAGTATCTCGATCGTCAATCTGCGATCCGACGCGATCCAATCGCTCCCGACGCTGAGCCAGACTCGCCCATCCCAGCCATCCGGCGCGTGCCGCTCAATATCCAAGCTGAACGTCGCCTCCGGCGTCTCGATCAATGAGGCGCCCAAGTCGCGGGTCTCGTCCGCCAATCCAGGTTTGCCGTAGTCCGGATGCGGGGAGCTGCACTTCGCGTGCAACACGCCGGCGGCCAAGCGGACACGCTTCGAATAGCCACTCGAGGTGTGGTAGTCCACGACTAGCCCGGCGAAGTTGCCTGAGTTGTTGCGCGGCGGCACGTGGAAGCCTATGCCCCGCATGTGGAAGGCATCATGGAACGTGTTGCTCAGCCGAAGCTGAACCTTGTGCAATCCCTCGATCTCGAGCCCGGCGAACGCCGCCCCTCGAGCGTCGTTTTCGATCTTTCGAGTGGTGCCTGCCGTCATCACCAAGTTGTCCGGATCCACGCTGGCGGTCAGGGCTCCTAGGTCGGGTTGCATCGATCCGGCATCCGAGGCCGTCGTCACCGCGGCCGATCGGAGTACCGCCAGGCCATTGACCTCGCGGTTGACATCGACGATCGACTGGCTCCCCTGGATGACCCGGTGCCGCGCGCTCCTCAAGCCCATGTCGGGCAAGGCCGCCGACACGTGGAATGGTACTGGGTCCGAGCGTGCGGGCTGGAGTTCCCCGGTCTCATCGACAACCGCCCGGACCGAGACCGCGTAGTCGTCGGCTTCGTTCCGCGCAGCAGGGAGCTGCAAGGTGGCGAGGCCTCCCGCGAACGTGACCATCGGACTGCACAGCGTGCGTCCGCCTTGCTCGATCGCCAGCAGCGCCTGTTCGTGGCTCGGCAGCCCGAGGCGCATGCCAGTGAGCGATTCCGCAGCCCGGAGGCCCTCGACGACGACGGGCTCCTCGGCCTCGCGAGGTCGAGACGAGACCGACAGCAGATGGCGCCCCCTGCTCACCCTCACGACGGGCAGGACGTCGTCGCCTTCGCACGTGAACACCGGCACTGCCACTTCGCCATCGACCGTCACTCGGACTGTGTGATGGCTGGACAGCGGCAGGAACAGAGCGACCTCCGCGTTGTCACGATCCGACTCCACCTGTATCTTCAACCTCCGGTTCGTCGATCCGGGCATCTCGTCCAGCCTGACCGCCGGCGTGCGTGAGAAGAGGTAGTTGGCTGGGAGGTGGTCCTCGGAGTAGACCGCCGCCGGCCGATCCGTGATGTAGAGCTGGCGGAGCAGAAACGGCTCCATATCCAGGGCGAGTTCGAGCTGCTTGCGATACGGACCGGCGTAGACTAGCTCTCTGCGAGTCACCCGGTCCAGTTGCCACCCCGTCTCGGCGCGCGTCTTACGTGACAGGCCCTCGGTCGCGGACCCCTCGTACTTCCCGGCATCCTCGATGGCGTGTTCCCAGACATAGACCTTGCCTCGTCGGTCGATATCGAACGTCTGGAGGTCAAGCTCAACCGGCACGGTCTCGCGGGACTCAGCGTGGTTGATGAAGGACAGCAGGTACCCCCCGCCGACGTCGCGCTGAACCGCGTACGATTCGATGTCCGTGTCCTTGGTCCGTTTCCAGTCGGGGCTGTACCGCACGGGAACGGTCGTGCAGTTGCCGACCTCATAGGCCGCCTGCACGAACGCCCGGCGGGCCAGCGCGTCTCCATACACGAGCGAGGGGATCCACCCGAGGGCCAGCACGCGATTCATGTAGTCTCGGGCGAGTGGCGGCGTGTAGTAGAGAGGGACAATCCTGGCCTTTGGCTGGGACGTCAGGAACGTCTCGGCAATCGTCGCGATGCCGGCGAAGTGCCGCCAATAACCCGCGCGCAATTCCGAGCGCGCCTCGACAAAGTTGATGTCGCCGTATGGGTTGGACATGTTGTTGAAGAAGACCATCTTGTCCGGGCCGTGTCTCGCCGCGATGCGCTTGATGTCGAGAAAGAACCGGAACGAAAGATCGTCCCGCGTATACTCGCCCGAATCCCAGTCGATCATGTTGATGGCTTTGGGATCGTCGAGGTAGATGAAGTCGGTGCCCAGATAGCCAAGGACGAGGTCGAACTGGGAGAGCAGCTCATCGTAGCACTCGGGCACGGACAGGAGGTGCGCGTAGTTAGTGGCGAATCCGGGGAACGTGCTGAGTGGCTCGCCGTCTCGATTCGTCGAGCGGAACCACTCGGGGTGGGCGCGGTAGATGCGCGAGTCCTCCAACGCGGAGAGCACCCACATGTAGATCCCGACCTTGATGCGTGGCGACAAGGCCTTGATGCGCTCGATCAGGTCCTTGGTTTCCTCGGGCGTGATGTTGCCGCCCAGCCCTCCGGTGAGGCCCTGATCGACGTAGTAGTCGCCCCAGTTTCCTCCGAAGTCGACGATCACCACGATGGTGCCTTCGTCCGTCATCTCGACGATGCTGCGGAGCCGATCGATGTCGCTGCTCGCGTAGACCTTGATGTCACCGACCCAGTCGGGCGTCGGGGGGATCTCGGCGTATGCGGCCTGGACCTCGGGGAGCGCGGGATACTCGTCGGTGAGGAAACGCTGCCAGTCGCCCTCAAACACGCTGACATACTGTTCGTAGGACACTTCCTGCGCTTGGGAGAGTCGGGAGGTGCCGAGTGACATATCCCAACCATCGGGAGTGTAGTGCAGCACGTTCTGGCGCTCAACGTAGCCCTCAATGGCGCCCGTGAACCAAGGCCACACGAATCGATCATCCAGGCGCGTTCTGATGTGGGCGAAGCTGTACCCTCTGTCCGGCTGGTGGAGCACCATTCCCTTCGTTGTGTTGCGGTGTGCCGTGACCTTCTGCCACCCGTCGATCTGCGGCGCGGGCACGAGCGGGCCACCACCGTCGCCGCCACCCATGTAGTACCCGCCATCTCGGTATGCCTGATCGAAAGTCGCTTGCGAGCTGTATGTGAGGAATTGCAGCGCGTCGCTCTGGGTTGTGAACGCCACTCGCTGGAAGAGCTTGTTGTCCCGGACCCAGTACCGTTTGCTGATCGTCAGATCCGGCACGGCCGCGTTTGAGCAGATCAGCTCGAGACGCTGCTCGCCGGGAGCAAGGTCCGCGCTCAGCACGACATCGTCGCTCTCGACACCGGTGGTTAGCGCATGCCTCTCCTCGACATGGTAACGGCCAACGAGTGAGAGCAGATAGCGCTCGCCCGTCTTCGCGTTCCAGCCGCCGACGACGTGGCCGGTCTGCCGGGAGATGGCCCACTTCGCCTGGGCGTTCCCGATGACCCAGCTCGCGTCGTCGGAGACAGGGCGTTGCTGCGCCGACGCGTGCCAGCCACAGGTGACCGCGGATGCAATCGCAACAACAGCCCGGATGGAACGCATTGCCTTCACCTCCGGCAGAGCTACTGAGACGAAGCGGGGCGCGTCACGACAGGCTGCCCCCCACGAATACGGCAAACCCATCCAACAGCATGTACTCGCCCGACTGATCGAACCCCTTGGAGTAGATGTGGAGGTAGTCAACCTGGGTCCAGGCATCGATCCGGCTGCCTGCATCCTGATCCCAGTTCGCCAGCCGCAGGTCGACCTCCACCCTCGTCCACTGCCCTTGCTTGACTCTCACCGCGCGGTGCGCGTTGCCACGTTCTGCGTGCAGGTTGATGACGAGGTCGGTGCCGAAGTTCTGCTTCACGAAGAAGATGATGCGGTCGCCCGCGCCTGCGCCGGTCAGGTCTATCACGTGTCGCAGGTCGATGCCCATGTATTCCTTCGGCTCCGGGCCGGGCTCGGCGCGCAGGGCGTGGCCGCCGATGTGCCCTTCGTTGACAGCCGCAAGCGTAGCGCCCGGCAGCGCCCCCCAGCCGAAGGCTTGGGCCTCCTCCGCGCTGCCGTGTTCGATCAGGTCGGCCGGATCGGCCGACAGCTCGGGATCCGCATACACGCACGGTGACGCGCACCCGAGAAAGACCACTGTCAGAAGCGTGCCCATACCTTTCCCTCCGCGTTCAGCCGAGAGCCCACATCACGAGTTCGGTTGCTTCTTACCGACGGGATCACCTGCCGGCACGGCATCATGACGACCTACGCCGGGTCGAACCTGAGCGCCACGATCTCCCCCGGCTGCATCGGCACCGTCAGCACACCGTCGGTTGCGGCGAGCGTGACCTCGCGGTCGGCGCCGTCGAGGGCCAGCGCGCGGCAGCTCCGCAGTCCTTCGGGCCACGGCAGCGCCGCCGTGTTGATCTGCAGCTCCCATCCGGTTCGCTCGGCGCGGCGATCCACCGTGGCAACCACTACGCCGGGCGCCTCGGAACTGATGAACACGCGGGCATCGACCTGCGCCGGCATCCCGCTGAGACCCAGGCTGTCTAGCATCCGGCCCGTATAGACGATGTCGCGAACCTTGGCGCGGAGAGCGATGAGGGCCTTGAGGTGCTGGGCGAAGGGGTCATCGACATCCAGCGGATGCAAGCCCAGCACGTCGAACCGCTCGCCGTTAAGGAAGACGAAGTTCATCGCGTCCTCGCGCCGAGGCTCCTCGAGGTCGGGCCAGATGGTGCCTATGCCCGTCCACGTGTTGGCCGAGCCAGAGAAGATCGGGCACATGTCGCCGAAGGTGTAGGCGCATATCTCCGGTCGGGCCCATGCGCCGGCGCCGAATGACAGCTCAGTACCAAGGCACCAGTTCGCCCACGGCATGAAAGCCGCGCAGGCCACGCCCTCGTAAAGCAACGGTCCGCTGAAATCCTCGCGGATGCGTTTGAGCAGCGCGATCTGGCCCTCGCCGAGGCTGCGCGGGCGGTCGAGGTGGAGGGAATAGGAGGCCGGCCCGAGGCCGTATCCGTGGACGGGGAAACTGTCGAGATACCAGACATCGGCACCGTACTCGTCATGCCATTTTGAGATCCACCCGGTCAGGTAGTCTTGCCACCATGTGGAGTTGGGATCCATCGCCCAGTAGCCATCAGGGTAGCCGGAACGGCTGTGTCCCGCCGCGCCCCCACGACCGAAGACTCCATCCGGTCCGACGAAGACGTGCCTCTCGGCCTCGCCGTAGAAGTTGGGGAGCGGGGGCAAGTCCTTCAGGTCATACCTGTCGATAAGTTCCCGCAGCCCCTCATTGCCCTCAATGGCCGCATCGAAACAGATGGCGTTGCTGTAGAACCCCACATGGCCTCCACGCGAGTGGATCTCAGCGAGGGCCTGCTTCAGATCGTCTTCAGTGCCCAACTCTGGGTTCGGATAGAACCAGCAGTAGTACGCGTTGCCCAGGATCATTTGCGCCCAAAGCTGCAGGTAGTTGAGGCCAAGGTATTCGGCGTTGTCGAGCATCTCGGGCAGCTCGTCAAAGGTATAGGTCGCGCCGCCCAACCCGAACCATCCATCGCACTCGGCGAGCCAATCGGGCTGTTCCCGCGGCGGCGCGTGCGCGATCGACCATTCGCGGAAGCGATCGGCGCCCCAATGCCAGGCTCCCTCGTGCACGCCCAGCTCAACGGGGGGAGATTCCCAGACGTCGCCCGGCTCGAGCACGGTCCACCACCGGCTCGCCAAGGTGACCAGCCCGTCTTCCGCGCCGCAGACAGGCTCCATCTGGGTCGTGCCGTCAGACATCGGGCCGAAGAACAGGCCGCCCTGCGGAGCGTAGAGGTCTTGCCACGGCACGCAGCAGAGGCCCGGATACTGCAGCGCGCGCTCGCGGGGAAGCGACTCGGCGGGGTTTGACAACTCCTCACCTTGGATGCGCCCCGTCGCCAGCCAGTTGCTCTCGGCATCGTCGCCGATACGCAGACCCGTGACCATGGGGAACGTCACGCGCGGGACGCGCGCCGCCTCGGATGGGTGGAGCGGCTTGGGATTCTCGACGCGCAAACGCATGGTCGCGACGGGCGAACCATCAGGCAGTGTCACGGTGAGCGTGGCTCTGATGCCAGGATCGAACGAGTACTCGGCCACAAGCCGTTGGCCGCCGGCGCCGCGGCTGACGCGAACGCCCTGCAACGCGCTGGCATCGGCGGCGACTGACACCATGTCCTCCGGCTGGAAGAAGCGAGCGTGGTCCGCGAATCGGACGGTCTCAAGGCCAAACAGCGGCTTGGGCGCAGCCTCCCCACGACATGCGAAGCCCAGCTCGGTAGCGTCGACGGCGAGCAGTCCGGCCGTCCCGCCGTCGAAGACCAAGCGGATCTGATCATTGGCGAGTTCGAGACGCTCCTGCTCCAGCTTGGCCATGGCCGCCTCCGTGGTCGCGAGTCGGTTTCCGTCGCCGTCCAGTGCCGCGGCAACTACGCGGTAGCTCCCCGGCGGAATGTCGCCGGCGGGGATGCGGCCCTCCGCGACGCCATCGACAAGCGGGAGTCTCACGCTCGTTACGGGGCTCGCCGAGGCCTCAGGGATTACGTCGAGCGCGACGTCCCTCGCTTGCGTGAACGTCTGGTACTTGACGAACCATTCTCCCGGCGTGGACGATCGCCCGACCGCCAGTTCGTCCACCATGGCCAGCCTTAGGATGGCGGATCTGCTGAGCGGGTAGGCGTAGACGCGCACGTCATCGATGAGCGTCTTCGCTCCCTCGTGGGGGAGGTGCCAGCCGTGGTCGCCAAGCCGGAATGTGTCGCCCAATGTCTCCTCGACCACCGGCGTCTGAGCTGTCGCGACAAGCTTGCCGTCGATGTAGATTCGGATCGCGCCCGCCGACCAGGTGCCGGCGATGTGATGCCACTCATCCGGTTGCCAGGCGTACCCCTCTGCGGTCGCCATCCCGACGCGCTCCTTCTCGTCGGCATAGCGCAGGAGCATCCATCCGGCGTGGTAGTACTTGTAGAGCACCAGCCATCCCGTCTGCCCGCCGAGCGTCCCAGACTCGAAGAAGACGTGGAAGTACTCGTCGTCGGGCGTCCAGTTGAGGGGGTTGACCCAGAAACTGACTGTGCCGGACTCAGGGATCAGGTTGCCGGCAGTCTGGTACTGGGCGTGAGTGCGTTCCGGTCCCGTCAGCAGCGCCTCGCCCAGGCGCCCTGCTCC
The DNA here is from genome assembly GCA_964555935.1 of uncultured Armatimonadia bacterium. Taxonomy (GTDB): domain Bacteria; phylum Armatimonadota; class Zipacnadia; order Zipacnadales; family VGFC01; genus CAZKUN01. The sequence continues at coordinate 616 of CAZKUN010000272.1, read as the reverse complement.
AAATGTTGCCGGGCCGTTCGTCACCTCGACGGGCTCGCCGGCTCCGCTGAGACTGAAGGCGTCGAGCGTCTCGTCGAAGGTGGCGTGGAAGAGCAATCCGGGCTCCTGGGCGTCGGACGCAACACCCAATGCCACGAGGCAGAAGATGACTGCGGCATGAGATCTCTGGATGGCTGGCATATCGAGGCCGCCCCCTTTGCTTCGCGTTATGTGCCCGTCCGGCGGGGCCCGATGGATGTTTCAGTTTCGTGTGGCCGGCAACCTGCACTACCGCGCGTGGAAGGCCATCGTGTCGACTGAGGTCACGGGTCGCGGTGCCGCTGCCAGATTGCCCGATCTCGGGCTGGGAGCGGGGGCTACCCCTACGTTCGTCATCTGCGAGCGTTCCTGGCGCGTTTCGGGGCTGTTGTTCTGGGGGAGAGGGTGATGCCGGCGCGCCCCGCCTCGCGGCCGAGGCTGGACGCGTGTGGCTGGCCCGACCAAGGTGTCGGGGACGGTGGGCCTCACTTCCCCAGCGTAGCCGCTCGATTGCGGAGCAGTTCTTCGGTCTGGCCTTACCCCCTAAAACGAGTCCAGGTTCAGTGTTAGTATCTGGCTGTTCCTGGACCGACTGAAA
>CAZKUN010000271.1:0-11974 GCA_964555935.1 uncultured Armatimonadia bacterium | reverse complement strand
TGCCTCCCATTTCAAACGCCGCCGTAGTGCCTCCCGTTTAAAGCGCCGTCAACAGACGGACGACGCGTCACCATGTCGTGTCGCGCCAGACACCTGAGGAGCTACCTCGCGGGACTGCTCTACGAGGACGAGGGCAAAGCTCCTAACTCTCAGGCCATCTCTGCCGCGCTCAATGTCCTCGAGGCCGAGGCCGCGTACAAGGGTGCTGAAATCCCACTCCACGTGCGTGTCGCTGAGGCCGATGGCGCGATCTGGTATGATCTGAGCGATCGCGATCGAAGGGCCATCCGGATCGATCCACACGGCTGGCACATCGAGTCGGATCCACCCACGCTGTTTCGTCCCTATGCACACCAGCGCCCCCAGCCTGAGCCGGTCGCGGGCGGCGGAGACATCCGCCAGCTTCTCAGGTTCGTCAACCTCGCATCCCCCGAGGACGAGTTGCTTCTTCTCGTGTACCTCGTCGCGGCACTCGTGCCGAGGATCCCGCACCCGATATTGCTGACGCACGGGCCCCAGGGGTCTGCGAAGACGACCTTCTTCCGGTTGATCCGCCGGCTGATCGATCCCTCGGCTTTGGAGACGCTGTCACTCGAGCGAGACCGTGCCCAACTAGCCCAGCAGCTCGCCCACCATTACGCGCCACTCTACGACAACATCAGTCGGATTCCGGAAGACGTCAGCGACATGCTCTGCCGCGCCGTCACCGGCGAGGGGTTCAGCAAGCGCGAGCTCTACTCGGACGACGACGACGTCGTCTACGAGTACCGTCGTCTCGTCGGCCTGAACGGCATCAACATCACCGCAGAGAAGCCGGACTTACTCGACCGCTGTCTGATGCTCTCGCTCGAGCCCATCGACGCGGACAAGCGACGGCCGGAGAGCGAGGTGCTTGAGCGGTTCGAACAGGCAAGGCCCACCATATTCGCGGGAATGGCAGACGCGCTCAGCAAAGCGATGTCACTGCGGCCAGACGTCTCCATCAGCAGGTTGCCACGTCTTGCCGATTTCGCTCTCTGGGGCTGCGCGATTGCCGAGGCATTGGGGTTCTCACACGAGGGGTTTCTCGAGGCTTTCGGGCTCAACACCACCGCCCGTAACGACGAGGTCCTGGAGAGCAATCCAGTCGCGCAGATGGTCGTGACGCTGATGCGCGACCGGGTGTCGTGGGACGGCACGCCGAGCGAGTTGTTGCGCGAACTCGATAGGCTTGCTGATACGCACCATGTCGACACGCGGGCAAAATCCTGGCCGAAGAGCTCCGCGTGGCTGACGAAGCGACTTAACGAGGTCCGCACCAACCTCTCTGCGGCTGGGCTGAACGTCGAGTACAACCGTGAGTCGGCCAGCCGGACCATCTTCCTATGGCGTGACTCGGTCACCGCCGGGGATCCGGGCAATGATCGCGATGACGATACCGATGACGGCGGTGGCGCAGTACCGTCACGCGTGTCGTCATCCAAGATATCCCCAGATTCCAGCGATTCTGACGGCAATGACGCTAATGACGGTATTCTGGGGGATCCACTACAGACCGATGATATCGAGTCGTAGCTGCGTGGAAATCGAGCATGACCGTCGGCGCGCCGGGGTCGTGTCGACGATCGAGCCAGGAGGTGAACGAAGGGAAGCAGACGGCCGAAAGCCCCGCGCCGGGGCGCGGGACCTTCGAGGGACGACAAACGCGTGATAGCCGAGTCTACCTCGTTGTGCGCGCCCCGGCAAGTTGTGCGCCCGAATCTGCAGTCCAATTACCCAAGGAGGCGCAGACTGATGCATTGCCACGTAGGCGTAATCGTAGAGCACCAAGAGCCGGAAGGACCAGATGTGTTGATTAGCAAGGTCGAACGCCAAATGGAGCCGTTCTGGTTCCCGGGCATGGCCTTGCAGAGCGAGAGGTGCTTCAACTCCGAGCCGTGCCCGACTTCGTTCGGCGCGTCAGTGGACCTCACCGAGGATGGACTGCGCGCGGACGGGATGAGCCAGGAGTGCATTCTCTGCCTCATCGCCGGGCAAACCCGCAGCATATGCAAGGCGCGAGCGGAGTGGGACTGGTGGGTTGTCGGCGGCCGTTTCAACGGCCTGCTCACTGGCAACCACGAGTACTTGGGTGTCGGGGCGTCCCGTCCGGATGACCCGGAGGCCAAGGCCCGTCTCGCCAAGTACAGCGACTTCAATGTGAAGCTGAGGGCGAACACGGCGCTCCCCGAAGATGTCTGCATCGACTGGTATCTGCGTGCCATCGTGACTCCCGACTTCCACTGGGTCGAGATCGCCTACAAGCAGGGCGAACCAGGCGAAAAGGCAACGCTGGAAGATCCAGACCACTGGTTGGCGCGCCAGCGCGAAGTGCTGAAGCGCTACCAGGATGGGCACGTCATCGTGAGCATCGATGCCCACCTGTAACGACAGCGCCCCAATAACTCAAGGAGGTGTCGCAGTGACACTCTACGACCATGTAGCCACATATCGTTCAGCGACGGTGCTCCTCGCGTACGCCGCAGGTGAGACGCTGCCAGACATTGACCTCGATGACGATATCTACCCGTCCGTAGAAAGCGCCAAGCAATCGAGGGATAGTGAGCTGCGGTCGGCCGAGGCGAGCGCGGCCGGCCATCCCACCCTCAGCGGCACGGACGAGGCGCGAGTTGTTGCCATTCCAGGGCATAGCAGCGTGGCCGTACTGCCGTGGGGCCACCAAAAGCGATGTCCCGGGGACTTCGTGCGCGAGATGGGACGGCACATGCGCGAGTTGACCCCCGTCTCCGATGCGTTAGCCGCGGAGTTGGCCAAAAGGCACGCCATGAGCGGTGATGAGATCCGTCGCTTCGTCGACGACCGACTCAAGTCCATACCCCGCTGTCGGAGGCACATCATTGCACTCGCCGCGCTGATGGACGACAGCGGCCGACCGCAGTAGTCCGGGACCGCGCGCGCCCACGGGTGTGGCGAACACCTCCATCGGGGCCGTGACTCAGCATCGGCTCCGGTGGAGGTGACATCCCGCAAGCCCGAGAACGGCAGTTTCACCTCGATCACAGGACGAAGCGGCGAGGGCACATCGTAGGCGTCGCTTGGAGGCAGCACCATGGGCAGTGACTCGGACCTATTAACAGCGCTCACCGCAGGCATCGGGCGCGAAAAGCCGGACGCGACGGATGCGATCGTCCGAGGATTTGCGTGGGCTCGCGTCAGCACTGACATGCAGGAGGAGATGGGCCTCTCCATTCCGGCGCAACTCCGTGAGATCCGCGACTTCGCAGAGAGACGCGGCATGGAAGTTGTCCGCGAGTACATCGAGACCGGGAGTGCCTTCAAGAAGGGGACCAAGCGCCCGGAGTTTGACAGGATGATCGAGGCGGCCAAGGCCGACCCCGGTATCGCGGTCATCCTAGTCCACGACCTTAGCCGTTTCTCCCGAGACAGCGCTCGTGGCCGGTCGCTCATCCAGGAGCTTCGAGAGCATAGTGTCGATGTCATCTCCCTCAACGACCCCGAGTTCGACCCCGAGAGCGTCGCGGGGGTCTACATGGAGAGCATCTTACACGCCAAGAACGAGGCATACTCCCGCGAGGTCGGCTTCCACACTCGCAAGGGGCAGCGCAGCAACATCCGGACCCGCGACTCCGAGACGGGCTGGTGCTACAAGAACGGTGGCCAGCCGCTCTGGGGGTATCGGGCAGAGCGGCTGCATCGCGGCGAGGCTCGTGGCCGATCAATCATGAAGAGCATTTGGCTGCCTGACGAGACCGTCGTCGCTGGTCGTCCGGCCCACGAATGGGCGCGCCATTGCCTCATCGAGTTGGCGGCGAAGGGAGCTTCGCTGGATGACTTGCGGGACTTCTGCAACGACAGCGAGATCCCGGCGCGACGGGGCAAGTACTGGAGCACGTCCACCTGGAACTCCTTGCTCCAGCCCAATACGCTCCTCAAGTACGCGGGGTACGGAGTCTGGAACGTCCACAACAAGAACGGCTCCAAGCGCCCACCGGAAGAGTGGGAGATCGTGCCCAACGCTCACCCAGCCCTGATCACGGAAGACGAAGCCAAGGCGATCGCCGACGCGCGCCGCCGGAACCGGCCGGCGCGGTTCGATCGCACATCCAACCGCAGCAAGACATCCTCGTACATCCTCAGCGGCGGCCTGTTTGTCTGTAGCCGCTGTGGCAGCAACATGATTGGCTTTCAGAACGGGAGGCATCGGTATTACTGCTGCGGCAGCCAACCGTATCGCAAGGGCAAGGGCTGCGGATCCGGCGTATACGTGCCGCAGGATGAAGTAGAGGCCGAGGTCATCGATGGGATGCAAGAGCTGCTGAAATTCTGCGCCGACGAGCGCGAGTTCACACGCCTGATCAACGAGGAGCTGCAGACGCTCTGGCAGGGCGAGACGGGCCATGACCCAGACGCGAAGCGCAAGCTGGCGGCCATCGATGCCAAGATCTCCAACGTCCGCCAAGCCATCGAGGATGGGCTTGAGGACGCGGGATGGGCCAATGAGCGGCTCCATGAGTTGATCAGCGATCGATCGGCACTTGAGACCCGGGTGGCTCAGGCCACCCCTCCCCCGCGCATCAGCCGCCAAGAGGCGATGGCGTATCGCGGCAACCTGGGCAAGGTGATGGCTCACGGGAACATGGCTGAGAAGAAGGAACTGGTCCGAGGTTGCGTCCAAGAACTGAAACTGGCCCCGGAGGAGCTGGTGGTGCAGATCACCTACCAGGTTCCGGAACCAGTTATGAATAGCGTGGTAGCGCGGGCGGTATTCGCGGCAATTGACAATGGACTTCGGAGCCTGTTCAGGCGTCGATCGCGGCTGCCGATGAAGGGGCGACGCGTGCGGCCTGCACGTTGAGTCCAGAGCCCCGGGGGCCAGCCGCTGGCGCGTGCTTGCCTCGGCGGCGCGGCATCGCTGTGCGGTCGTCACCCATCCTCGAGGCAACGCAGGGCTCGGTGGCGTTGTGGGAGAAGCACGCAGACCAGCACACCGCTCGGCGGCCGTGGAGCGACGGAGCCGTCGGGAAGGCCATCAGGGACACGGGGGACGCAGTGATGGGCCGGTACGACATGGATTGGCTGACACTTGAGATCGAGGAGGCTCAGGCGTGGCACCGGGCGCGAGTGGACAGACTTTACGCCGGGGACGAACTTGACTCCGTGGTGGCCATCGCCGGGCCTCTTTTTGGCCCTTACCACCCGCTGATCGGCACCACCGAAATCGACATGCTCGAGGAGCCGGAGGCGTGGTTCGATAGTGTCGTGGGGCACATGGCTGAGTCTGCCACACGCCTCGCCAGCCGCGCGACGTTCGTGCCGCTGGCAGTAGAGCTGGACCCATTGGGCGTGCACTTCATAGACGCCCTTCTCGGCGCGAAGACGTACTTCCACGAGGGGCAGGCGTGGTCCGATCAACTCGAGTGCGAAGTGGCGGATCTAGAGATGCCCGACCTCGACGCGTCGCCCATCCTGCGCAAGGCTCTCGACCTCGCGAAGTTCGTTGTGGAGGCGGGTGACGGCAGGCTTCTCATTAGCACACCCGTGCTGAGCTGTGCGATAAACACGGCAATCAACATTCTCGGCGAGCGCTTCCTCGAGGTGTTGGCGATCGAGCCGGGTGTCGCGATGCGCGCGCTACGCATTATCAACGACGTGTTGGTGGCCGTGACAGAGGCGTTCTTTGAGGTCATCTCCACGGACGTCCGGCGCAACTCGGCCGCCTTCAGCCGCTATGCGCCGGCGGGCTTCGGCCAAGTCGACGGTTGCGCGACACAGCTCGTGTCGGCAGCTCACTATTGCGCCTTCCTCGCAGATCTGGACAGTGAACTCCTGTCCGTCTCGCCGCATGGAGGGATGATCCATCTCTGCGGGACCCACGAGCACCACATCCCGGCTTTCCGTGAAATGGATCGACTGCGGTCGGTGCAGATCAATGACCGAGCGACCGACGGGCTGGCGGAATTCGTCGAGGGGCTGCGCGAGGACCAGATACTGTACATCACGCCGACTGAGGCGACGTCTGTGGAAGACATCATGGACCTCACCGATGGCCGGCGGATCGTGCTCCAGGCGTACCTCGAGGAGCCGCTGTCCATCCGCTGCTGAACGGCCTCAAGGGCGAACTCCCGCAGGTGAAGAATCACAGATCCGCTTGACAGATGCCTGCTCCCTGTGCTAAACCTACCTCCGTGTAAGCGCTTACATAGGCCCAGACGCCCAGTTTGCGGGGCGGAATGCCTCGCGCCGATTGGAGAGGGCATGAGTCTCGAATGGACGCCAGACCTGGCCTGGGAGTGGTACTCAGCCCTTGATCCGATCCGCGGCTGCAACTACCTGCCGCGGACCGCGGTCAACTCAACCGAGATGTGGCAGGCGGAGGGTTTCTCGCCCACCACGATCGGCGAAGAGCTTGGCTGGGCGGCCGACGCGGGCTACAACAGCGCGCGCGTATTCCTGCCTTTCGTGGTCTGGGCCCACGACGCGGATGGGCTCAAGGGGCGCATGAGCGAGTTCCTGAGCATTGCGGCGGGCCATGGCATCCGGACGATGTGGATCCTGTTCGATGACTGCGCGTTTGCGGGGAAGGAACCGTTCGTGGGCCCGCAGGATGACCCCGTGCCCGGCGTACATAACAGCGGCTGGACTCCAAGCCCCGGCCACGCGCTCGTGGACGACCCCAGCGCTTGGCCGGCGCTTGAGGCATACGTAAGAGACATCGTCGGCGCGTTTGCGGATGACGAGCGAGTGCTGGTCTGGGACATCTACAACGAGCCGGGCATGTCGGGCGCGGGCGACCGAAGCGCGGCGCTTGTGGAGGCGGCGTGCGGTTGGGCGCGCGAGGCCGCGCCCTCGCAGCCGCTCACGGTCGGCGCCTACAGCAACGAATTCAGCAGTGCCGCGTCTCGGCGCCTGATGGAACTGTCCGATGTCGTCAGCTTCCACGGGTACGACTGCCCAGGGCGGCTGGCGGAGAAGATCGCAACGTGCGGGGAGTACGGCCGCCCCGTTCTCTGCACTGAGTGCGTCGTCCGTCGCGATGGGAACGACTTCGAGCAGATGCTGCCGCTGTTTGCCGAGCGGAAGGTTGGCTGGTACAACTGGGGTCTCGTGGCCGGCCGGACGCAGACGTACATGCCCTGGGGCTCGGAAGAGGGCACCCCGATGCCCGACGCGTGGCAGCACGATGTGCTTCACGCTGACGGCACGCCATATGACCCGGAGGAGCTGGAACGGATTCGGGAGTTCGGGTGGCTGGAGGTCGATGACGTGGTCCCGCCAGGCGGCGAATGGCGATACGCGACGGACACGCCCTGGTATGGCTACCAGCTTGAGGCGTATGACGAGACGAAGTCGGAGTGGCATTCGGGCAAGGCGCCGTTTGCCGCGCCGGGCACGCCCCACGCCGAGGTCGGGACAGAGTGGACCACGCCGAACATTTGGATGCGCCGGACTTTCACGCTCGACGGTCTCGACGTCAGGGCTCTGCGAGTGCGGGTCCGGCACGACGCCCAGGCCGAGGTCCACATCAACGGCGAGTTGGCCGTGAGAGTTCTTGGGGCCAACACGTGCGGGGAGCTGCTGCCCATCCGGGATTCCGCCCGGGCGGCCCTGCGACTCGGCGAGAACACGCTCGCCGTGCACTGCCACCGAGCCGGCGAGAGCCAGGGCATCGACGTGGGCCTGGCCGACATCCGGTCGGGCGTTCCTGCCGAACCGAACGGCGCCGCGGTTGAGCTGCCGGAGGCCGGTGAGGTGGACTGCGGCCCGTTGTGGGCGGCGGAGCGGACGGCTGACTGGTATGAGCGGGTGGGCGCGCTGAAAGGCTGCAACTACCTGCCGCGGACCGCGATCAATCCGATCGAGATGTGGCAGGCTGAGACGTTTGATCCGGAGACGATCGACGAAGAACTGGGCTGGGCGGCGGGGTATGGCTACAACAGCCTGCGGATCTTCTTGCCATACCTGGTCTGGGAAGCCGAACGTGACGGGTTGCTCGCGCGGTTCGAGAGGGTTCTCGGCATCTGCGCGACCCATGGCATGACGGCGATGCCGGTGTTCTTTGATGACGTGTGTTTCTCGCAGAAACTCGAGCCGTACCTTGGCCCGCAGGACGATCCAATCGTCGGCATTCACAACTCCGGCTGGGTGCCAAGCCCGGGCTTCGCGGCAGTGACGGATCGACGGGAGTGGCCGAAGCTGAAGGCATACGTCGATGATTTCGTCACGAGATACCGCGAGGATGAGCGCGTGGTCGTTTGGGACATCTACAACGAGCCGGGGCCGTTCTTTGACGTGACTACCAGCTTCAACCTGGCGAAGGCAGGCGCGAGTTGGGTCCGTGAACTCGACCCGATCCAGCCGGTCACCGTGCCGGTGTGGGGTAATCCGGATTCGCGTCAACTTCCGGCGATCAGCGATGTCGCCTCCATCCACAACTACGGTGGCCGCGGGCTTGAGGAGTTCATCCAGCATCAGCAAGCCGCGGGCAAGCCGGTTCTCGTGACCGAGTGGCTGGCCCGACCGAGCGAGGGGCAATTCGAGCAGATGCTGCCGCTGTTCGCGAAGTACCACGTTGGATCGTACCACTGGGGACTCGTGGCGGGGAAGACACAGACCTTCTACCAGTACTCGGCCCAGAAGGGTGATCCCATGCCTGAGGTCTGGTTGCACGATGCGCTGCGGCCAGACGGGACCCCGTACGACGAGGCCGAGATGCGGATGTTCAGCCAGTTTGAGTTCGAGTGACCCGAGCCCGGCCAGAGGAGCCCACACGATGATGCTCGCATTCGCAGTGCTCGCAGCCCTGCCGCCCGCTGAGGCAGCTGATATCGAGCCGCAGGCCCTGCCTGACGGAATCGCCGACTCGGGGATCAACGTGCTGCTTGACTCCAGCCATGAATTCAGCTTCTTCCATCACTGGCAGATTCAGGATACGCTCCGAGCCGCCGGTCACCGGGTGACCGGCAACCAGGCGTCGCTCAACTACGCCCTCACTCCCGGCACGCCCATGCGCGTCCGCAAGCAGGATGACCACACGTGGCTTCTCGACCGGCCGATGGTCGAGCTTCCCGCGCCTGAGTTCGATGTTGTCCTCACGTATCAGAACGGCAAGGAGCATCAGCCCTACCTGCCCGAGGAACGGGAAGCGCTGACCCAGTTTGTGGAGCAAGGCGGTGGACTGGTCATCCACTGCTGGCACCATGAGTCGCCACTGGCCGATGTTGCCGCGAGCTTTGGCAGCAGATTGCTCCCCGACAAGGCTGACGTCGGTGCGGCAGAGGACATCCCCGGTCTGGACTCGTACGATCTGCCCACTGACTTCAACGTGGCCGAGTTCTCCGACGCGTGGGAGACCGTGGTTGTCGGTGACGGTGTGGGGTCGCTCGCTTGGAGGCGGCTCGGCAAGGGCGTGGTGGTCTGCGTTGCCGCGTTCGAGTTGTTCGCAGTGACGGCGGATCAAGTCACGCAGCCAAATGCTGATCTGCTCGATTGGGCCATCACGACCGCGGCGGGTGGCCACAGGGAGAGACACGACGAACGCCGCCTCCCCTGGGAGCCGAGCGGCATCGGCGGGGCCTTCTACCCGGAGAACGAGATCGAGGTTGGCGGGGTGAAGGTGCTGTACGCGGACAACCAGCTTCCCGACATCGTCGAGCTGGCGAAGACGCGTTTCACCGAGGTGCGGGATCTCCTCCAGGAAATGCTCCCGACCCCACCCAGCCCCGGCGAGGCATTTTACATCGACCTCGCGGGGGGCGAGGGGGGCGGCTGGGCTGAAAACGCATATACGCCGCGGCTGGCGGGCACGGCAGCCACCGACCACGACGCCATCCTGAGCATCCTCGGTCACGAACTCGCTCACACCATGTATGGGCCGGCGGCGATTGACGGCACGGCTGGCTGCGTGCTGCCCGGGTGGTTCAGCGAGGCACACGCGGGGTGGTTCCAGCGCAAGTTGATGGGCAAGCTCGGAACCGGCCCGTCCGGCCCTCACGTGGAACAGTACCTCGCGCAACACGACCCGCTCCTGAACGACGTTGATCTGGCCGATGTCCCTCCGGAGAAGTACGTGGTTGCGTGGACTAAAGTGTGGTTGCTCTGGGCGATCTTGGACGGTCGGTACGGCGAAGACTGGTACGCGAAGTGGCTCGAGTATCTGCACAACAAGTACAACGACCCGAAGCGCGAGGTGTCGATGGACGAGTACATCATGTCCATCAGCGAGAGCGTCGGCGAGGACGTCGCGCCCCTGTTCGAGCGTTTTGGCACCACAGTGGGTGATAGGACTGACCTCAGACCCATCGGCCCGCCGGAGTAAACCGGCACGACGACTCCGATTATCTGTAAGCGCTTACAACTATCTCTTGACACAGGTCTCATGACGTGATAGAACATTCGCGAGTAAGCGCTTACATAAGCTTTCTGTGATAATGTAAGCGCTTAACAACAGGTGGAGATCCATGGCAACAGTCTACGATGTGGCCGAGAAGGCAGGCGTCTCGATTGCTACGGTCTCGCGCGCGATGCGGGGCCAGGATTCGGTAACGGCCGAGGCCCGCGACCGAGTACTCGCGGCGGCCCGAGAGTTGGGATACCGTCCGAACCGTCTGGCGCAGACGCTGGCTCGCCCGGCAGAGAACACTCTGGGAATCATGCTCCCCAGCGACTTCACGCATCCGTTCTACGCCATGCTGACGGACGAGATGACTAAGTCGGCGCTGGCCCATTCCTACGACGTTGTGATTGGTGTCTCGGGAAGGCCGACGGTTGAGGGGTTCGTGGATGCAGCGACTGATCTCGAGGACCGGCGGATCACGGGCATGTTGCTCTGCGGGAACGCCGAGGCCGTAGCCGGATACGTCGATACCCGTCGCCCGGAGGCGCCGCCGACGGTGCTCGTGGGGGGCATCGCCGGAGCGGGCCTCCCACTGGTGAGCGTGGATGAGGAGCAGGGAGGCTACGATGCCACCCGATACCTCATCGAGGCGGGGCACGAGCGGATCGGCTTTCTGGGGCTCACCGCGAACACCTACCGCACGAACGGTCGCGAGCACGGTTACACGAGGGCGATTGAAGAGGCCGGTCTGGAGCCGGCGATGCGTGGCGTCGTCGTTACGATGGATGCCGGGCGCCGCGAGGTCTGCGCGATGATGCAGGAACACTCAGACCTCACTGCGCTGGTGGCATTCAACGACGCGGTCGCGCTGGGGGCCATACGAGGACTGGCGGACGCCGGCTTGCGAGTACCTGAAGACGTGTCTGTCATCGGGTTTGACGACATCCCGCAAGGCCGGTACTCAGTCCCCGCGCTCACGACGGTCGGGGTGCCCGTAGAGGAGATGGCCCGACAGGCTGTCCACATGCTCGCGGCCCTGATCGAGCCGACCGGTGACGGACCAAACGGCGGCGAGCTGTTTCTGGAACCGGAGTTGCAGATCCGCGACTCCGTCCGCTTGAATGATGGCGTTTGATGCTCCGATGACTGCAGCCAAACGCGTCGTGCCGGCCACCTCGACGACGAGGAGCCACCATTCCGTGAAAGGAGAGGGAGAGTCCCATGATACGAAGCAGAGGTTTCACCCTGATCGAGCTATTGGTTGTCATTGCGATAATCGCGATATTGGCCGCGATATTGTTCCCCGTATTTGCCCGGGCGCGTGAGAAAGCGCGTCAGACGTCCTGCCTCAGCAACGTGAAGCAGATTGGGCTGGGCGTCATGCAGTATGTCACCGACTACGATGACATGTATCCGGCTGCCTGCTACATCGCAGGTGCGGCGTTGAACCCCGAGTACATCAGCCAGACCGAGCCCTACACGAAAAACAAGCAGATCTGGGTTTGCCCCAGTCTCAACGTCCAGCCGTGGTTGCGCTGCACCTGGAACGCCGAGGTGAGCACGTACCAGATTGGCGCGCAGTCGACGGGTGTTGGCGGCGGAGTAATTGGGAGGCAGGCGGCGGCCTAAAAGGGAGGCACT
>CAZKUN010000270.1:0-12030 GCA_964555935.1 uncultured Armatimonadia bacterium | reverse complement strand
GACGACGACGAGCTGATCGAACGCGTCCGCTGGTACCTCGACAACCCCGACGAACGCGAGGCCATCGCAGAGCGTGGCATGGAAGAAGCGCTCGCGCGCCACACGTACAGGCACCGAATGGAACGCGTCCTCGACGCGACCGACGGACCTCGGCCGTCTCGTCGCCCAACGTCGTCGGCCTACTACCAGTTCGCGCGTCCCGACATCCTGCGCCTCGTCCCTGAGAACTCCGAGCGCATCCTCGACGTCGGGTGCGGCGCCGGTCGCATGGGCGAGGCCCTGAAGGCGCGTCAGAAGTGCTCGGTCGTCGGGCTTGAGACCGATCCACAGCCGGCCCGCGAAGCCAGGCAGTGGATCGACGAGGTCTTCGTCGCTGATGCTGAGAAGCCCGTGACCGACCTCAAGGGGCGATCGTTTGACTGCATCGTCTTGGGCGACGTGCTCGAGCATTTCCGCGACCCCGAGCAGACGCTCTCGCGGCTCGTCTCTCACCTTGAGCCCGACGGCACGGTCGTCGCGAGTATCCCGAACGTGCGCAACACGTCAGTCCTGCAGGGGCTTGGCTCGGGTTTCTGGAGCTACGAGCCCGCCGGGATCCTCGACCGCGACCACGCGCGCTTTTTCGCGCTCGGCGACATGCTCCACCTCTTCGCGTCCGCCGGCCTGGAGGTCACCACCGTCCACCCGGTCTTCCAGCCCGACGTCAGCCAGTGGCGGGCCGCGGGACGCTCGCCGTCACTGCAGATCGGTCGCGTCGGCCTCACGCTGCCCGATTCCGCGGATGCCGAAGAGCTGTTCGTCTACCAGTACATCATCGCCGCCCGCCCGAGACCCCAACCCACCCACGGTCTCGTGTCGATCGTCGTGTTGGCGTGGAACGAACTTGAGTACACGCGCCAGTGCATTGAGAGCGTGCTCCGACACACGACCGGGCCCTTCGAGTTGATTCTCGTTGATAACGGTTCGACTGACGGCACGCCTGAGTACCTCGCCACCGTGCCCGACGCCAAGGTCATCCGCAACGAGGAGAACCTCGGTTTCCCCAAAGGTGTGAATCAAGGAATCGCCGCAGCTAGCGGCGAGTACGTCTGCTTGCTCAACAACGACACCATCGTCACCAGTGGCTGGCTCGACAAGTTGGTCGATTGCGCCGAGAGCGCCGACGACGTCGCCTTGGTCGGGCCTGAGTGTAACTACGTGGCGAGCGACCAATTGGTCTCCGTCCCGTATGTTCAGTCCACTCAGATCGACGCCTACGCCGCCAAGCACGCGTGGCGCAATCGTGGGAAGGTCGCCGAGACGGAACGCCTGATTGGGTTCTGCCTGCTCATCAAGCGCGACAAACTCGACGAGGTGGGGGGGGGAAGCTCGACGAGCGGTTCGGCATCGGCATGTTCGAGGACGACGATCTGTCTCTTGCGATGCGCGAGGCCGGCTATCGCTTGCTCATCGCGAGGGACTGCTTCATCCACCATTTCGGCAGTCGCACCTTCAAGGGCCAGGCGGTCGATGCTGAATCGCTTCTGGCGGAGAACCTCACGCGTTTCAATGAGAAGTGGGGTCTGGGCGACGCCCCGGACTCGCCCGGCGGCTCCGATGGGCCGAAGCTCTCGCTGTGCATGATTGTCCGCGACGAGGAAGACAACATGGCCGCATGCCTCACCAGCATTAAGCCCTGGGTGGATGAGATGATCGTCGTTGACACCGGTTCGGTGGATCGCACCGTTGAGATCGCCCGCGAATGTGGGGCGCGCGTCGAGCACTTCGAGTGGTGCGACAGCTTCTCCGCCGCGCGCAACGAGTCGCTCAAACACGCAACGGGCGACTGGATCTTCTGGATGGACGCGGACGATGTGATCGATGCCGAGAATGGCCGCCAACTGCGCGAACTCGTTGCCGGCGTGGGCGAGGACACGTTCGGTATCACGGTCCGCGTTCACTGCCCGCCGCGCCCGGGCGAACACGCCGGTACGGAGATCGTCGATCACGTGAAGCTCATCCGCAACCACCCCGACGTGCGGTTCGAGTTCCACATTCACGAGCAGATCTTGCCGAGCATCCGCCGCCAAGGCAAGGAGATCGCCTACAGCGAGGTGTTCGTCACCCACGCCGGCTATGACACCACTCCCGCGGGCCAGACCAAGAAGCGCGAGCGCGACCTGAAGTTGCTTCAACTCGATCTGGCCGACCATCCCGAGCACCCGTTCGTCCACTTCAATATCGGGATGACGGCGTACCACACGGATGACCTCGACGCGGCGGCCAAACACCTCCAGAGCGCGATCGATTTCGCGGCGCCGACGGAGTCTCATGTTCGCAAAGCCTACGCGTTGCTCGCGGGCTGTCATCGTCGGCGCGGGGAGTTCGGGCAAGCGCGGGAGACATGTGACGCCGGCTTGGCCACGTCACCAGATGATCCGGAGCTGCTCTTCAACAGGGCCATCGCGAGCCACGAACTCCGCGACCATGCGGCGGCCGAGGAGAGCTATCTGCGCATCCTGGCCCTCGGCGATGGCGAGACATATCTTCGGAGCGTTGATTCAGGAATCGGGGGCTTCAAGACACGACACAATCTCGCGGTGCTTTACCGGGACATGGGGCGCGAGGCGGACGCTAAAGAGCAGCTCCGCCTTGCCGTAACCGAGGAACCGAATTTCCTCCCGAGCTGGCAGGCACTCGCGGAGTTGTCGGGTCCTGGTGACACCTCGCCGATCGAGGCTCTCGTTGACGCAACGTGCAACACGGGACAGACGCGCGGAACCGGAGAGCTGGTCCGCGCCAGGTTGCTCGCGAGCGCGGGCAGGCCTGACCAAGCCCTGACACATGCTCAGAACGCCTTGGCCGCCGCCCTCGGGCCCAACTGGACGCACGCTCAGCGCCTGCACGCGGAACTCCTCTCCCAGACGACATCTCCCTCGCCCTGACCCCGAGAAATGACAACGGCCCCGGCACGAGTGCCGGGGCCGTTGTGTCGCTCTAGACGGGCCTGCTACTCGACGCCGACCAACTCGACCTCAAAGGTGAGTTCCGCTCCACCGGGGATGACGCCCGGAATGCCCTTGGCGCCATAGCCGAGGTCGGCGGGGATTACGAGTTTGCGCTTGCCGCCGATCTTCATGGTCAGGACGCCCTCGTCCCACCCGGGAATGACACGGCCGACGCCGATGGCGAAGCCAATCGGGTCCGGGCCATGCTTGCGCGATGCGTCAAACTCTGTCCCGTCAGCGAGGCTACCTGCGTAGTGAACCAGGACGGTCTGGCCCTTCTCCGGGCTCGCGCCATCGCCCTCGATGATGTCTTCGTACTTGAGTCCACTCTCAGTCTCGATCATGACAGCGTCGTCTCCTTAGGTTGTGTGACGATTGGGTAAGCCTATTCCTTCACATCAACGAGTTCGACCTCGAAGACCAGCGTTTGGCCGCCCAGCGGATGGCCGCGCCCCGCGTCGTCGCCGTAGGCCAACTCGCACGGGATGATAAGCTTGCGCTTGCCGCCGACCTTCATGCTCATCAGGCCCTCGTCCCAGCCCTCGATGACCCGGCCCATGCCTAGTGGGAATTCAATCGGCTCGCCGCCATGGCGGTCGCTGGCGTCGAAGATGGTGCCGTCCATCAGCCGGCCGGTGTAGAGCGCCGCGATGGTATCGCCCTTCTTGGGCGACGCTCCCTCACCGACCTCGAGTTCGACGTACTTCAGCCCGCTGTCGGTCGTGACGACGCTGTCGGGGTGATCGGGCAGCAAGGGAAGCAGCACCGATGTCCACAACTCGTAGCCTGTCTCGTTGAGGTGGAGGCCATCGTCCTTGAACAGCTCGGGCTTGGGCCTGTCATCGTCGCCGATCATCGGCGTGTCAATGTCGACGAAGACCATGTCGTCTTCGACCTGCATGATGGCCTTCACGAGGTCGTTCGCCTTGCGCATGTCCTCGATCATCTCCCAGCGCGAGAGGCTGGGTTTGATCGCCACGAAGAGGATCGGCACGCCGGGGACGCCCTCGCGGATCTTCTCCACGAACAACAGGAAGTCCGCCGCGACGCGTTCGGGCGACTTGCCGGATGCGATGTCATTATCGCCTGCGTAAAGGACCACCGCGCGCGGCTTGTACGGGATGGCAATCCGGTCGGCGTAGTGGGTCGAATCGCCGATTTGCGAGCCTCCAAAGCCCCGGTTGGTCGTCTCAAGCGTTGGGAACCACTTGTCGAGGTCCCAGCCGACGATGCTCGAGCTGCCGATGAACAGCACCGCGCCCTCGGGCGGCGCGGCTTCGGCGTCCTTGGCTTCGAACTTACTGATCGTCTCTTCCCAGCGACTGTGGTCATCCTGCGCCACGACGGCCGCCCCTAACACCCAGACGACAACTAACACCACCAGCAACACGGGCTTCAACATAGTCAATCCTCACGTTCCTCTCAGTTAGCGTTCCGGCCAGCCCCGAACCGCTTTTTGGCCTCCGCGGGCGTCACGACGCGGTGGTAGATGCTGACGTCTCTCATGCGCCCGGTGACCTGGTATTGCGGCCCCACGCCGCCACTGTATTGGCCGACATGCAGCGCTCCGCCCCACGGGACGCTGTTCGGGCTGCACGGGACCCGCATCACCTCGCGGCCGTCCTGGATGATACTCGACTGCGAGCCATCGAAAGTGCCGACCAGGTGCGTCCAGCGGCCGACGACGGGCGTTCCGCCATCGCAATCAACGCCGCCGATGTGCCATCTGAATCTGGCGCCGAGTCGCTGCATGAACCAGCCCGCGACCGGCCAGTGCCCGCAACTCACCATCACCGGCATATCACCGGCTTCGTCGACGTAGATCCAAAACTCCACCGACAGCTTGTGCCCGATATCGTATTCGAGCCGGTGCGGGTAGGTTACGTGCCCACCGGCGCGCAGGTCAAGGAATCCGTCCGTGATCTTCGCCGCGCCTCGCGATACGCCGTCGGCCGAGCCGTCTGGGTATAGCGCCGCGCCCGCGTCCTGGGAGAAGGAGGCGGTGAACACCGGCTCGCGTATCTCGGGCAGCGCCGCCGCCTCGATCGGCTCGCTCAGCGCGCTCTCCTGGCCGCGCCGGTCGATGGCTTGCGTGCGGTAGGCGTGCTGCTCGCCGGGCGTCGGCGTTCCGTCGGCGTAGGTCGGCTGGCTGATGGGCGCTTCTGACATCAGTTCGGGCTCGCCGCCTGGGGCTGACCGATAGACGCGGTACTGGATGCCGAAGCCGGTGGCCGGCTCCCAGTCGAGGATGATCTGCCCTGGCGCGGCTGTCGCTCGCAGGCCCGATGGCGCATCCGGCGCCCGCGGAGTCGGGACGTCAACGCTCGTGCGAGACGCGGCGCTCTGCTCAGTCCCTCGCACGGCGAGTAGGGCATAGTGTTGCGTGCCTGAATCAGCCGCGTAGTCCGTGAAGCGGAACGGCGCGTTGTCCGAAACAAGCGTCGTCTCGCTCGGCGTGAAGCCCTCGTCGTCTCCTCGGTGCAGCTCTAGCGGCAGCCCTGTCACGTCCGCCGTCGGTTGCCACGCCAGCAGCACGGCGCCATCGGACGTCAGCGTCGCGTCAAGCCTCGGCGGCACAGCGGGCAGCGGCATCGTTCGCTGGCGTCGGCAGACGCCCCTGACGGTCTGCGCGCCGGGCATGTCCACCCTCGGTGACGACAGCGCGACGAACGCCGTCCGCCGGATGATTCGCAGCATCTGCTGGTAGTTAGGGTCGTCGGTCGATGCGAGCGTCGGCTTCGGCTCGCCTGAGAGGTCCAGCCTCGGTAGTGCGAGCGGGTGGAATCGATCCGGGGGCATGATCCGCTGATCCACCAGCGCCATGCCGCTAGGCGCCTTCCGGTCGCGGCACCAGCTCAGTCCCAATTCCCCATCCGCCTTCGCCATCGGCGCGCGCAGGATCCGACTCCATTCGGGCTTCTGCAGGTTCACCCAGTCGTTGCCGATGTGTCCCGCCGGGTGACACTCTGTGCAGCCCGCGCTCTGCATCGCCGCTGAGAGCGGCCCGCGCACGTCCATGATTGCGTTAACCGTCGCTTGCTGCGTGTAGTCCCAGGTCCCGGAGTAGTTGCTGTTGCCATCCATCCACGCCATCAGCAGGTCTCGCTCCGACTGGGCGAGGTCGGCGATCCGCTGGTCGTGTCCGGTCAGTAGCAGCTCCCCGAGATTCGCGGCGCCCGAGCCGATGGTCCGTGGCGGGAGGATGTCGGATGATGACACGTCGGAGTTGTGGCAGCGCAGGAAGCCTGACAGATCGTGCTTCAGCAGCGTCTCGTAGCTGATGTTGAACGCCCACGTCCATCCACCGGAGAGATCGATGCCGCCGTCGATTCCCTTCTCGCCTCCGTGGCAACTCACGCAGCGGCGGTCGAGGATGGGCTGCACCATCGTGGGGTAATCCACATATCCCGAGCCCCAGCTCTCCGGCGCGGGCGTGGCTGGGTCTTGCGTCAGAGCGATCGGGACGCTGCTCGTCTGCGGTGGCGCGTCCTCTTTGCGTTCGTGGCATCCGATGCACGTGCGAGTGACGCCGGGCTGAGCTTGGACGAAGGTCCTCATGCGCTGGACTTCGCGACCGTCCGCGTCGAGCGCCTCGAAGTAGATCGCTCTCCCCGCCGGCGCCTCGAAGTAGGCGGATCCATCCTCATGCACGGGCACCGTGCCGAGGAAGTTCTTGATGACATAGCTTCCCTGCCAGCTAACCAGGAACGCCTGGTTCCACCACCGTCCACCGGGCGGGATGCCGCTGATCCGGGCCGTCTCCTCCACGAGGCGCAGCTTCTTGACCTCACCCCGCTCAACGCCCGTCAGGCCCTGGTAGATATCGAGCACCACGAAGCGGCCCGGCTCCTCGGTTTCCTCCGCGGAGTGGACGTTCATCGGCGCGCGGTGCGGCTTCAGCAGCATGGGCGCGTAGCACGAGATCTCCGGGTCGGCATGGACGAGTTCGCGCCGGCCGAATCGGTCGACCAGCTCGATGATGCCATGCTTGCCGACGGCGTTGTTGGCGATCAGGCAGTCGTCCGCCGAGAGCGGGAACGGGTCGCTCGGGCCGGTCGTGAGGCCTTGGTCCATCTCCGCCGGGAACTCCGGCGTGAGGTTCGTGATCGCGCCGACATTGTTCTTGCCAAGCGCCGGATCGATGATGCCGATCGCGCCCGCGGCCTGACCGTTGTGAGGCGTGAGCGACGCGGCGATCAGGCCTGTCCCAGGAACCGGGCGCGCGTCGAGCACGGCCGTCGGCTTCGCGAGGTTGTTCGCGAACAGCGACTCCTCGCCCGTGCCGTCGGGGAACATCGTCCACAGGCTCTGCATGTAGAGCGCGGTTTTGTCGACATACTCCCAGCGCCCATAGACGATCCGCCCATCGGGCAGGATTGCCGGGTCGAACTCGGTGACGTTGTTCGACGAGATGCTCCGGATCCCGCTGCCATCTGCGTTCATCGCGTGCAGCGTGTCGACGCCCGAGTTGAAGCATGGCACCAGCGCCTTCGGCCGGGTCGAGCTGAACACGATGCGGCCATCCGGCAGGTAAGCCGGCGTGATGTCGTGGTACTTGTCGCTCTCGGTGAGACGGGTCAATCCCGTCCCGTCAACCCCGACCTCGTACACGCTCGTGACCGCGTTCTGCTCGGGCTTGTAGGCAAAGACGATCGTCGCGCCGTCCCAGGCGATGTCGGGGTCGCGGTAGACGCCCGCGCCCAGTGTCTCGGGCGTATCCGCGCTCACGATTGGGCGGACGGTTGGCTCCCCGAGACTCGCCGGATTCTCGCGGACGTGGATCCCTCCGCCGGGTCGCCACGTGTAGTAGTCGTCGTAGATGTGGCCGGCGAAGTACGGGTGACGCTTCACGAACAGCAGCGGCGAATCGATCATCGCGAGGTGAAGTCTGGCCCGGTGTTCTCGCGCCTGGCAATAGGCTTCGCGCCCCTCGGTCGCGGCCGGCAGATCCGTCTCGGCTTGGCCTGTCCGCCTGGCGAAGGTCCTGCACTCTTCGATCGTTGCGGTGACAGGCTCCGCGTAGGTGAAACCATCGAGGCGGTATGGCCCTTGCTCCCACGTGTAGATCGCAACGCCGCTCTCGGTTGGCTCGAGGTCTGGGGTGTCAACGGTAGCGGATGTCTCGGCGGGCACGAGTTGGATCGTCGCCGGACCGAGCCACACGGGTCCGCCATGTCCGGTCAGGCCGAGGGCACGCAGTTCCGCGGGCATGACGCCGCTTGGCCTGCGGACCACTTCCGACGCGAAACTCAGCCCCAGCGGCTTGCCGTCGGCCGGCAGTGGGATGCTGATCTCAACAGTACGGCCGCCATCGCCAACGCGCTCCGCGGGAACGCCACCGCCCTCACCAACGCGATAGGGCCTGTCAGCAGTGAACAACTCCGAGGTCGGCGACAGCGACGCTAGATCGGTCAGGGCATTGGGCGCCGTGATCGCGATGTGGGCCTGCGTTTCGTCCCGACACGCCCTCACCTGGAGCGTCATCGGGCCCTCGCGCCATGGGCCGAACACGGGGCCGACGGGGAAACTCGTCGCCGCGTCCCAGGCCTGCTCGTTCGCCTGCCCGTCAGGCGTGATCGGGGCACTTGCTACTGGCAGCGGCAACGTTGCGCTTCCGGCCGGGGTGACCATGTTCGGCCATTTGGCGACGCCGCCCGTCCGCGCGCGGCTGATCTCCCACGCCACTGTCCGCGCCTCGTCGAATTGCCAATACGCCTCGCGCTCAATCGATGCCGCCTGCGCAACGCCTGTGAGCATGAGTCCGATGCAAGACGCGACCGTCCACTTCGCGATGCTGCGTTGAGTCATCTATTCCGAGTCCTCGCTCAGTAGTCTCTCGCGCCACGGCGACTGAATGCCAGCTAGCTCCAATGCCTTCTTGAGCACCTCGGCGCTGCCGTCCGTCTCCTCAAACGCCCAGTACTTCTCCACCGCTTCACCCTCCGGCGGCGCCCCGCCTGCTTCGTACCGATCCGCCACCTCGGACGCGGCCAGCGCGCGGCTGTAGACCACCGCTTCGTCGATGCGCCCCACGAACGCGATGTAGTCGTCCTGGCGGCGTCCGATCGCCACCGGTTTGGCGCCCGGCACGCGCGCTCTGTTGATCGCCCGCGAGGCGACCGGCGTTCCGTTGTGGTAGACGTTCAGATCCGCTCCATCGTAGGTAAATGCGATGTGGTGCCACTCGTCGAGCGTCAGCACGTCATCGCTGAACGCGCCCAGCATATGCGCCTCGCCGCCGCCGATGTTCAGGTAAGCGCCGACCGTCTTGCTCTGCGTGCAGAGGCCCCAGTGCCCCTCCTGCCACTCGTTGTGGTTCTTGTTGATGATCCAGCGACGGTCGTCCCCGCCGGACGGGAAGCCGTCGAGGTAGATCCATGCCTCCGCCGTCAGCTCAGGAGCATCGAGCCCCGGTGAGTGAGGCTCCTCGATCTTCCCGCCGTCGCACTTCAGACCCGTGCCACGTTTGCCCTCAACAGGGACCGTGATGCCGAGGTGGTTGTTGTTCCACTCATGCCACTCGCGCTCGCATTGGTTGAAGCGCAGCGACGGCCCGGCGGTCGAGTAGATCACGTTGTCCTCGACCAAGTACTCCTTGCTGCCCTGGTCGAAGAAGATGCCGTTGTTCGAGCGGCTCGATTGCCGCGCTACCGGGCTGTAGTGAACGTCGTGGAGCACGTTGCCGCGCAGAACCGTCTGCGGCTGCAGCCCAAGCGTGTAGATGCAACCACCGTCGGCGAGCTTGTTCATGACATCGTGGATGTGGTTGTGCTCGATCACGTTTCCCTTGCACGCCGTTGGCGTCTCATTCCAACGCCAACCCACGGAGACGCCCGTGTATGGCAGGTCGTGGATCAGGTTGTTCCTGACGAGCGTGGTCTCGGCGAAACCCACCCACACGCCCACCGCGCCAAAGTACCCCTGCCCGCACGCGTGGATGTGATTGTTGGCGATCTCATTCTCCCGGATCAGGTCCTCTTCCGGGATTGAGTCCTTCACCCAGTCGTAGCCGGGGTAGTGTTCCCCGACCATGACGCCGTTGCCGGCGATGTCGGTGAACTCGCACCCCTCGATCGTGTTCCCAACGGACCCCTTGCGCAACCAGACGCCCCCCCCGCCCAGGTCGGCGAAGGTGCAGCCCGTGAAGTTGCAGAGACCCGCGTCGGTCATCACGAGGGCCGGCTCAACCGGCGTCCAGTTCGCGCCCCATGTCGGCGGCGGCGAGTGGAACGTGCCCTGGATTCCGGCGTGTCCCGCCTCGGGCAGCGGCCACCCGCAATGTGAGAAGGTGAGTCCCTCAAACGACAAGCCGGCTGATCCCTCGACCTCCACCAGCCGCTCCAAGTACGGCGCGATCACCTCAGCCTTGCCCATCTTCTCGCCCGGCAGAGGGTAGTAGGTCAACTCCCCCGAGTTGCGATCGAGGTACCATTCGCCGGGCTGGTCGAGCGCCTCCGGGACGTTCTCGAAGTAGCATCCCAGCCCGGCCTTGGGATTGATGGCCGGGTGGTGCTTCACGTGGGGCGGCCGCAAGATCACCACGCCGGTGTCCGCATCGATGGATTCCAGCAGCTTGCGGGTGATCGCCCACTCGCCGAAGACGACCACCTCCACGTCGGCCACGTTCGACCAATCGGCCACGTGCGCCGGGTCCAGCATGAGCTTGTGCTCGCTCAGGTCCTCGGCCTGCTCGGCGCCGGCGAGACGGTAGAACCACGGCGCAGCATCCGCATCCGGCGTCCGCGCGCGCGTTGCCCGGCGACCATTCACGAACAGCTCGCGGAAGTGCCACTCACCCGCGGCAACCTCGTCGATCCGCGCGCGCCACAGACCGTCTGCGCCGCGTTTCCATCCGCGAATCCGCCGGCCGCCACTGATGATGACCTCATGGCCCTCCCGCGCCGCCCACGTGCCCGTGTCTTCGGGGCCGAAGCGGAGGGGCTCGTCGAGTTCGTACCGACCCGCGCGGATCTCAATGCGCGTGCCCTCACCGACCGACGCCCTCGCCGCCTCCTGCGCGCGCGCCAGCGTGGCGAAGGGTTCTCTGGCGGATCCAGGATTCGCGTCATCGCCGCGCGTGGCGACGTGGTAGGTGACGTCGGCCGCCGCTATCGAGCCGATCAACAGGAGAGTCATCGTCGCGCATGAACGCATGGGTCATCGCACCTCCGAGCAGTCATGAGCAGTTCCGGACAGCGGGCTCGCGATCCTGCCTGCGCCTTGGGGAGGTCCCCTGCTGCCATGTGCGAACCTCCTTGGAGATCCTGATTCACGAATGGGTGGTGCCACATGCCAAGGGCAGCTCGTGGACGGTTGCTATCGCTGGATGACCTGGAGTGTCGGTCTCCCGCCTGGACGCCGGATGGGCGGGCCGTCGTCTTCACCGGGAAGATGGACGGCGTGTCGAAGATCTACTCCGTCGGACTCGACGGGATGGACCCCAAGCCGCTTACGGATGGGCCGCGCGACTACGATCCCGCTCCGTCGCCGGGCGGCGACCGGCTCGCGTTTACGCGGCAGGACGGCGACCATATCGTGCTCCACATAGCCAACGCGGACGGCTCCGATCTCGTCGGCGTCGCGGGGGGACCCTCGCGGAATGAGGAAGCCGCGTGGGCGCCGGACGGGCGTCGGATCGCGGTTCTGACAGACCGCGACTTCGGCGAGGACATCTGGATATTGGAGCGCGACGGCGATCACTCGATGACCAAGATCACCGACAGCACGTCCCATGACATGAACCCGGCGTGGTCTCCGAGCGGCGACCAGATCGCCTTTGCCAGTGACCGCGACGGCCCGTTCGGAATCTACGTGATGGACGCCGATGGCGCTAACGTCCGCCGGGCGGCGCCCGGACATGGGCGGTCTCCGGCATGGTCGCCGGACGGGAAGACCATTGCCTTCGAGGGCACCGAGGAACCCCAAAGCTCGCGCGGGCCGCTGCCGGTCGCTATCTGCCTGCTCGACATGGCCTCGGGTGACGTCGACTGGGTGGGCGAGGCCACCCTCGGTCACGAGCCGTCCTGGTCGCCCGACGGCAAGC
>CAZKUN010000269.1:0-12053 GCA_964555935.1 uncultured Armatimonadia bacterium | reverse complement strand
CGATAGGGGCTCTTGCCCTTCTTCGCGATGGTGAGCGTTTGCGGGGAAGCGCAGGCGGTCATGGACAGGAAGACGATACCGGAACAGATGCGAGTGGATGTCATCGCGTGCCTCCGCTAGTTGGTCTCGCCGGCGGATTCGTCGAGCGCCGCGTTGAGCACTGCGCTGTAGCGCGCGCTATTGGTCGGATTGTACGGCTGAGTGTCGGCGGCGCTGGACGCGTAGATCCAAACCCAGTCGTAGGCGTCGAACAGCGTCCGGAACATGGGCTGGAAGTCCTCAATGGTCTTAAGCTGGGGATCGTCGCCAGCTTGGTCTTTGATCCACCACGTCAGGATCGCGTGGTCGTGGTAGGGCGAGATGGTACCGGCGAGCCGGAAGTGGTCCGGGAAGCGCCCGAGGAGTTCAGCCATCGTCGCGTCGCGGTCGGCGATCCGCTTCTTGAGTTGCTCCACGTTTGGGTTGTAGTAGCCGGGCGTCACCTCGCCGCCGCAGAGGTACTTGCACGGCACGCCGTGCTTGTCGGCGTACTTCAGGAACCCGAGCGTGATGTGGCCCGCCGTCGAGTAGACACTGGTCTTAACCCCGGGCAGATGAACGCCACGCTCCAGGTGGCTGAACAGGCTCCAGACGATGCACTCGGGGTACTCCTCCTCGCAGATGCGCGCGAGGTCGGCGCCGATCGATTCGCACTTCGCGATGACGCGTCTGGCGCTCTCGCCGCGGCGCTCTGCGACGTAGGCGATCTGGTATGCCTTGTAGTTGTTGTAGGTCTCAAGATCGAGAACGATGCCTGGCGATCCCCACTCCCTCGCCGCGCGGACGGCGTGGCGCCACTGGGTCAGCAAGTCGGACAGCGCCCCTGCCTCGTCGTCGATGTCGAGCGTGCGGATGCGCTCGAAATACTCCGGCGCCCAGTCTTCGGCGATCGTGCTGTGTCCCGTCGCATCCTCGGCGCGCCCGACGATGCGGTTAGAGAAGACCCACGGCCAGATGTCGATATCGACAGACTCGCGGACGCGCTCGAGATCAGGCTTCAGTTTATCGTACGCGGGGACGGGGTCGGTATCGTATCCGCCCCAGAAGCGGATCGCCACAGCCTCGTAGGCGGAATCGTTGAGGACCGCGAGGCCCTCGGCCGTGGCATCAAACAGCGTCGGATTGTAGAAGCTGATGAGCGAGAGGTAGCTACGTTTACCGGCCGCAAGACTACGCGCGAAGACGGTCCGCGTGTCGAATGCTCCAGGGCCTTCGCCCATCACGGCGACCTCGATCTCCTCGGTGCCCAGCGCCCGGTCTCCCAGTAGGTCCATGGAGATCTCTCGGGACGACATCGGGACCGCGTGTTCCGTGGCGAGAACGCCCGGCACATGTGGGTAGACGTAGAGTAACGTGTCCTCGAACGGGCCCGAGATCCACCCACGGATGCTGAGCATCTCTCCGCGAGGGTAGATCCGCGAGGTCGCGGTCAACTCGTGGATGCGCGGCGTGAGGTGCGCGCCGAGTTGCATGTCATCGATGTAGAAATCGATCCGATCGCCGTCCTGATACCACTGCTCGGCCACGTAGAACCGGATGTTGGTGACCTGGCTCCAGTCGCGGCGTGGGTCGAGCGGCACGGAGATGGACTGCCACTTGTGAGGCTTGATGCCGGGGATCGTGTACCAGTCGTCGTCGCCGACGGCCTCGCCGCCGATGCCGAAACCGCAGCGCAGCGCGCGGTCGGTGGGGATCGTGGCCTTCGTGTCGGTGAAGAGCCAGAAGCGGACCTCGTCGAAGGCGGACCAATCCTGGGGTTCCTCGAAGTCACGCCCGACCATCGGCCAGCCCTTGGGGTATTCCTCGCCGGGCTTGGGCGTCCAATCGACGCGGACCATGAAGGCGAGCGACTGCTTGCCCTCGTGAACGCGACCGGTACTCGGCGCGATGGCGACCTCTTTCTGCGTGAGGTCGGTGTTGGGATCGCCCTTCACCCAAGGGGCGACGTCCTCGAAGTCCTCGAGGGGAGTGAGCGCAACGTCATCAGCGCAAACGGCGGCTGTCACCAGTGCTAACGGGATGGCCCATCGCATGGCTGCACCCTTCAGTTGCCGAGGCGTTCGCGGGCAAGCTCGTCTGTCGGCACGACAGTGGCGTCATCGGTGAGGCAGATGGCATCTATGCGCGGGTTGCCGGAGACGCTTCCTGACCCCTCGCGCGGGTAGATGCGGAAGGTGAACGGTCCGGGCTCGAGCTTGAAGATCACCGGCTCTCCCGGCGGCTCCGCTGTCGTCCCGTAGCCGCGCCCGGTCCAATGCCACTTGCCCTCGTTGACGCCGCAGTTGCCGATGACTTGAGCGCCGCTGAGCGTCACCTCATCGCCGGGCAAGACGATGCCGAATGAGTCATCGCCGCCGCGCGGGTAGCGCACGCGCGCCCAGACGGCCCAGCGCCCGGCGCGAGGAATCTCGACCGTGTACTCGGCATACCAGTCGGGCGGATCGACGCGGTCCGGCGCGCCGGCACAGACGACGACTTCGCCCAGCGCATCCGGCTCCTCGACTCCGACATCCGTGCCCTTCGCCATCTCGCCCGTCATGTTCGTGTAGTCGGTTGCGCGGACGAAGATCATCTCGGTGGGGCGGGGGCGGACGGTGGCCTTTTCGAGGCCCGCGCGGAGTTCATCGACGGACAGCTCGGGGCAGACCAACGCCGTGCGGGTCGAGTCGGCGAGTATGAGCGGCTTGCCATCCTCGACCTGCAAGTCGGCGCGGTCGCCATTGAACGTGAAGAGCTGGACGTCGTCGGGATCAAGGTCGAGCAACACCTGAGCGTCACGGGCATAGTGCCAAAGTGTCGCGACACTCCCACCGTCGAGCGGCCCGACGAAGGCGCGGACATCGTGGTCGCCTCCAACGAGCGAGACCTCATCGACGCGGGCGAACGTGGGTTCGTCGCTATGATTGAGCATGATGAAATTGGCGCCCATCTCCTGCAGCGCGGCGCCGGTATCGGCCGGCACGGCGTTCGCCATGCGGAGCGATTCGTACCGCGCGACCATGTTGAGGATTTCGGGCG
Organism: uncultured Armatimonadia bacterium; assembly: GCA_964555935.1. Lineage (GTDB taxonomy): Bacteria > Armatimonadota > Zipacnadia > Zipacnadales > VGFC01 > CAZKUN01. The sequence continues at coordinate 8,996 of CAZKUN010000269.1, read as the reverse complement.
TGAGCGGGTGAGACTCCATCTGCGCGATGCTGGTCTGGAGCGAAACAGGGACATCATATCCGAGCGATTTGCAGAACAGATATTCGGCCTCGTCGAGCTGAAGACCGTCGGTGTTCTTGCCCTTCGGCCAGATGCCGAACCAGCCGAGTTCGCCGGGCATCATGTCGGCGCGGACGGAGAGCATGTAGCGAACTGACTTGTCGATGTGCTCCTTGACCGTGGGCCAGTCCTCGACCGGAGCGCCCGAGATCACCGCACCGTTTAGCGTGTTGAGGTAGGTGTCGACGGTTGAGCTGCGGGCGAATGAGTGCCAGAGCAGGTGCGTCATGATGGTGCCCATATGGATGATCGGGCGCTTGCTGAAGCGGCTCACGGCCTGCGACTGGAAGTTTGAGACGTAGTGGTTGAAGCGCCGCCGGTCGACATCCTCGCCGCCGTCGAAGTACACCATGTCGAAGCCGCAGTAGTTGAAGATCCCCGCGATGCGATCAGCGACCTCGTCCATGAGGTCGGTTTCCTGGTCGATGATGTACCCGTTGATGCAGCCATCGACGCCATAGTGGCGACCGGCCTCGCCCGCGGGATGGGCGGCGGCCGTCGTGCCCCACGCGCCGCGCTTGCAGTGGATGAACGTGTTCCACTCGCCCTCAGGGCCGATCGACTCGTACTGCACGATCTCGTCGCCGATGATGACCTCCTGATGCTTGGCGACGCCGCCCTCCCAGCGCGTCTGCTTGGCGACGGGTGACCCGGCCCACTCGCGGAGGTCGGACGCGGTGGGAATCTCGGTCTGAGCGCCGGTGATGTCGGCGGCGAGGGCCATCTCCCTGTCTGTCCAGAATCGCGGGTCCGGGAGGGGAGAGACGTACTCGTCGATCTTCGAGATCTTCGAGACGAAGGTATGCATGCCGACGAGGACGCCATTCTCGTGAAACTTGCCGACGACGGTCTTGAGGCCCTCGATGCCGTTGGGGTAGCGCGATTCGTGGAAGGTGTAATGCCCGACGGACTTGCACCACGACCCTGAGTTCATCATGACCTGCTTGATGCCGGTCTTGTTGCAGTATTCGATGACCTCATCGACATCGTCCTCGCCGACGGTCAGGAACCAGTACGAGCCGCGCGTGAGGTCGGTGTCCTTGACGGGCCTGCCGTCAGCGTCCTCGTTCGTGAGCAGGCCGAATGCGTGGGAAGCCTTGCGAGCAATAGGCTTGAATTCGGGGGTGGGGCAGACGATCAGCGCGGCAGCCGAACCCTCCAGCTTCGGTCCGGGGGCATCCTGCGCGGCGGCGTTGAGATAGCGCGGCTTGCCGCCACGGACGCGACAGTCGGTCTGCGTGCTCGCGGCCATGAGACAGACGACTGTCTGATCGTCCCAGCCGGCGTTGAGCCGCGTTCCCACGTTCTTGGTGATTCCAATCGGCACTTGGAGCAGATCGACCGATGTGGGGCGGGAGCCGTCGACGGAATCGAGGCGGAAGCGTACCCAGTCGTCGGTGATGTCCAGCGTGTAGGTGAGCTGCGTGTCGGTGCCGTCGAAGGTGAGGGCGAGCGACGCGTCGTCTCGCGCGGCGGCTGTCGCCGCGTGGTGCTTGCCATCGACGGTGATCACGGCGATGGGGAACTTGGCATCGACCACCAGACACTGGCGATTCGTCGCCAGGTCAACGAGCGATCCCCAAGTCGCGTCGTCATTGATGATGAGTTTGGCGCGCGAACTCTCAATGGTGATGTCGGCGGAGGCGAAGCCACACAGGAGTGCAAGCGCGGCGGCGAACGCGTGGGTCCGTGTCACGGTGCGTTATCCCCCGATCGAGTGCCTGAGGCACGTTGCGAGCGTGGATAACCAATTGGCCGAGGAGGCGGGCGCGTCCTTCGTCGGGCGCCTACTCGGTGACCTCGACGACGGAGTTCTCCGTGCCCTTATTGTTCGTGACGCGCGGCGCGTCGGGGCAACAGGTCCACTCGCCGTCGATGACGAACTTGAACTCGTGGCGCCCCGCTGGGAGTTCGACAACCGTGACGAACTTGTCCCACCGCTTGCGGATGCGCCGCATGCGCCGCGCTGACGGGTCCCAACCGTTGAAGTCGCCGGTTAGGTAGACTTCCCGCGCGCCGGCAGATTCGATCTCGAACCTCGTTGCTGCCATAACAACCTCCCCTCACGGACGGTGAGGCCCACGCCGGCGTGGGCCCCTGAAACTAGAACCACCGCCGCCGCGGCGCACGCCTCCCGAAAACTGACGGGAGACACCATCGTGAGTTGATAGTGTCTCTCTGCGATTCGCGTTCGGATGGGGAGCGGCTAGTCGATGCCCATGAGGCCGATGATCTCGCTCTCAACCGCTTCTGCCAGCGCGTCGCCATCCGCGATGGCTTGCGGCAGGTCCGAGGGACTGCTGACGGCAGCGCGGATGTTGGTGTAGATCTTCAGCGATGGCTCCGTGCCCGATGGCCTGACGACCACCCAGCTCTTCGGGTCGTCGGCGAAGACACCGATGAGGATGTTCTCATCGGTCCAGCCCCAGTTCAGCGGCGTGGTCTCGCCACCAGTGCCCGGCGTGAAGACGTGGTCATGCAACACGTCCTTCACCTCGGCGATAGCCTGCCCCGCGAGCGTCTCCGGGTAGCTGTCGCGCAACTGCTGCATGATGTCTCGAATGCGCTGCATGCCGGCCTCGCCCTCCATGCGGACGGGCTTCGTGCGCTCGGCGTAGTAGCCGTGCTCGCACCACAGCTCATCGAGAAGGTCAAGGATCGTGCGGCCGGACTGCTTGAGATGGTCGCAAAGCTCCGCGATAATCAGCGCCGAGACAGCCGCGTCCTTGTCCGCGCAATGAGCGCCGATCAGGGCGCCGTAGCTCTGCTCAACGCCCAATACGAAATTCGCCTTGTCGTCCTGATCCTTGATCACCTTGGCCACGTACTTAAAGCCGACGGGGATGTTGTTGACGACGGTCGCGTCGAACGACTTGGCCACGTCGTCAACGAGATCGCAGGTGACCACGTTCCTCGCCACGACGGCCGGCGTTGGTAGCGCCTTCTTCGCGTGCCACTCGTGGAGGGCCCAGTAAGTCAGCAGGGCTGCGAGTTGCCCGCCGGTGGGAAAGCGGACGGCGACAGGCTTCCCGGGATCGTTAACGTGGATGGCCATCCGGTCCGCGTCGGGGTCTGTGGCGATCAGAAGATCCGCGCCGAGGGCTTCGGCTATGGCGACCCCGGCGTCGAGGCTGGCTCGGTTCTCGGGGTTGGGGATCTGGCCCGGCGCGCCGCGGAACTTGGGATCCAGCCGCTGCTGGGACTCAACCACGCGGAGGTTGTCTCCCGAGCACCAACCGGCGGCCTCCAGCACTGGGATGACGGATGTCTTGCCCAGACCGTGAAGCGTCGTGTAGACCAGCGACGACACGCGCTCGGGCGGCGTCGTGGTGAAGCTGCGGGCTTGCTTCAACACCGCCGCGTGGTAGCTCTCGCCCATCTCCGGACCGACCGTGATCGCGTTACCGTCGAGATAGGCCTGATCCAGCGAGCCCGTCTTGACTTCGGTGACCGCGGCCGCGCATTCGATGACCCCGGCTGATTCATCCGGGAGCATCTGGCCGGCGTGGGCGCCGTAGGCCTTCAGTCCGTTGTCGGCTGGTGGGTTGTGGGAGGCGGAACACATGAATCCGATGTCCGCCTCGAGAGCAAGGATGGCGTGGGATAGCTCGGGTGTGGGTCTTGGCTCAGCGAACAGGTGCACCTCAATGTCGTTGCCCACAAGAACCTGCGCGGTCACCTGGGCGAACCACGCGCTGTCGATGCGCGTGTCGTAACAGACGACGGCGCGAAGCCGACCGGTCCGCGCATCGCTGCGGACGAAATCGCAGACGCCCTGGACGGCTTCGGCGATGGTGCGCGAGTTGATGCGGTTGGGCCCGGCGCCACACGGACCGCGCATCCCAGCCGTCTCGAAGCGGATGCGGGTGTAGAACGCCTCCTGGAGGTCATCCCACTGGCCGGACTCGGCGTCGGCGCAGATCTCGTCGTGGAATTCGGCGTAGGCGTCGCCGGTGAGCCAGAGACGCATGTTCTCGACCGCTGGATCAGAGATCAGCCCGGCCGCGAGCGCGTCGTCCGTGAGTTTGAGGGCCATCAAGATTCTGTCGGTGCGGATCGTGAGTCACCTCGGTTCTGCTACTTCGACATTGCCTTGCGATACAATTCCTCGTAGCGCGCCGCGGAGTCGGCCCAACTGAAGTCTCGGGTCATGCCGTTGGCAACGATAGCTTTCCAACCCGGCTTGTCGGCGAAGGCCTCGGCGGCTCGGGTGAGAGCCGCGACCACATCGTCAATGCGGACAGCGCGGTGGACGAAGCCCGTCGGCGCGCCACCGTCCTCGTATACCGTGTCGGCCAGCCCGCCAGTGTAGCTCACCACCGGGACGGTCCCATAAGCCATAGAGATCATCTGCCCGAGACCACATGGCTCGTAGCGCGAGGGCATGGCGAAGAGGTCGGAGCCGGCGTAGATCTGCCGAGCCAGCGGATCGCTGAAGCTGATGGAGACGGCGATGGATTCTGGATGCGCCGCCGCGAGTTGGGTGTAGCGAGCCTCAAGGTGACCCTCGCCCGTGCCCAGGAGCGCGAACTGCATCGGGAGTCTGATCGCGTCGACCAGTACTTCGGTGAGGACGTCGAGGCCTTTCTGGTGGGCGAGGCGGGAGACGCACCCGAGCAGCGGCACGTCCGGGTCGACCGGCAGGCCCATTTGCTTCTGCAGGGCCGCCTTGCACTTGGCCTTGCCCGACATGTCCGCGGCGCTGTAGTTGGCCGGGATCTGCGCGTCGGTCGAGGGATTCCACGCGTCGGTGTCGATGCCGTTCAGGACGCCGTGGAGGTCGGCGGCGCGAGCCTGGAGATCGTCCTCTAGCCCGCAACCGAAGACGGGGTCTTGGATTTCCTCCGCGTAGCGTTCGCTGACCGTGTTGATGACCTGCGCGCGGCGTATGCCCGTCGCCATGAAGTTGATGACGCCGTTGTGTCGGCTCTCGGGATCAAAAAGGCAACCGACCGAGCCCGCCTTGTCCTCCGGGTACTCGCCCTGGTATCCATAGCCGAGCGGGAGGGTCTGGCCGAGTTCGTGGATGACCTCGATGTCGCGTTGCTCGAGTTTGTTGCCCTGAGCGGCAAGCGTGTCGCCCATGATCTGATTGATGTCGGTGGGCTCGAGCCGGAGATTCCGCGACGCGAACGGCTCGAGCAGCATCGACAGAATCGCCTCGAGGCTTCCTCAGCGATGATGTTGGCGGCATGCACAACCGTGTGCGTGTCGCTGGGGTCTTCCTGGACGACACGGGCCCAGCCGCCGAGCGTGACGAGCGGGTTCCGCAGGTCATGCGCGACGCGGGCGGACATCTCGCCGAGGACGGCGAGCTGCTTCGATCGGACCAACTGATCCTGGGCGTCGCTAAGGTCGAGCAGCGTCTCCTCGAGCTGGCCTTGGTACGCCTCCATCTGCTGGTGGAGTTGCGCGTCCTCAATGGCGATGCCGGCGTGCTGGGCAAACAGTGAGAGCATCCGCACGTGCGCCCGCGTGATGGGCGCGCCGGAATACAGGTTGTCAGCCATGATGACGCCGCAGGCCTCGTTCTTCACGATCATCGGGCAGACGACGAATTCGTCCGCGCCGACCGTTTCGCGGAGCTGGGGTCCGACCCAGGGGTTCTCGCTGGCATCTTTGACGGTGATTGCCCGACCCTCCGCCGTCGCGAGGACGGGGAGCTGCCCAGCCTCATCGGTCATTGAGAAGCGCATCTTCTGGACGCGGGAGCTAAGCGGGTGGTGGTCTTTGGCGGCCCAGCGGTCGTACGCGGCCGCGAACTCCTCGAGGGTGCGCGGTTGAGCCGTCAGCGCCGCCCAGATATCGTGGGCCTCGTCCTCGGAGGCGGGGCCGATGGCCATTCGCCCCTCGAGCCATTCGCCGGTGCTATCGACGAGCATGACCCACGCGCGGTTGAACCCCAGCCCGCCGCTGCCGGCGGTCGCGCACGTGAGGGTGGTGAAGAGGACGCGCTCGGTCTCGAGTTCCTGTCGGAGGACCCGAATCATGTCATTCAAGATCGTGAGTTCGGCCACGCGGCGGCCCGTATCGCCGACCGTGCTGCTGACGACCATCACGCCGTCAAACTCGCTCGTGGTTGCGGGCACGACCACGAGGTCGACGACCTTGTTCGGCTGAGAGGGCGGGAAGAGGATTACGCCGGGCAACTCGACAGACTCGCGCATGTTGATCGCACGGTCGATTGCCGGTCGTAGCGTGCTGAGAAGGCCCTCTGGCAGCGCCTCCTCGAGGGGCGTTCCGGCCGGGGCCGGGGCTCGGGAAGCGACTTCATCCCAGAAGAGCTGGTTGCCGTCAATGACCCGCGATTCGCGATCGGACACGAACCAGGCCATGGGAACCTGGCGAAACATGTCGCACGGGCAGTGCCGAGTGGCGACGATTTCTGGGTTCTCCATGGTGACCACGCCCTATTCTGACTCGGGGTTCTTGTCTTCGGCGATCAGCTCCCGCAAGAACTGCGCTGAGTCTTCCGGCGATACGGGGTTGATGTAGAAGCCCGTGCCCCACTCGAATCCGGCAATGCGGGTCACTCGCGGAATGACCTGCAGATGCCAATGATAGTCGAACTCCAGCGTGCCCCAGAAGTCCGGGCGGCCGGGCCGGGGGATTGGATTCGGTGCGGTCTTGACGACGTAGTTGTAGGCCGGATCGCCAAGCGCGTCGCGGAGATACCGCATCGCGTCGCTGAGCGCCTCCGCGAGCGCGAGACGCTGGTCGTCAGTCATCAACCGGATGTCGTGCTGGTGCGTCTTCGGGTAGATGCCGAGTTCGAACGGGAAGCGCGCCGCGAAGGGCGCCAGCACTACGAAATGCTCGCTGTCGATCACCACGCGGTCGCCGAGCTGGATCTCCTGGTTGATGATGTCGCAGAAGATGCAGCGCTCCTTACGCGCGTAGTAGGCTTGCGCGCTCTTGAGCTCGTCTTTCACGCGCTGTGGAACGATCGGCACCGCGATGATCTGCGAGTGCGGATGGTCGAGCGACGCGCCGGCGCGTTGGCCGTAGTTGCGGAAGAGGACGCAGTAGCGGAAGCGCTGGTCGAGATAGAGGTCCGCCAGTCGCGTCTGGCAGGCCCGCAGCATGCGCTCGGCGACTTCGGGCGGGCCGTCACCGATGTCCCATTCGTGGTCGGGGGTCTCTATGATGACTTCGTGGGCGCCGACGCCGCTCATGAGATCGAACATGCCCAGTCCGCGTCGGTCGAGGTCGCCCTCGATGCCCAAGGCGGGGAACTTGTTCGGGACGACGCGGACCTGCCACCCCGGAGCGTCGGGCTCGCCTTCATCGGGTCTGATAGCCCACAACTCGGGAGGCGTCTTGCTCTCGTTGCCACTGCAGAACGGGCAACTCGCGCCGCCTGGGGCGCGGTGATTCTGTGGGGATGGGAAGTCGCTTGGGCGCCGCCCGCGTTCGGCGGCGATGATCACCCAGCGGTCGACAACGGGGTCTTTGCGTAATTCTGACATGGTAACTACCTTTAACACCGTAGGCCAGGCGGGTTGCTCCGCCAATCAACGGGCAGAGAATCCGTCGCCCGGCGCGTTTCTAGGTGGCGGGGAGGTCGAGGCGCGCGAACCAAGTGGGGTCGACATCCGGGAAGAGCCGGTCTCGGTCACACAACTCCCCGAAGTAGGCCCAATCATCATCTGAAATCGTCTCGTGGCGGCTCCACTTGCGGGCGAGTTCCGACACGCGCTTGAAGTCCGTGTGGTGCGATCCAAGTCGGCGGGAGGCGTAGTCCGCGGCGCCGCCGGTGGTGATCAGGAACTGCCAGTCAGATGCCTGGAGCAGCATGAGTTCGCGCGCCGCCTGGGCGAGGAACGCGTTCAGCTTCCTGTCCTTCGTGCCGGCTAGGTCATTCGCGAGCGCCGTCATGTCCGTCTCGGCGTCGTAGATTCTGCGCCACGACCAGGTTGTCTCAGGGTTAAGCCACACCCAGTGCCCGCCGCCCGCGCCCCACGACCCCTCCGGCAGCGTGATGGCCGTCGCGGGAGCGCTGTGGTCGAGGTACTCGTGGCAGGTCTGGGCTTCGACGCGCGGATCCGCGTGCATCCCCCGCAGCGTCTGCTCAATCCACGCGGGGCCCTCGTGCCACCAGTGGCCGAAAAGTTCGGCATCGAAGGGCGCGCAGATCAGTGGCCGCCGCCCATTGGGACGAGGCTGGGCTTCGAGGATGTCGTGGACCGTCCCGACATAGTGTTGAGCGTTCTCCTCGACGCGCCCCTGGGCCATTTCGGGGCTGTAGGAGTCCTTGGCGTCGAGTTCATTGTGGTCGTCGGTAATGCGCCAGTACCGGTGGTCGCCAGGAACGTGCTTCTTGTGGAACTCAAGGTACCGCACGTCTCCCGGGTAGCCCTGGTGAGCGCTCCAGACCTGGTGCGACGCCTGGGGATGGCGGACGAAGCACGCGACGGGCGGGTGGTCCTCAAACTGGCTTCCGACGAAGTACGGGAAATGCGGGGTCTTCTCCCAGGAAGGCCGAGGCGGTTCGTCTCGGCGCCGGATATTGCCCCAGAGCTTGCCCAGGTTGTTGTCGAAGTCGATCTCGACGGGCACGGGATCGCCGCCGCTGAGCATGTGGGTGTCGACAATGAAGTAGTCGAACCCGTTCTCGCCGAGAAACTCGTGGACGCCCTTACGCATCCACGTCTCGCCAGACGGAGCCTGAACCGAGTCCGGAGGCGCCCACGGGGCCCTCGGACGGTAGGCGCACTCAGGCAGCCAGAAACCGTGGGGCCGGCGTCCGATCAATCGCTCGTAAGTGCGCGCTCCTTGGCGGACTTGGGCCTGGATGGACGTCTCTTCATGCAGGAGCGGGAAGTAACCATGCGTGGCTCCAGAGGACATGGCCTACCACACGGCGTCGCTGATCAGTCCGGCGATGTTCCGCGAGT
>CAZKUN010000268.1:0-12104 GCA_964555935.1 uncultured Armatimonadia bacterium | reverse complement strand
AGTGCCTCCCTTTTAGGCCGCCGCCTGCCTCCCAATTACTCCGCCGCCAACACCCCCGTCACAATTGCCGGAGCCAACCGGGGTGTTGGCCATCCGGATGAGGCCCAGGTCCCACGGCCAGATGTGCAGGTCTGCGCGCCCCCGGTTGGCGAAGTGCTGGAGCGAACGGCTGACCGTTCAGCCAACACCGGGGCGCTCAGTCCCATGGGGGCATCCCGGCTGGAGGCCTTACCATGCACCGTCTGGTTCTCATCGTTGCGTCGCTCACGGCCTTCGCAGCCCACGCCCAACTTCCAAACCCGGGCTTCGAAGAAGCCGTCGCTGCCGTCGTCTCAGTGGATGACCCCGCCGGCGTGGTCATCGACGATCTCAGCTTACGCGAAGTGAAGCCGCCCAGGGCTACCGGCCCTGACATCACTTTCGAGAACCGGGGCCTCAGACTGGTCATCGGCCCTGGCGGCGAGTGCAGGTCCCTGTATGACAAGACGCTCGGCGCCGAGCGCAACTGCCAGCCCGGCCGGCCCCTGCTGCAGGCGGTTGTCGGCGACTGGACTCTCCCCGCAACTTCCTGCACGGCGCAGGGCAACGTGCTCAACGTCATCTTCGGCGACGATGAGGCCCGCGCCGTCATCGAGGTACAGACCCACGCCAACTTCCTCGGTTTCGTGATCCGCTCGTACCTCCCCGATGACCTGGAGCAGCTCACCCTCCTCGATCTGCTCGTGACCAAGCAGGAGACCATCGGCACGTCATTTGGCGTCATGTATGACAGCCGCGCCGCCCTCGGCGTCCAGACCCTCCACTTCGGCGGCCTGCAACTCCTTGCGGCGTCGGGCCCCGATCAGGCCCTGCTCGGCTGCACCTACAACCGTCTGGCCCGCGATCGCAAGGCGCTCTACAAGCCGCCCGTCGCCCGCGGCTGCGCTCTGCTCGCATGCCCGCGCGCCAAACTCGTCCCGACCATCCGGGCCATCGAGAAGACCTACGGCCTGCCGTCGCCGAGAATCGACGGCGTCTGGGGCAAGCTCTCGCCCGCGATGCGCCGGTCCTACCTCTTCGTGACCGACCTGACCGCGGCCAACGTGGACAAGGTCGCCGCCTATGCGAAGCGCGGCCACTTCGACTACGTGCTCATCGTGGAGAAGTCGTGGTCCAACGGCGGCGGCACGTTCGCCATCAACGAAGAGGCCTTCCCCGGCGGCCTGCCGAGCCTCAGAGCCACTGTCGGCAGGCTCCAGAGGGCGGGGCTGAAGGTCGGCCTGCACCTCCTCACCGCCGGCATGCACCCGACCGACCCCCTGGTGACGCCTGTGCCCGACAAGGGGATCTACACCGATGCCACGGCAGCGTTGGCCGCCGACATCGACGAGACCGCGACGTTCATCCCAACCGCCACGCCGCCTCCTGTGGAATTCCCCGACAAGCCAATGACAGGCCCGTCGCTGATGGCGCCCAAACCGTTTGAGATCTCGTGCCCCGGCGGGGGCACCGTCCTGTGGATCGGCGACGAGCTCGTCCTGTATGGCAAGCCGAAGCTCGACCCGCCCTCGGGCTTCGAGAACTGCCAACGCGGCCTGTGGGGTACCAAGCCCGCCGCCCACAGAGCCGGCGAGCCGGTCAAGCACCTCTACATGATGAGCTATGGCCTGGTGCTGATGGACGCCGACAGCGACCTCCTCGAGCGCGTCTCCCAACGCGTCGCTGATGTCATGAACTACTGCAACTGCGACGGCATATACTTCGACGGCTCGGAGGCCCTGCAGGGCGATCACGCTTACTACAACGCCCGCCTGCAAACGGCATACCTGGACAAGATCAGAAGGAAGGACATCATCGTCCAGGGCTCCAGCTACTCCCCACACACCTGGCACTCCATGTGCCGCATGGCCTCAGCCGATGGGTTTCGCAAGATCAAGCTCTGGCTCGACAAGCGCACCCCGAGCTTCCAGTGGTACTTCGACACCCTCATGCCGCTGGACATCGGCTGGTACGCCATCAACTCGAACATCCGACCCGACGACATGGAGTATATCTGCTCGCGGGCTATCGGCTACAACAGTGCCATCTCCGTGCAGACCAGCACCGCGGCCCTGGAGACCGTCCCCCAGGCTCACGAGATGATCGACACGATCGGCCGCTGGGAGAGCCTGCGCCGCTCAGGACGAGTACCTGATGCTCTGCGCGAGCAGATGCGGCAGTACGGCCGCGAGTTCCGCCTGACCCGCCGGGGCAACGATGACGTGGTGGTGCCGATCGAGTACTCGGCGTGGGCTTCGGCGCCCCCGTTGCTGCTGTCGGCCCAAGTCCCGGCGAATGAGAGAGACCCTCTGCGGTCGCCGGACGACGTGAACAGCACGCTGACACTCACCAACGACCGCGGCCAGCCGGCCAAGATCGAACTGCACCTCGAGTGCGGCGAGAAGGGCATCCGCCCGGGGGGGAGCTATGCGGTTGGAATGCCCCTCGAGCTGTTCGAGGACGACCCCACTGTCCCTGGCGAGATGGCCACGCGGGAGGGTGTGACACAAGAGATCACGCTGATCACGGACGATGTGAAAGAGGGCCGGAGCGCGTGTAGGTTCAGCGCCACCTCCACCCTCGCGGAGGCCGGCGGGTGGGCCGCCTTCGGGAGATCCTTCGATCCGCCCATCTCGCTCCGGGACTATGCGGCGATAGGTCTGTGGGTCAAGGGGGATGCCCAGTATGAACTGCTCAAAGTACAGTTATGGGATGCTGCCGGGAAAGCCCAGGACGAACTCATCAACATCGGCTTCAGCGGCTGGCGCTACATCGAGCTGCCCCGCCCGACTGATCTGGACATGGACTACGAGCATATCGTGCGTCTGAGCTTCTACTACAACGCCATGCCGGGCAACAGCACTTGCACCACGGTGCTGGACGGAGTCAAGGTCCTGTCGAGGGGCACTGACGCCCTATTGCAGGATCCGACTCTGATCGTGAACGATCGGCCGATCACCTTCCCGACCACCATGAGCCAGGGCGACCGACTGGTCCTTCGCAGCAACGGCGAGTGCTGGCTGTATCGTACAGGGGTGCAGGAACGCGAGAGAGTGACCCCACGGGGCAACCGCAGGGCGCTGACAGGGGACGTGACGGTGACGGCCCAGGAGGCCACGCACCAGCTCAGGTTCCGCGGGGCGATGCTGTGGCCAACGCTCGGTACGGTCTTACCAGAGAAGTAGGACGGGCAGCGCGGCGCTGGCCCCTCACCTCCGTGGCGCGACGAAGTTGCCTATCTTGAAGCGGGCATAGTGGACGTCCTCGGCCACGTGGGGCCAGTTGACGAATGAGCCGAACGCGTATCCGCGCAGATCCGTGTCCCGGTCAACAACCGTCTTCATCAGCTCGTCGTTGAGGTAGAAGCGCCAGGTCGAGCCGTCGCGATGAATGACCAGGCGGTGCCACCGGTCGGCGGGGAGGTCGGTGGCCAGGATCTCGCCCAGGCCGAGAAGGCTCACGGGTGTGCCCGCGCTCTCGCCGTTGTCGAGTTGCGCGAGCGGCAGGAACTCGGTGCTGCCGGGCTCCCCCCGTTTCAGACCGAAGAGAGCGCCGGCCCCGGCGGCTCCGTAGTCACCGGCGTCGGAGGCGTGATACATCAGCTTGCCGGTCAGTCGGAAGTCGAACTGCACCGCCCACTGCTTGCCGGCCGGCAGCGCCTCATCCGAGGTCGACCAGACAGCCACGTGGGAACGCTGATCGCGCAAATGCAGCGTCGCCCCGCGCACGAAATGACGGCTGACCTCGGCGATGCCGAAAACCTGGCCGTCGCGCTCTTGGATCTGCCGCTTCCAGGCTGCGGGGATGTCGCCGTTCTTGACGTCCGCGAAGGTCTCGTCCAGGACGGCCCCGTCGCAGGCATCTCTGAAGGCCGCCTCGGGAAGATACGCTCGCACGGGCCGATGGATGCCGGCGTTGAAGGCCGAGTTGTGGATGCGCACGGCCAGGGCGTTCTCGCCGGCCTTCAGCAACCCGGGCTCAATGGCGATCTCGAAGGGGCGCTCCCACAGATCGGCGACGGTGATCTCTTGTCCGACCATGAACTCTGACTCCAGCGTGTGCTCGCCGACGGGTTGGCCGTTGACATACACCCACGCCTGCTCATCCACGCCGCCGAACCGCAGCTCCACCGGCTTGCCGACGTGGTCCTCCGGAAGCGTGAACGACGTCCGGTACCAGCCGTAGCCCTCGGCGTTGCCCGCCGGCGTATCCGCCAGGAAGGCAGGCACGGTCACCGGCTGCCATTCGTCACCCGTCGCGGCCCGGAACCACTCCCCTGTGACGCCCTGGTCATCGGGATCCCAGCGAAAGGTCCACGCACCCCAGTTCTCCACCGGGAGGTAGCGCTGGTCGAAGCGCTGCTCGTGGGCCTTGCGCACCGCTGCGATCCAGTCCGGGACGCTTGAGATCGTGCGACTGCCATCGTAGAACCCCACGCCATCGACATCGAGCTGCGCGCATAGCGCTTCGAGTTCATCTGCGATCGCGGCATACCGCGCGACGTCCGGCGGCGTCTCGCCGTCGCGCATCTGCATGTAGAGTTGAGCGGATTCGACATAGACGACTCCGAGTGTGAGCAGCTCGACGCGCCGACGGACTGCGTCGGTCTGGGCGTTCGCTGCCGCCTCGGCAAGTACCGCGCGCGCGGTCTCAACGAACCCGTGCTGATACATCGCCTCGTTGTGGATCGCGTAGATCCAGTCACGCTCGAGGCTGAAGTCGGTGTATCGCGCGCAGTGGTCCCAGAGCAGTTGGTGGTAACGCAGTACATCCGGGGCCGCCTGGCCGTAGTATCCCCAGATGAAATCCTGCATCAACGCGTCGACGTCGAGTTCGGGGTCCCACAGCAGCTTCGCGATGACCCAGTTGCGCATGGGCTCTCGCGCTTTGTCGGAGCCGCCGAACTGAACGTAGATCGATTCGGCCTGTTGCTCGGCGAAGTAACGGATGTTCTCGGCCACCGGTCGGAGGCTCGGCATCGGCGCGTGCGTGTGGCGGTACTGAGAGGGGTACATCCAGAGGTGCATGCGCGGGCTGATCCCCCGCCAGCGCGCGTAGCTCTGCTGCTGAGCGGTCCATCGGTCGCCTGGCTTGCTGGGCGCGGCGGCGAGCGTGTCATCGTAGAAGGAGTGGTAGGGCCATGTGAAACTGGCGCCCCAATCGAGGCAGAAACGGATGGCCACGTTCTCTCGCGCTTTGGTGTCTGCCGTTGGCGGGCGGTTGGAGTTCCAGTAAGAGAGCGTCGTTATGGTGGCATCGGGCACCTCGCGTGCCACCAGCTCAGCGACGCGGTTGACGAACTGCAGGAGTAATCCGCTCCATGCGCCGGTCTGCTGCTCAACCGCCCGGCACTCGTCGCACTCGCAGTGGCCGCCCCAGTCCATCGCCGAGACCCCCATCATGCGACGGGTTGGCGCGGCGCTACGCAGCGCGGAGATGGCTGTCGCGGCGGCGACCTCCGCCACTTCGGGATTGGAGAGGCAGAGCTGGGCGTTCTCCCACTGACGCTCTCCGTCGACCAGGGAGAAGTACTCGGGGTGCTCGTCATAGCGCCTGGCCGGCGGCACCAGCCAGTGGAAGGTGTGCACGCCGGCGCCGCCATGCACATACCAGAACTGCGAGTACTGCGTCGCCCAGCCGCCGTTAAGGCGATTGCGCAGACCCCATGGCATCGAGGTCAGTTGAAAGCTAAGATGGCGGAGCCTGACAGCCGGTCGCCTGCTCCTGGGCACGATGCTCGCCCGCAGCGACGGAGCGTGCGGCACTCTGAGGTCGCTCCGCTCGCCCGGAGCCCATCGCGGCGCGTTCAGCGCATCGTTCATATCCTGAATCCGAGCGTCCCAGCCCTCGCCGACCATGCCCGGAGCACTGTACCAACGGACGCCGAGGTCCTCCTCAAGCAGTGCGAAGACCGCCGGCATTGGCCCGCGTGGGCCGGAACCGAAGAGAAACAGCCGCTCGCCCCGGACGGCGATTGTGTAGCCCTCGGCGTCGGGTACCACCGGTTGCGCCAGCTCGTCCTCGGCCAGCCTCGTGGTATTGCCGACACTCAGCTCTTGGCCTCGGGCCGGCTCTGTGTCCGGCGCGATCGGGAACTCCGCGCCGGTCATCAGGCCCAACCATAGCTGCAGTTCATCGGCCGCCCGGCTCTCCGCGGTCGTCGGCTCCGCGGGTATCACGATTACGTAGTCGGTCTCGCCCTCTACGGCCAGAGCCAGCGGCGGCGCGGCCTCGCCCTCCGGCGCCAACGCATTGCGCCAGCCGTCCCACGGCTCCGGAGGGCGCTCAAGGTAGCGCGTGGCCCAGCCGGGCGTAGCGGCTCCCTCGGCAGATGCGGAGACGGAGAGAACGCCAATGAGCATCGTCAGCACAATCAGCACAGCCGGTGGCTTGAGGCATGGAACCACGGTGAGGCCCGCGTTGCTGACGACAGCCAGGGGTCGGTGTGGGCTGGGGTACCGGGCGGGGCGAATGGATGCCATGGCCGTCTCCCAATGGTAGTCGACGCGGAGGGTCGCGCTACGGTGGCTCTGACCGTATTTGACGGCGCCGGTCACTCCACGGCCACGGTATAGGTCTGCGGCCCGTTTGCCCCCGGCGCGCCGTTCAATCGATTCAGCCGGATGAGAATGTGTCCGGTGGCGGGGTCTTCGATGGACCCGAAGTTCGAGAGTTGCATGTTCGACCCGTCGCCCGGCGCGCGGTCGTCGATGATCGTGACCGTTTCCTTGCGGAGCCCGAGGGTCTCTTCGTCCAGCTCAGCCATCACGAGCGGGTAGCGGGGCCACCCCGACTTCGGCCTAACGCGGCTGATGTTGCCGATCCAGTAGACCTTGCCCGTGCGCGAGCCGCGGATCAAGCTGCTCTGTGCGGTGGGAGAGAAGAACCGCGTGCCATCGCTGAATGCAAAGGGCGTCAGCTCGCTCCACGTGCGGCCGTAGTCGGTGGAGAGCGTCTTCCACTTCCACGACGGGACGCTGCGCGTTCGATCACCCTCGTTCCCGGCCCGTATCACCATCAGCACGTGTCCCGGACGGTCCCGAAGCTCGATGACCGCACATTCGCTGAGCCCGCTGGTCGATTGATCCGTCCCCAGCGTGATGGGGTGGCTCACATCCCACTCCACGTCATCGCCCGCCTCGTTCCACGTGCCGATGAGGCAGAAGACCTGGCTGTAGGTCGATGTCTCCAGCGGGTTCATGGGCTTGCCGTCGCCGTCGAGCGGCAGGTAGTAGCAAGGCAGTAGCAACCGGCCGCTGCTCAACGGATACAGAAAGCCGGGGAGGGTGGCGTAGACAAAGCTGTTCGTGCCGATCCAGACATACTCGACGGGGTGAGTTCGCGAATAGGCCTCGCCTTGCTGGACCAACGGACGCTCGTCGCCCCACGTGCTCCCACCGTCCGTTGAGGTGCAGTACCAGAGCTTGTAGTCGCTGAAGCCGAAGATGGTGTCACCCGTTCCACGGGTCATGTGGTAGACAGCGACGCATCGTCCGTTGTCCGACTTAGCGGGCATGACGTCACGATAGACGTTCTGAGGCGGACCGTCGGCGTCGGGGTAGCGGTAGAATGGCACCGACATCTGCCCCGGCAATCCGGCGCAATGATCGCGCCAGCGCTTCGCGACGCGGGGAAGCGCTTCGTTGTATGCCTCATGCCCCGGCCGCCGCGACAGCAATGCAATGTCGGAGTAAGGGGGCTGTCGGAAGCACGCCGTAGGGTCTTCGGGGGCCGGCGCAAGGTCCACGATCGGAACCGCCATCGGCTCGGATGCCTGCGATGGGTCCCATGCCGCCACGTCGTCGGGAGCGCGCGCGCCCTCATCGGTGAACGCGAAGTACTTCCACTGACAGCAGAGCGTGTGGTTCTCTGTCCGGGTGATGGGACCGAGGATAAACTGCGGTGGTCCCTCCCACTTGAGCGATCGCAGGTCATGCGGCCCCGACCTTAGCTCCCCATCCACGTACACCCTCACTTGCCGATCTGACACCACGATGCGGACCGGGTGGAAGTCACCGGTGAGGTCAACGGATATGGGGTCATGCTTGGCGTCACCGTTGCCGAACGTAAGCCGGCCGCCGGCCGCGTCGTAGCAGAGGTACAGCAGACCGATGTGCGCCGGCGTATCGGAGGCCCACCGGACGTAAGCTACGGTTTCATACTGCGCGCTCGGGGCGGTCCCGCTGATATGGCGGAATGAGGTCTCAAGCGTCCAGGCGGATGAGTCGCTGAGTTCGACACCAGCGTCCCAGTGGCCCGCGAATGCGCCGCCCAAGATGGACGCCTCGGAGCGGTACTGCAGCGCGCCATCCACTATCTCCCAGGCCGACCGACCCTCCGGCCCGCGCGCGGGCACCCACCACATGAACGGCTGTCGGCCGATCAGGCCAGGCTCTGAGTCGAACACGTCGATGAACGTTGCCGGTAGCGCGGCACCCGCCAAGCCGGCAAGCAGGCCGCACAGCCCCACCGTCCTTGCGATCATCCCCAACATGGCGGACCAACTCCTTGCACGATCAGACGGACGAACGACAAGAGGCACTGGACATCCGTTCGCCAGGCGGGCCCTCGCGCCCTCGCCTACCGGTATGTGAGGTGGACCTCGAGCTTCTCCAGCACGATCTCGTCGCAGACGTAGGGCGCTCGATCCCGGACGCTCACTTCGGCCTGGTTCTCGCCCGCCCGGCACAGGGCCAGCGGCACCGCAAAGTCCAGCCGCAGAAGCTTCTGTTCGGGATCGACCGCATACTCGCCCGAACCACCGGAAATCGGCTGGGGAGCGGGCGAGAGTATCTGCGGGTCCTTCCACTCCGCGTCTTGCTCGGCGAGAGACAGCACCACGCCGTTGAGGACGGCGTCGATGCAATCGCCCTCCCGCGCGCCGAAGAGCACCGCGCGTAACACAACGCCCGCGACATCCTCCTGCTCGCGCCCGACCAGATCGGCTATGGGTACCGTCACGGTTGCCGGAGTGCCGTCATGGCGTAGTGGTGTCGGCAGCGGCGTCTCGTCGTTGCGGTTGAAGGCTCCCTCTGCCCACGGATACCCGCCCCGCCGCTCGACGGCGAAGACCTTGTCCTTGCCCGCCATGGTCGCGGGCTGGCCCACCTCACGGTAGGCGCGTCCATGGGCATCCGTGCCCGGCTCGCTGAACGTCCCGCGCCCCCAGCGACGACCGATCACCTCCGCGCAGTCCTCTGGTGAGGCGTTAGGCCAGTTGAAAGTGGCGACGCTGTCGGCTCCCTGCTGCCACCAGTTGGCAAACACGCCGCGGAGGAACTCGAGGGGTTGGTAACGATAGCCGTCCGTGGCGTGGTGATCGTCATGGCATGGCTGTAACTTCACCTGCGCCCCGACGACCTCGCGGAAGCCATGAATGTCAACATCGATCGACCGCGAGCCAAGGGTCAGGATGTCCACGAGCTTCCCCCGGGCCCATTTCCTCACGTCGAGGCCATCGGCATGACAGCCCTCCACGGTGCGGGGCACCCTCGCCGCCAACAGGTAAGGCCGGCCGCGCCGGTAGGCCTCCTGCTGGAGCATCTCCCGCACCATGCGAACGAACTCAGTGACATTCTCCCGGAGTTCCCACTGCTGGCCCACGGGCAACACCGGAACATGCCGGGCGAAGTCAAGCTGAAGGCCGTCGAGATCGTATCGGCGCGCAACTTCCTGGAGTATGGCCAAATGGTAGTGCCGGACCTCGGGCACCGCGTAGTTCCACATCCCTTGCCACCACCACGTCTTGATGACCCAATCGGGGTGGGATTGCTTAACCGGGTTCCAGGCATCCATCATCAACCGGGTGCCCGGATCGAGGTTCTCAGTCGGGCTGATATCCACCTCGCTGACCCGGTGGTTCCAGAAGCACTCCAGGCCCCGCCTGTGCGTCTGGGCCACGAGTTCGCCCACCCAGTCGATGCCTTGGTCTCTCCAGATTCGCAGCCCCGGGTGTTCGAAGGGCGGGAGGACGTCGCTGGGGTACACGGACCAGCTCCCGGCCCCGATATCCCACCAGATCGCATCGACCTGCGAGCCCGGCTGGTCGACGTAGTGGAACCGGAAGTCCAGCCACTCGCCGAAGTCGACGCCGAGCTGGCCATGGGCATCGTACTGCACGACCACGCGCCGTTGGCGGCTTCGCGCGGATTCGTGCTCCGGGCTGAGGTGCATGGGAGGCCTCCTGAGAGACGACGCCAAGGTCGCCTCGCTCCTCCCCGGTTCTGCGGGACCGGGGAACCGACCGCGTTTCCCCGGAACATCCCACCACCGCGAGGGCGCTCACGCCGTCAGACACGGGCGCTTTCCCCGCGTCGCCGATTCCCGCCTGCACTCTCGAGCGACCGCCCCGGGAGGTATGAAGCCATGATTGTGGTCCTGTTCGCCATCATCTGCGCCGGAGTCACATGCACGGTAGGCGCCGATCCCGTGCGCCTCGCGTCGCCGGTCACGCACTCCGATTGGATGGTCCGCGGCCCCTCGCCGGAGTGGGGCCCCGCCGGCGAAGGATGGGCCACGCGGGCATGACTGAACTTGACGGACCTATGAGACTGTGGGTGGTGTCGCTGACTTGGGAGGTCAGGAGGTCAGACTTGGCCTATGACGAGCGGTTTCTCGTCGCGGTCGCCGCTGACGACGCAGTCGCCGCCGGCGTGCTTGGCCTCGTACAACCGCGCGTCGGCTGCTTTGAAGAGCCCATCGGCCGTCTCGGCATCACGTGGGTAGGTAGCGACGCCCACGCTCGCGGCGAGCGGGACCGGCAGCGCCATTGTTTCGACGGCCTCGCGGATGGCTGATCCTATGCGGCACGCAATGGCGGCAGCGGCGTCAGGGGAAACATCAGGCACAAGCACCGCGAACTCATCGCCGCCGAACCGCGCGATGATCTCGTCTCCGCGCAGACAGCCCTGCAGCGCATCGCCCAGCGCTCTCAGGACTCGGTTGCCGCGCCAGTGGCCGGTCTGGTCGTTGACGCCCTTGAAATCATCGAGATCTAACACGATCACGGCGAACTCGCTCTGGGACGCCTGGGCGTCCCTCAGGTGCTCCGACAGCATGCGCAGGAAGGCGCCCTGGTTGTTGAGGCCTGTGAGCGCGTCGGTCTCCGTACTTTGGCGCAGCAGTCCCATGACACCGGCGGTGTGAAGCGTGCGCCCGACCGAGCGCGCGAACAGCGTGAGAGCGTGCATGTCGTCAACATCGAACGCCTCGTCCGTGGCCGGACGAGTCGCGTATAGGACGCCACGGAAGATGTGAGGGCCTGGCACGGGCGCCGCGACGATGTGGCCGCGGGACAGTGCCGCCTCGATGATGGAGAGGTGTTCGGCGTTGTCCGCCGAGGCTGGGAGGGCAGAGCCCTCGCCCGCACGCAGGACCTGTCCGCCCATCCCAACGTCGTGTGGGACCCTGGTTGGCATGCCCTGTGGCACGAGGACACCGTTGTGGGAAGTGAGGACCAACTCGGCGGCTCCTGGCTCGAAGCGCGTAACCCACGCCCCGGAAGCGTCCAGTATCGCTGTCGCCTGCTCCGCGGCGGCGGAGCTGATGCCGTCGTACCCGCGTTCGGTAACCATATCAGCCGTAGCGTCATTGAGGTGTACGAGGCGGGATGCCATTCGTTGGGTCCGACGGTAGCGCAACAGACGGTGCGCGACGCTGGCGCTGAAGACTCCGGCAAGCGCCATGGTGATCGTTTGGTAAGCGGCCAGTTGCCCGGGGAGACTGAGCACGGGAGTGCCTGGGTGAAGCAAGCGCACCGTTCCGTAGTAGGCCATCGCGCAGGAGATCCCCGCCACCGCACCGGCGGAGGGTGAGATCCAGGCAGCAAAGGCCGACATGGCTGTTGCGTAGACGACGGCGGGGAGCGAGTTGAGCGGACCGAAATAGAGGAACGCAGCGGCACACCAGACAGTGTCCGCGCATACCGTGCCGGCCAGGAGCACCATCTCTACCCCGCTCCATTTGGAGCGCAGGCTACCGAGGACGCATGCGCCTACGACGTACAGGAGGGCAGCCCCGATGACGCGAGAAGGGAGGGCCGGGCTAGTGATGACGAAGGTGGCTAGCGTCACAGCCCTGATACATGC
>CAZKUN010000267.1:0-12138 GCA_964555935.1 uncultured Armatimonadia bacterium | reverse complement strand
CGGCTGGGTGGGCAGTTCCTCTACGACTGGACCATCTTCCCGCTTCCGCTGGATGATCTGTCGGGCGTCGAGTTTGGCGCCGGGGCGGCGGGCGATGGCCCGACCCTCTACCGCGGGACATTCGAGGTCGCCGAGCCGCTCGACACGTTCCTCGCGCTGCCCGGCTGGCAGAAGGGCGTCGCGTGGATCAACGGCTTCAACCTGGGGCGACACTGGGATATCGGCCCGCAGCGCACGCATTACGTCCCCGCGCCGATTCTCGGCAAGGGCACGAACGAGATCATCGTGCTGGAACTCCACGACCGCGAGGCGCCGGTTGTTGAGTTCCGCGACGAGCCGGATCTCGGGTGATGGCCCGCGCCTGCGGGCCTCCAGACCCACGCTCGGGAGCCCAGAGGGCGGACACTAGAATCTGACCGAGGACCCGAAATGACCCGGATCGTAAGCACCCTCGCTCTGGCGCTGATCGGAGCATCATCCATGGCACAGGATAACGCCCTGCCGAAGATGGTCTGGGCCGACTACTTTCCACACCACCGTACGCGAGAGCACGACGGCAACCTCGGCTCGTGGTTTCAGAGCCGGACGGCCGAGCAGAGCGGGGTCGAGGTGACTACGTTCACCTACAATGCCGATCTCATCGATGGGAACGGGCATCACCAGCTCCCCGCGACGATCTACCCGCTCGTCGGCATGCAGTCGGACATGGATCCGGATTACCTCGAGTACCAGATTCTCCAGGCGAAGGTCGCGCACATCGATGGCTTCGTCATCGAGTTCGTGATGCCCGGCGACAACACGTGGACCCACACCACGCTGAAGCTGATGGAGGTCGCGCGGAAGTACGATTTCCAGATCGGCGTGGACATCATCGAAGGCAGCTTCTTCGACTGGATCAAGTACCGGCCGAACATGGACACGCGGGAGAAGCAGCTCGAAGCGTGGAAGCTCTCGATACAGTGGATGATCGACGAGATCTATGCCAAGCCGACCGGCGTCGTGGTGGATGGCCACCCCGTGTTCTTCCTGTTCGCCGGAGGCCTCACGCCGGACGAGCACCGCGAGCACATGGCGGACTTCGAGCTTCCCCCCCACCTCAAGGAACCGTGGTGGGTCAAACGCGCCGGGATCGGCCCCCAGATCGAGCACACGCACTACGCCTACAAGCAGTGGGACGGGCTGATCAACGGCATGTTCGGGTGGCTGTGCACCTATAACTTCCTCGACGCTGAGGTGCCCGCCGAGATCGCTGAGCGGTTCGACAAGTACGAGACGAGCGACGGGCTGCTCCACTACCAGAACGTCGTCATGCAGAAGGGCCAGGAGTACGTTGACAGCGGGCTGTTCGACATCCGCGTCAACTCGGTCTGTCCGGGCTTTGACAACCGTGGCTGCGCGGGCTGGGGCAACGACCTGAGCTACATCTCTCGCGAGGCGGGCGCGACGTTGCGCAAGCAGTGGGAGTTCATCGCCGAGAACCGCGGGCAAATCGATGGCGCGCTGCTGGTCACGTGGAACGACTACACCGAATCAACGTGCGTCGAGCCGACGGTCGAGTTTGGCTTCCACGACATGGAGCAGACGGAAAAACACGCCGCCACGTTCAAGGGCATCGAGTCCGACGCAAGCGGCATTCAGCTTCCGTTCGACCTCTATGAACTGCGGAAGGCCGCGCGGTTCCTGACGAACTGCGGTGTCGATGCCGCCGCGCTGACGGAGAAGCTGGACGCTTCCGCCGCGCAGATCGCTTCGGGCGAGTATGCCGCGTCACGCGCCGACGTGGACGCGGCCGACGAACTCGCCGAGGCGCTGCGGGCTCCTATCGCGAAGACGGAACTGACACTCACGTTCCCCAGCGACGATCTCGTGGCGGCCGGCGCGGCTGGCGCGCTCCCTCATATCCAGGCAGCGGAGCCCATCGCCGAGCAGCTCCGCGACAATCACTTCGAGGGCTTCGCGACGTTCGAGTATCTCGACGACGGGGACGCGTTCTTCACGCTGAAGTGTGATTCAGCTCGGGCCAACGCGCCTGGCGACGCGAACACCAAGGGCGAATACGACATCGTGGCGCGCATCAAGCGGACGGGCACGGGCGAGTGGGTCTCAGCGCGCGTGAAGCTGTTTAAGGCCAACTGCGCGTTCAGTCACGGCGGCGATGAGGGGGCCGACCTGTGGTTCGTGGATGAGGGAGACGGACTTGAGGTGAGGAATGTGGGAGTTGAGGCAACGGTCTACAGGGCGGACTAGGACCGAGAGCCGTTGACATGAACCGATCGCTGACGCGCGTGACGCTTGGGACAGGGCACCAGGCCGGCCGTATTGGGAAGCCTGCGAAGGCATTGAGCATCGAGTGCGCTGACGTTACGGATGGAGCTTCACACCAAGGAGGACGTTAGCTTTGTCAACACACAGCCTGCTAATAGTCGCAACCGCGATGCTGCTTGTCGCGATGGTGGCCGAGGAAGCGCTGCCGCAAGACACGCAGTGGGTCGACGCGCGCGAACTCACCATTGAGGGCCAGGGATGGACTGACACGAAGTACCCGTACGACCGCCTGCCGGCGGAGGCCGAGGGCGTCGTGCCGGCCGCCGTGTGGGGCCTGAGTCTCAACTCGGCGGGAATCGCGGCGCGCTTCACCACGGACGCCGAGTGGATCGCCTGCCGCTGGAAACTGCGTTCAGGCAACCTGGCGATGGACCACATGCCGGCCACGGGCATGAGCGGCGTGGATCTGTACATGCGGATGCCCGAGGCGATGCAGAAGCCGCCCGGACAGGAGTGGCACTGGATCGGGACCGGACGTCCCAAGCAACAGGAAATGGAGTCGCGTCTCGCCAGCGGGATCCCAGAGGGCGAGAACGAGTTCACGCTCTACTTGCCGCTCTACAACGGGACCACGTCCCTCGAAATCGGCGTGCCCGCGGGAGCGACAATCGCCGCCGCGCTGGACCGCGGCAAGCCCGTGGTTGTCTGGGGCACGTCAATCACCCAAGGCGGATGCGCCTCGCGGCCCGGCATGGCGTACCCAGCGATCATGTGCCGGTGGCTGGACATGCCTCACATCAACCTCGGATTCAGTGGCAACGGGCAGATGCAGCCCGAGGTGACGCAGTTCATCGCGGAGCTGGACGCGGCGGCCTTCGTCATCGACTGCCTCCCGAATATGAGTCCCGATCTCGTCACGGAACGCACCGCGCCGGTGGTGCGGACACTCCGCGAGGCCCACCCGGACACGCCGATAGTGCTGGTGGAGAACATCGAGTACCAGGCATCGGCGGCGTTGGCCGCGCCGAGGCGCGGATACCAGTCCAAGAACGCGGCGTTCAAGGCAGTATACGATCAACTGATCGCAGACGGGGTCACGGGGCTGACGTATGTCGAGGGAGAGCCGCTATTTGGCAACGACGGCGAGGCGACGGTGGACGGGACTCACGCGACGGACCTCGGGTTCCTTCGGATGGCGGAGGGGCTGACGCCCGTGCTGAAGGACATACTCGGAGGCTGACATGGACCAGCAGCAGCTTGCGGACGCGGTGAAGAAAACCGCGCTCGACGCGGGTGCGGATCTCGCGGGGGTCGGCTCGATTGACCGCTACGACCACGCGCCAGACGAAGTGCATCCGCGCTCGATCTTCAGCAAGACCGAGAGCGTCGTCGCGATTGCCTGCCGGATGGTCCGCGGCGCGCTGAAGACGATCGAAGAGGGCAACTACTGGCAGGCCTACAACTGCGACTCGTACCAGTATCTCAACGAGGTCAAGGCCCCCGAGATCTTGCGGAAGATGGTCATCTTCCTGGAGGACGAGGGCTACACGGCCGTGCCGATCCACAACCCGTTTGGCGCTTACATGGGTCGGCCCGTTCGCCCCGGCGCAGCGACGCCGGACGGACACATCAGCCTGCGGGTGCTGGGCGTCGCGGGAGGCCTGGGCGAGCTGGGACGAAGCAAGCTCTTCATGAGTCCCCAGTTTGGCCCAAGGAACCGCGTCTTCGGCGTGCTGACCGACGCCGTCATGAATCCCGACCCGCTCGTCCCGCCCGGCACGGTCTGTGACAACTACGGGCTCTGCATGAAGGGCTGCCCGGCGGACGCGATCCCCCAAGAACGCGAGTCCGAAGTGCGTATGGGCGAGTACGTGTATACGCACAGCCCGCTCGAATGCGGCGACTGCGCGCACATACACCAGGGCTGGGATCCGAAATACTCGCCGTTCCTGAAGCCCGACTCCACCCGCGAAAACCCGCCCCCGTACTACAACTTCATCGACCACCGCTTCCGTCACCATGGCATCTGCGGAGGGCGTGGCTGCGTGAGGGCGTGCATGGATCACCTCGAGAAGACGGGCCGCATCGAGAAGACATACAAGACGCCCATGATCGAGGGCGAGCAGTGGGTGATCGAGGAGCCGCTGGAGTAGGAGGCCATCATGTCTGACGTGATCATCGAGCCCGGCAGGCAACTTCCCATCGCGGCGGAGGCTGATGTTGTGGTCGTGGGCGGCGGGCCCGGCGGCATCATGGCCGCGCTCGGCGCAGCGCGGTCGGGCGCTGATACGATGCTCATTGAGCGCTACGGTTTCCTCGGCGGAACAGCCACGGCCGGTCTGATGACCAGCTTCAATGGCTTCCGCAATGAACATGCCCCGGACCACGTGCAGACCGTTCGCGGATACGCGCAGGAGCTAGTCGATCACCTCATCGCCCAGGGCGGCGCCTGCGGATGCACGGCACATGGCAACTTCGGCGAACTGTCCCTTGGCGAGTGCCCCTATGCCGTGAGCTTCGACCCCGAGGCGCTGAAGCTCGTGACAATGGAGATGCTGCTCGAGGCCGGCGTCAGGCTGCGCCTGCACGCGAGCTTCAGCGAATCGATGCACAGCGGGCGCAAGCTCGACGCGGTTGTCGTGGAGAGCAAGTCGGGCAGGCAGGCCATCCGAGCCAAGGTCTACGTCGACGCCACGGGCGATGGAGATGTCGCGGCGTGCGCGGGCGCGCGGTACGAGTTGGCGGAACGATCGGGCCAGCGTCTGATGCCGATGAGCCTGATGTACCGCGTCACGGGCATCCCCCGGCCGGGGCCGGATGAGCGGCGGCTGTGGTGCAACGGCATCACTACTCGCTGGGGGCCCGGCATCGGCGAGGTGCATGGACACAGCGCCGACGATCTGAGTGTCGCCGAGGTCGCGACGCGGCGCGCGTTGCGAGCCCACTTGGCTCAACTGCGCCAGGAATTCCCGG
The DNA here is from genome assembly GCA_964555935.1 of uncultured Armatimonadia bacterium. GTDB lineage: Bacteria > Armatimonadota > Zipacnadia > Zipacnadales > VGFC01 > CAZKUN01. The sequence goes on along the minus strand of CAZKUN010000267.1, from coordinate 6,900 downwards.
ACGTTCAGCTCGTGGAGACCGCCACTGCCGTCGGCGTCCGGGAGAGCCGGCGGATTACTGGGTTGTACACGATCAACGAGGATGACTGTCGGTCGGGCCGCCCATTCGACGACTCCATCGCGGTCAGTTCAAACCCCGTACCGGGCTACTACGGCGAGCGCTACTTCTTCGACCACCTGGGATTCGAGATCCCCTACAGAAGCCTCGTCCCCGCTGACCTCGACAACGTGCTGCTGGCCGGGCGATGCATCTCAGCCTGCCAACCGGCTTTCCAGTCGGCCCGCAGCATGGCGCCCAACATGGCGATTTCCCAGGCGAGCGGCACGGCCGCAGCCATCTGTGTCGAGAACGACTGCAGCCCCGCCGATGTCGACGTGGCGAGGCTGCAAGGCAAGCTCGAAGAGGAGGGAGCCGTCGTCAGGATCCCACCGGAGGAGCGGGGATAGCGGATCGGCCGAGGTGTCCGCGCCGCACGCGCGTCTGTCTCAATACAATGAGCCACAGACCGCCCGACGACTGCCAGGACTCCGAGCGCCGGCAGGCCAACCAGATGGGCCGACGGGTCTTGAGCTGTGGGTGCCTGATGCCCATCGGTCTGGTCGGCGGGACCATCATCTTGCTACTCATTGCCAGCGCAGTCATGGACAAGCAGGCTGATCGGCTGGTGAGCGTGGGGCAATCCGCTGAGCAGGTCAACACCAGGCTCGGTGAGCCCAACTACACCATCACAGCCCAGCAGTGGCAAGGTGGACCGAAATGGTTGCGACCACCCGCGTGGCCAAATCGCGAGGTCACCGGCGAGGCCTGGGTATACGTTGGCGACAGCTGGAGCGAACTGGCCGACAGTCTCTACTGGGCTTGCTGCTCGCTGATCATCTACGTCAGCCCCGCGGGCGATGTCGAGTACTACACGGTACATTCCCTCGACATGTGGGAGGGCTTCGAGGAACTCCAGCCGCTCACACTGTCGTCGCCCCGAAGTTCCACCCCGTGACCTCGACTGGTCCGTCCGGACCGTCCACGGTGACGGTTGCCGACTCGCCAGGCGCCAGGAGCAGGTAGCTGTCGCTGAAGTAGAGCCAGCTCTCACCGTCGGCCGGCTCCAGCCGCACGAACAGCGCCCACGCATCGCCCGTGTTTGCGATGGTGATCCCCCGATCGTCGCGCATGACGTCGACCGTTGTCCTCGGCGCGTTCATCAGCGGCTGGTACACGGGCTCGCCCTTGCAGCCGAACACGTACCAGTTGACCGACTCGCCGCTGCGCACCGTCAGGATGAACGTGCCGCCGTCGATCTCCGCAACCGGCCACTCGACGTCGCAGGCCTTGATGCCCGCATTCTCAGGAACGTCAACCACGACTTCGCCCGAAGCGAGCGCCTTCCCGGAGAGATCGGTGATGTTCCACGCTACCCGCGCCTCCGGCCGGGCATCCATCGAGTTCCCTACCCAGATCTCACCACGGAATGTCTCGCCGGAATCGTAGACGATCTTCTCGTAGCGCGCGCTGACGTGGTATGGCTCCCACGCGTGTTTCAACCACCAGTAGACCGGCCGGGGTTGCCCGTAGTAGTCCATCGAGTTCGTGCAGGAGAGGTTCGGCCACGACTCGTTGTACTGCCACGGCATGGTGCCGCCACAGTGCCACTTGCGCCGACGGTGCGCCTCGTTGGCGTAGCGCAGGCCCTCGGCTTGGAGGAACTGGCTCGCGGCGACGTAGGTCTCGAGGTCATGGATCTCGCCGAAGACTCGCGTCATCATCGGGCGCTGAATCCACCACGCGCCATGGTGCAGCCAGAGCGGATTCGTCTCATCCGGCGGCCACGCCAGCTCAGGCGACGCGCACTTGCGAATGGCCGCCAGATTCGCCGCGCCCTCGACGCCGTATTCCGAGTGAAGCAACGGGTCGATGTTGTTGGTAGAGCAAGTACTGGTCAATCGGGCCCTGGTACTGCCACGGACCGTGGACATCGTGCATCGTACCCGCGTTGGCGACGCTTGCGAACTCATGCGGCCCGGAGGCGGAAGTGGGGTACCAGATCTTCCCCGGATCCATCGCCCGAACCGCGTCCTTGAGCGTCGCGAGCGCGGGATGAGAATCGTCCAGAGGAACGCCGGAATCGTCCATCAACTCGTTGCCGCCGGTCCATATGACCAGCGACGGATGGTTGCGGCGGCGGGGGATCATCTTCTCGGCCTGACCACGAATGTACGCCACGTACTCGGGACTAGTCGGGGGGCGGTTATCGATGCCCGAGGACGAATGGATGAACTCCTGCCAGACCATGATTCCCAGTCGGTCGCACCAGTCGTAGAAGGCCTTCTTCTCCAGCAAGCCCCCGCCCCAGACGCGCAGCAGATTGCAGTTCGCGCCAGCGGCGACGCGCAGCCAGCGCTCGTATTCCACGGTGTCGATACGCCCATAGAGTTGCTTGATCGGCGCCCAGTTCCAGCCTTTGATGAAGATGCGCTTGCCGTTGACCTCGACGACGTATGGCAACGCGCCGTCGGGCGAATCATCGTTTGGAATGGCCCGGAGACGGCGGATGCCGAATGTCATGGGCCAATGGTCAATCCGCTCGCCCGATGCATCGTAGGCGTCGACGACGGCCTCATACAGCGGCTGGTCTCCGTGCCCGTTCGGCCACCACAGGCGCGGGCTCTCGAGGGTTAGCGTGAAGAGGTTGTCGGGCCGATTGCTCAGGACGGAGACGTCCGCCTCACCGGACCAGATCTCCTGGCCCTCGCTCGTGACCTGAGCCTTCAGCGTCACCGTCTCCGGCGACGCCGTCTTGAGGTCGACGTCGATCTGGATGTCGGCCGACGCCAGATCCTCCGCGACGTCGGTGGTGATGTGCACGTCGGCGATGTGCGTTCGGCCCGTGACCACGAGATGCACGCTATCGTAGATGCCGATCGGCACGAGTCGCGTGCACCAATCCCAGTTGTACGCGAAGCGCGCCTTCCAGATCTTCACCTGGCTCGTGCGGCCGATCTGTCCCTGCTCGCGCGGCGCGTGTTCGCAGATGACCACGAGCTGATTCGGGCCATCGAGGTTGAGTCTGTCAGTGACGTCGAACTCGAAGACATCGTACATCCCGACATGGTCGCCGACGTGCTCGCCGTTGAGATAGACATGGCATTCGTAATCGACGCCCGCGAAGACGAGCCGCGCCATCTGGCCGTCGGGGATGTCTGGGGTCTCGAACTCCTTCGCGTAGACCCAATCGCGTTCGCTCGTCCACTCGCACGCGCGGCTGTTGAAGTCGACCGTGTAGTCGGGAATCAGGCCCGCGTCGAAGGCATCTTCCTGCACCACGCCCGGCACGGTTGCCGGAATCCAGAGCGCCGGGCTCTCGGAGGAGGGGTTCTCCCAGACCTTGCGCCACTCGAACTCGCGCGGCATCATCGGCAACAGCTTCCAATCAGATCCATCCAGGCAAATCGCCTGCGACATATCGCTCTCCAATCCGGCCTATCGGGACGCGACTGCGATCATCTGATCGCTGGTTTGCGGGTCGTAGACATCGCCGGCGAAGGAGCCGGTGAACTCCACTGACGCGAAGCCGGCACCGGTCAGCAGGGCCTCCATCTCGACCGCGCTCCAGACCCGGTGCTCCGTCACCCACTCGTCGCGAGTCCATCCGTCGTCACCCCTCACCATCCGCACGATCGTGAATCGGAGCGGATCGCGGTCGAGGTCGAAGATACGCAAGAACAGCGTCTCCACCCCATCGACGTCGCGGGCTTGCGGACCCATTAGACGTTCGTCTTGCGCGCGCATGGCGGCGTAGTTGAGCTGCTGCAGAATGAGAATCCCGCCGGGCTCAACGAGCTTCGCAAAGTCGGCCGCCGCCGCCGTCGCCAGCTCATCGTCCAGCACGTGGGGCCAGGAGTTGCCCAGGCACGTAACGGCGTCGAAGCTGCGCTCAAGAGCGTCGTAGGTGGTCCCGAAGCCGGCCTTCAGGCAGGTCATCGCCTGCGCGTCGTACTTTAGCCGGCAGACCTCAAGCATCTCGCGGCTGATGTCGGTGGCGACGACGTCGATGCCCCATGAGGCAAAGAGCGCCGCGTGTTCGCCCGTGCCACATGCGGTGTCGAGAAGCGTGCCCACTTCGTGACGCTCAAACAGGCCTCGATAGAACGGCGCCTCGCGCTTCAGCCGCTCGTCCCAGTCGATGATCGTGTCGTACCCAGCGCCGATCTCATCGTAGAAGTCCGCTGCCATTCTCCGCCTCCCCTAAGTGATCTCGCGCCGCTCATCGATCGCGTCATCGTCCAGCTCAATGCCAAGCCCCGGCGTCTCCGGCGGCGCAACCGACCCGTTGACAGGCTCGAGCACGCCCTTCATGAAACGCTGCTTGTGGGGCTGCCACATGATCAGGTACTCGACTCTCGGCAACACCGTCGGAGGCATCGCGGCAGCGACGTGGAGCGCTGCGTGCAGCGAGTGCCCGTGGGGGTAGACCGGCACATCGTAGGCCGAGCAGAGCGCGCAGATCTTCACCAACTCGCTGATCCCACCGCACCAGTCCGGATCGGCTTGCATGATGTCGATCGCGCCTGCCTCCAGGAGGTCCTTCACCTGCCAGCGCGTGTAGACGTGCTCGCCCGTCGAGATAGGGATTCCCGAGCGTTCGCGGATCGTCTTCAGCGCGGCGATGCGCTCGATCGAGACCGGCTCCTCCAACCAGTGCGGGCGGTACTCGGCGATGCGGCGGCCCATGTCGACCGCATATGGCACATCCCATGAGTTGAAGGCATCAAACATCAGCGTGTAGTCATCGCCGACGGCCTCGCGCGCCGCCCTGACCATCGCAACGTTCTTGCTCGCTCCTTCCGCGCCGTCGCCGGGTCCATACCTGAAGAACCACTTCTGCGCCGCGTAACCGCGGCTCGCGTATTCGCGAGCCCGCTCCGCGACACGCGCGGGATCCACCGAGAACCCCAACATGCTCGCGTACGCCGGCACGGGGTTCTGCGTCGGGCCTCCGAGTAGGCGGCATACCGGCACTCCCAGCGCCTTGCCATTCAGGTCCCAGAGCGCGCAGTCGAGGGCACTCATTGCCATCATGTAGTACCCGCCGCGCGCGTGACGATTGCGCCGCAGGAGGATGTCCCAGATCTGCTCGATGGCCAGCGGATCGCGCCCGATGACGGTCCCCTTGATCTCCCTCGTCAGGACCGTGGCGTGGCCACCATCCACCGGCCCGAAGATGCCCGTGATACCCTCATCGGTGCGCACCTCGAGGAACGTGTCGCGATGGCGGACCGTCTGATCCGGGTCAGGCACGTGCGGGTGAAACGGCCCGTTGAACTCGGGGTAGACATCCAGCGGATCAACGCGGCGTTCCTCGCCGAACGGGGGCGTCGGCGCAATCTCGCCCGTCACCTCGACGAGAACCACATCGGTGATCTTCATGGGCCGCTCCTTGGTCGCGGGGAGGCCGTTCTCCTTGCGGCGCGCAGGGCTATCGCTCCCCCCCCCGGTCAAGCTACTCGCCGGCCGCGTGGAGATCCCACCGGCGACGCACGGGAGCTTGGGATGAGGGTACTGATCGTCAACCCGCCGTACCAGACATTTACCTGCAATCTGGGGGTCGGACACCAGGTGCCGCTCGGGTTGCTGATGGTCGCGGGGCCCCTGGTCGACGCGGGGCATGAGGTGGAAGTGCTGGACGCGGAATCGAGGCGGCTGCGAGATCGCGCCATCGTCGCCAGAGTCAGCGATTTCTCCCCCGATGTCGTGATGGTCGGCCACTCCGGATCGACGCCGGCTCACCCCATCTGCATGCGGACGCTGCGCGCTGTCAAGGACGCCCATCCCGGCCTGCCAACGATATACGGCGGCATCCACCCCACCTTCCACGCCGCCGAAATCCTCGAGACCGAACCGTCGGTCGACTACATCGTCCGAGGCGAGGGTGAGGAAACGCCGGGCCGACTGCTGGCGGCGCTTGAGAGCGATGGCTCGCCCGGCGATGTCCCCAGCATCGCCTATCGATCAGGCAGCGAGGTCGTGGTGACGGAGCAACCGCCTCCCATCACCGACCTCGACCAGTACCGGGTCGCGTGGGAGCTGGTCGACGATTGGGACCGGTACAATACCCTCAACTTCGGCCGGTCAGCCGTGCTCCAGTTCTCGCGCGGATGCCCGCACCTCTGCACTTACTGCGGCCAGCGGCTCTTCTGGCGCGCGTGGCGCCATCGTAGTCCGACGGTCGCGGTGGACGACATTGAGCTGCTCCATCGCGAGCATGGCGTGCGCTTCATCCACCTGGCCGACGACGGCCCCACGTCCGACCGCGATGTCTGGCAAGCGTTTCTCGAGGAGCTGGCGTCACGCAACCTGCCCGTCCACCTCCACGCGACCATCCGCGCCGACGAGATTGTCCGCGACGAAGACCTGCTCCCCCTCTACCGAGAGGCCGGCATACTGTACATCCTGTTAGGGCTGGAATCGGTGGACGCGAACGTGCTCGAGGGCGTGAAGAAAGCATCTGATCCCGAGACAGACAGGATGGCGTGCCGGTTGCTTCGGGAGAACCGCATCTTCGCCGTCGCCGGTCAGGTCCTTGGCCTGGGCGACGACACCTGGAGCAGCGTGGGGACCACGCTCCGCCGACTCGTAGAGTACGAGCCGGACTGGGTTAACATGATGTACGTGGTCCCACACGCGTGGACCGAGTTCGCCGAGGGCATCGACCCCGAGAACATCGCGGAACCGGATCTCAACCGTTGGGACTACCGCCATCCCGTCATTCGCGGAAAGCACCTGAAGCCGTGGCAACTCGTGCTGGCGGCGAAGTGGCTCGAACTCCGCTTCCACACGCGACCGAAGAAGCTCTGGACCCGCATTGCCCATATGAGCAGGGAGGTTTTCGGTAGAGGTGCCAAGAAA
>CAZKUN010000266.1:0-12156 GCA_964555935.1 uncultured Armatimonadia bacterium | reverse complement strand
GAAGGCAACGAATCCATGAGACTGTGAGTGGTACCGTTAATGGGGGGAGGTCAACGGCACGAGCGCGCGGAAGCTCATCGATAACGCGCGCAACGGTATCTGGAGGAAGGGCGATACGGCGATTCAGTTCCACCGCCGACCGGGTACGAGCAAGAACCACTACCAGACGTACGAATACGACGTCCGCACCCAAGAGGAACGGCTGCTCTTCCCACTCGAGGGCGTTGACTATGAGCCCCAGATCCGCTGGGGAGTCGGGAATGACGACGGAACCCGATTCATCGCCTGGTCGCCCCGGCCAGCTGGCACGTGGGTGCTCTCGGCGGATGGCCAACTGCAGAAACACGTCCACGCTGGCTGCGAGGGTCAGGTGTCCGCCAATCAGCAGTACGGGTACGGAGTGCGCAGCGCCGGCCGTTTTGTCAGGTTCGACCTCTCCGACGGCGAGGGCCTCGCCACCATGAAGGAACTCCGGGGTGAGTGGCGTCACGCGTACTTCCCCGGAGTGTCGACGGGCGCGGAGTGGCTGATCTACGGCGCGTGTCCGGCCGATCAGCACGACCATGGCACGAGCGACTATGAGATCTTCATCGTCCGGTTGAAAAACTGGCGGGAGGCAGGCGATCCCGTCCGGCTGACCTTCAACAGCCGAACCGACCGCTGGCCCAAGCTCTTCGTCGCCGACGCAGTGCTGGCGACGCTCAAGGCAGAGGCCGACGCGGCGCCATCAGCGAAGTGAGGTCCCGTGCGACTGACTGTTGGGAGGCGACGGACGAAGGCAGGACGTGGGAGAGACGCGCGACCGTAGCCACCCGGCCCGAGCCCAACTCGAACCGCATGAACGTAGCTGCGGGGCCGGCCGCCAACGGCGACCTCGTAGTTGTGGCCAACGGGTACCGGCGGTTGGGCGGGGAGGCAAGCTGGGTCGAGCGACTACTTCACGCCTTGGTGCATCGGCCTTCCGACTGAGGGGGTGTTCGAGTGCGACGTCGTGATGCGTCAGCGTGTCGAGCAGTGGCACTTGTGCTTCTGGTGGGACCGGTAGCTGCCGTTGCGGGCGAAGACGCTTACCCCGCAGTGCGGCTGAACGACCAGCCTCGCGACGATCTCCCGATCGAGGAGGAGGAGGGAAGTTGGCTCTTCCGCTACGAGCGCAATCTCCAGCAGGATCCGGCAACCTGGCTTGATGCGGACGTGGCCGGCCACGACATGAAGTGGCGCTCGTGGGAGCAACCCGAGCGGAAATCGATGGATGGCCTGTACGGGGGATACATCACGTGGGCCCTCGAGTTCCCCTACCCCGTCGCATTCGTCAAAGCGAGCGCAACCGTCGCCAACCATGCCGACTCGGTTGTCCGCAACGCACACATCGAGTACTCGCTCGACAGTCTCGACTACCTCCCGTTGGCCGAGACCACCTATGGGGCTGAACAAGCGAGCTTCACGGGGCGAGCCGATGTTGGCGAAGAGAACATCAACCGCCTGTGGGTCCGGGTGCGCCAAGGCAGCCGCGATACGAGCGCGCTCAGAAGCGGCGCCGTCGTGTTCAAACGCGTCGACCTCGTCGTAGGCGGCCCGGTCCGGGAGCTGACGCCTGAACAGGCGGAGGCCTCGCGCGCTTGGATCGCCCGGAGACGCGAGGCGCGCCTGGAGCAGGAGCGGCGGTTGCTCGAGGTCGCCGGCGTGCAAGCCGAGGCGGTCACAGACTTCAACGAAGCCCTCATGATCCACCACGCGGCTGCCAGAGCACGGTACTACATGATGGGGAAGCCTCCCGACCATCAGGACACGCCCAAGCTGAGAGCTCTCGAGAAGGGCTTGCGTGACCTCGAGAGACGCTTCCTAACGCTATACCACAGCTACCTCGGACCGACCCGCGACCGCGAGGGGCAGAAAGTGGTGTTGTCGGAGGAAGCGCGGACGCTAACAGAGGATCCGGACGCCCGCGCGGTCGCGCACCAGCAGTTCGTGAGTGACTGCACCGCGCTCCGAGATCGCGCACGCCTTCTCGTTGAGGCCGCACGCGGAGAACTGGAGTCCCTGCGACGAAACGAAACGAAACGCTCAGGTCACGGGCCCCTCAAGCCCACTCCCCGCTTTAGGGACAAGCCGCCAGCCCGCTTGCGGGCTGGCGGCACTGCCACAGGCATCATCTTCGGCATGCCCTACGAACACGACCGAAAGCCGGGGTCGGTCCCGCTCGGGATCGACTACCTGAGCGGCGTCTACGACAAGTACCACACCGACTACGAAGTCTCCCCGGTCACAGCCGGCGCGGAGCTCGGCCTCAAGACCCAGATCATCGTGCCGTGCGCCGCGCACGAGAATCTCTACTGTCCCATTGACTGGTTCCTGGAACGCCGAGAGGAACCCATCCTCCGGCGCAACGCACCCGATCCGAGCTCCTATCGAGGGCAGTGGATGTGGCCGCTCGACTTCCACCACCCCGACGTGCGCGAGATGCTCGCCGAGTTCCTCGCCGGCGTCGGCGAGCGCTATCGGGACGATGATCGCATCTTCACCTACACAACGGCGTGGGAGCCGCAACTCAACGAGGGGAGCATCGGCGAATGGGGGCGATGGCCGAGTGGCGGCCGCACGCCCGCCGCCAACGGTGCTTTCCGCGCCTATCTGAGGGAGAAGCTCGGGACAATAGAAGCCCTCAACGCCGCCTGGGAGAGCGAGTACCTGAGCTTTGGGGCCATCGAGCCGCCGGCGGATGTGCACCACGGCCCTCCGGAAGAAAGGGCCACCCTTCTCTCACAGTTGAACCGCGGGGCTTGCCCTCCGCTGTACTACGAGCACAACCGGTTCCTGCTCGACAGCTACGCTGAGTACCTGGCGTGGTGCTATCAGACCCTCAAGGCGGCTGACCCCGATACACCGATCAGCGTGTCGCCCAGTTACGGGCTGATCGACGGCTACCTCGCCGTGGGCCGCGACAGCTTCCAGTGGGCCGAGAAAGCCTGCGATATCTACGGGAGCGAGATGACATCGTCAATGGAGGAGGTCTTTCAGTACTCCATCCAGAGAGCGCTGGATCGCCCTACGGGTATCTTCGAGTTCATCTGGAACGGGCCCGAGAACTGGAGCAACCCCAGCGAGGACGTCGCCCGTGCAGCCGCGCGACGCAACCTGTGGCGCATGGTCGCCTGGGGTCGTACCGTGATCGCGCTGTTCGGCTATGGCGACACCTACGGCGGCAAAGCCTACAATAACATGGCCGTCTTCGAGTCGGACTCGCATCTGCTCCGTCGGTCCGCCGGCATCATCGGCCCGCTCAAACGGAAGCTCCGGTCCATGGAAGATGTGTGGCTCAAGGTCCCGGTGATCGAACCGAAGATCGCCTTGCTCAAACCCTCGACGTCTCAGATCTGCGCTTGGCCCTGGGAGATCGTCACGAGCGTCTCGCAGGGCCTTCACGACGTGCTGCATGGGAACCAGTATCATTACGCCTTTGTGCCCGAAGAGCACGTCCTCTTGGGCCGCGACCATCTTGAGCGCTACCGGGTGTTGGTGTTGCCGCACGCATCGCACTTCCCGCCGGGCCTGACAGAGCGCATCCTACCATGGGTCAAGTCAGGCGGCGTGCTGATCGTCAGCGGCATCGCGGGGGGATTCACGCCGTACGGCCGTCGCGACGGAGCGCTCATGGAGGCAGTGTTTGGTGAGCTTGAGTACCAGAGCTGGCTCGTGGACGGCGTCGGCGGAGAGCTCCGTTGGATGCTGACGGTCGACGAACTCCGTCCACAGGCTGAGTATGTCGGCGACAGACCGGGAGAGATCCTGCTGGCTCGCTATGGCCGGGGGAAGGTCTTGCTAGCGGCCAGACTGGCCGATCTTGCTCCGGGCGGGGCGGCCGTGCCGATCATGCACCAACTGATCGACGGGGCGGCGCCCCGCCGAGTATGGGTCGAGGGGGCACAGCTCGAGATGGTCGCCCGCGGGACCGACCGACGCTGGCACGTTGTGCTGATCAACCCCAGCTCCTCGCGGCCGGCCGAGGCGCGTATTTGCCTGGCCCGTCCCTGCCGCAGGGCAGTCGATCGCGGCATCGAGGGAGGATTCCCGATCCCTGTCCAGACCGCCGAACGGGGCGAGTACTTCGATACCGTACTCGCGCCCGGCGAAGGCACGATGGTACAAATAGACTGGTGACCGGCTTGGGGCGTGTGGGGCGACGCTGCATGCGCCCCATGCTGGGATGTTGGGTCGCCATCCCTCGTAGCAGGGCTCGATAGGCTTGGCCGGGCCCTATCTCATGCCCGGTGGCTTGCGCACATTCGGCATGTAGTTGATAAGGACAACCGGCGCATCCAGACTCACAGGTCGAATCGCCACAAGCCCAGAAGTCCGATCCTCCGTGAGAACCACCGTGTATCTTGTACCACTTGAGCCCTGTCTGGGGTACTCCCTGGATGAGCCTGAAACGCTGGGAAGGGCCGCAGACGCCGGAGAATGAAGCCCTGCGGAACGAGTCTGGCGACCAGGAGAAGCAGACCGTAGTTTGGTGGCGGTCGACATCCAGATCCGATGCCGCCCCTCACGTCGAATCCACCCCCAGCACCCTCTCGCAATACTCCCGCGTCGTCGGTAGCTGCCGAGGGATTTCCTCCGACGGCAGCGACTCCAGTTCCACGCTCGCGTAGCCGTCGTAGCCTGACTCCCGCAGCCGCTCGATGATCGCCGGCATGTTCGTCTCACCCTCGCCAAACGGCACGTGGTCCGTGCCGCGCCGTTCCTTCAGGTGCACGTGCTTGATCCGCCCGCCGAAGCGGCCGATCATGTCGATCATGTCCACCTTCGACGACGTGAAGTGGCCCGTATCAATCGTGGCCCCAATTCGCGGATCGTCGATCATTTCAAACAGCGTCGCATAGTCCCGGGTATAGCTCATCGGCCACTCGTGGTGATTCTCCAGGCAGATCGTGACATCCCGCTCGCCGATGTAATCCGCCAGCTCGCGACAACCCTCCGCTAGCCGCCCGTAGTCGTAGTTCTCTCTCGGCAGCAGCGGTGAGAAGACGATTCTCCCGCATGGGATCTCCGCCGCCACGTCGATCGCGTACTTGATGTACTCCAGACTCGCGCGGAACCGATCGTCTGCGTGGACGTCAATCGGCTTCGTATAGAGCGCGATCGGTTCAATGCCATACGCCTCACACGCCTCGCGCAGTTCCGCCGCGTCCCACTGGGTGATGTCGATGTGCTGCCCCTCACCGAGGCACACCAGTTCCAGTCGCGCGTAGCCGCTGTCGGCGCACGCCTTCAGCATGGCCTCCAGCGGCTGATTCATCGCGAAGACCGAACAGATACTGAGCCGAATCATGCCGCGTCGCCCTCCCGGATGATTGAGTACAGGAACCACCGCACGTTCGCCCGCGTGCCGCGCCGTGGCTGGCGGTCGAAGTAAAGCCGCATCTCCGTCCCGTCCTCACACCGCACGTGGTACCAGTGTTTCTTCACGTACATCGCCTCGGGGCAATCCTGGCCCGGCTTGATGTCCTTCCATGTCTCAAGCACCCGCGCGACGGTATACTCGTTCTTCCTCCACGTGAACTTCCGCGGCACGCCCGGCTCCCCGCGCGCCATCCCCGCCGCATCGAACGTCCCCGGCACCGGCTTGATGGCTTCGCTAATCAGTCGCTCGTTCATCGTGTCGCGCCTCCGGTCGACAACGTCACCGCACCGTCCTCACCCACCACAAGCGTCCCCACCGTCACCCTTCGATCCGTCTCCCCCGCATCCGGGATCATCCGCTCGTCGGCCTGGCCGATCCGCTCGGGTACCCACAGGCCGATACCGAGCAGAAACGTCTTCCCGCGCGCGTCGTCGGGCACCGTGAACTTGATCGGCATGTCGACCGCCGCCACGTTCGCAAGCATCGCCGCCGGGTCGTCGACATCGGGATAGCCGAAGAACGCGATCTTGCCGTCCGCCTCGAAGTGACAGAATGGCACCGTCCCCGCGGGCAGCGCGCGGTGGAGCGTGAACGTCGTCGGCAGCACGTAGTCCGTCTCGCGCTTCTCAAGGTCCCCCACCGCGAGCGCGTAATCGCCGGTGATCCGCACCTTCCCCAACCGGTACCGCATCTCGCCATCGCCCTCGGCGAGCGGGAGCCGGATCTTCGGTATTCCCGTCTGGTCACCCATCGCGATGTAGAGGTCGTACTCGTCCGGCCGCAGGTTGAAGGGCAACTCAAACGATGAGGTCTGCGTTACCGCCTCGGCCTCGCCTGGATCGCCAACCGGCAGGTCGCGCGCATCGAAGTCCGAGTCGACGAACACGCCCGCAATGCCGCCCTTCGCGTCCTTCAGGACCAGCGTCGGGTGCGCGCCCGGGTAGCACGGCGCGACGCCCGCGTTCCGCCACTCGGCGCTGAACTCCAGCCGCTCGTTCAGCACCAGGTGCTCCCGCCAGCTCGCCTCCACGAGTTGCAGCCGATAGCCCATCCGCAGGCTCATCCGCTCGATGAGATCGCGCTGCTCCTCGAGGAATTCGTCCGCCCACCAGTGGATCGACGGGTAGCTCGCGTGGTACTTCTCCAGCGCCTCCATGTAGAGGCTTCCGTCCTGCCAATTGCCCCGATCGCGCGAGCCGCCGTAGTGTTCGCTCTCCAGCACGATCGGGTGATCGCGCCAGAACTTCTCCGCCAGGTCGGCGCTCTTGTAAGCCCGCGGCGCCGGCTGGACGAGGATCGAATCGTCTCGGAGCGTCAGCCCCTTCTCCAGCGCGTAATCGATGGCGCCCTCGCCTCGATCCTGCAGGCGGAAGTCATCGTTCGCCACCAGCAGCGTCTTCTTGAAATGCTCCAAGTGCAGGTCGATGTGGCGGATGATCGTGTCAGCCGAGTAGGGCAGTTTCGTGCTGGCATAGGTGTGGCCCTCGCCCCACACGCCGAACGATCCCACATCGATCCACGCCACGTTCGGGTCGCCGTCATATCGCTCGGCCAGCGCCGCGAGGAAGTTGTCGAGCTTCTCCAGGAAGATCGGGTCATCGTAATCCGGCTCCCAGTACGGCCCATCCTCCTCCACGCCGGGGCCCGGTCGAAAGTTGTAGCCCTTCGCGCCCGCGTCCTCAACCCATTTCGGCGTCGAGTACCTCGCGAAGGACTCCGAGCAACTGATCCGCAGCCCGATCCGCTTGCCCTTGCGGATCCACTTCTGCGCGGGAGTGTCGAGGATCGCCCAGTTGAACCGCCCCTCCTCCGGCTCGATGTGCGACCACGCGATCCGCAGGTAGATGACGCCGAGTGCCGGGAAGTCGTCGACCGCATCCGAGTACTCCAGCCGCGACCCGTAATTACGGGGGACGTTGTCGTAGAAGTGCAGCACCCACCCCATCCCCGGGTTCTCGAAGATCGCGCCCGTATCCGCGGGCCGCACTGTCACGCGCTCTTGCGCGCTGGAGTCCACTCCAGACATGAGGATCGCTCCGATCGCCAGCATTCGCGTCATGCCGATCAGCCCTCTCGACGTGGTCACGCGGCCCCCAGTGTCGCCACCGGGGGCCGCGCGGGAGGTTATCCCCCGTGCTTGTGCACGAGGTAGTCGTCGCTCTTCCACTTCAGGATCGTCCGGTCCGTGGCCTGGTTGAAGCGCTCGACGACCGGTCGAATGACCACACCCTCCCTGATATGGTCGCCGTCCAGCGTCGTCGGCCCGGCCAGCAGCTCGGCGACGCGGTCGGCGTCGAACGGTCCGCGATACAAGACCGGCACCACCGGCACGTCGAACCGATCGCACAGTTCGATGAAGGCATCCCAGTCCAGGTACTCCCGGCCGACCGCGATGTCGAAGGCCCGAAACTGCGGCTTGCCGACGCCGTAAGTGAAACCCCTTTGCACTCCGGGCCCGTAGATCTCGCCGAAGAGGATCGTCTCATCGACAGCCTTGCCGTCCTCGATCCTCGGCTCAAACGAGGTCAGTAACGCCTCGACGCACTCCATCAAGAGCGGCATCTCATACGTGCTGTTCTGGTCTCGGTGGATGCGGAGATTGTGGCTCCCGCAAGCGAACATCGGCCCATCTTCGCCCAGGACGTATCCCGCGCGCGCGTTGGTCCCGTGGATCTTCTCGCTGACCACGACCTCTTCCCCGTCCTCGATCAGGTCCGGGAAGCCGTGCCGGTTCTCGATGTCGGTGTAGCGGTGGAAGGCGTCGATGGGCGGCGCCTGCTCGCCGCTAAGCGTCATCGGTTGCTCGTACTTGGTGATCCCGTACACCGCTGCGACATCCTCCCCCACATCGGGCACCCGCGGCCCGGAATCGCCCGACACCTCTTCGACATCCGTCAGGAAGCCGTAACTCGTCTCCCCGCGCAACCGCGCGGCGCGCACGCGCGCCTTCGACAGGTACTTCGTCACGCCCCATCGGTCGGAGACCTCAACGGGGATCACCGCATCCAGCGGCACGTACAGACGCGCGTCTCCGGGCTGGCACCAGCCCTTCTTGACGACGACCTGATAGAGGCTCCCCTCGACCATCGCGAGTTCGAGCGCGTCAGCGTTCGGGTGTGGCTTGACCTCAGAGATTCGCACCGGCCTCACGGCAAACTTGCTCACGCCATCAACTCCCTCCGTGTTTCAGGTCCGCTTGCTACATGACCCGTCCGATGGATGTACTACGCCCACCGGGCTGTCCGGTCACGCCCCCTCATGCAGCCGACAGACCCCCGCCCGGACGCGGGTTAGATCAACTCCATACTTCCGAAGCAGCCGGTTGGCAGCGCCCCGCCCCTCGTGGACCAAGCCTATGAGGAGATGCTCCGTTCCCACATGGTCGTGTTCAAGCCGCTTTGACTCCGCGTACGCGACGTGCAAGACCCGCTGCGCTTGCGGCGTGAAGGCCAGCTCGCGATTCGGTTCCTGGGCGGCGCTGCCATGGACCAGGTGGTCTCGAAGGTCGGCGGCTAGACGGTCCAGCGCGACCCCCAGGCCTTCGAGCACCTCGGTCGCGGCTCCCTCGCCGAGTGACACCAGGCCCATCAGCACGTGCTCGGTGTCGACCAGGGGCATGCCCATGCCCATTGCCTCGTTATGAGCCAGCACCACTGCGCGACGGGCTCGGCTGGAGAATCGCTGCCAAGGCTCCGTGCCGCCCGAGTGCTCTGCCGTTGCGCGTCGCGGATCCACGACCTCGCGCGTCATCAACTCCCGCCAGAAGCTGATCGTCGGGCGATCCATGTTGTCGCGATATGCGGATGGGACCTTGCTCGCAAACTCCGCGATCGCTCGCGTGATCGGCATCGGCGTCCCGGCCTCATCCGCCTCGGCGAGGAAGTAGGGATACTCCGGGTACTTGATACAGCACGTGTCGCCCTGACCCTCCGCGATCCTCTCCGCCAGGCCACTGAAGTGCCCGCGCCAGCCTCCCCCACCTCCGACCGCCTGTGCGATCGCCCTCGGGTCGATGCCTTCGCGAGCGCCAAACGCCAGCGCCTCCATGTACGCTGCGTCGGCGATCCCCATCGCGAGCTGATTGCAGCCCTTCACGACCTGCCCCGCGCCGCTCTGGCCGCAGTGGACCACTCGCCCCTCCTCGCCCAGCACTTGCAGGATCGGCATCGCGCGCGCGACGGGTGCCTCATTGCCGCCGACGAAGATCCGCAGCGTCCCCGTCTCCGAGCCGTGCGGCCCGCCACTGACCGGCGCGTCGACCAGCGCCGCGCCCTTCTCGGCAATCGCCGCCGCCAGCCGCCTAGTCTCCGGCGCGGCGACAGTGCCTAGATCGATGAAGAGTTGACCCTCCCGTGCGTTCGGCAGAAGAACCGTTTCCGCGACCTCCGCCCATATCGCCGATGAACGCAGACTCGTCAGCACCACGTCGGCCTGGCTTACTATCTCCTCACCACTCCCCGCCGCGCTCACGCCATCATCCACGCTCGCCGCCAGCCGCCCCGCATCGATGTCGTAGCCCAGAATGGCGCGCCCCGCTCGCATCAGGGACCGACACATCGCGCTCCCCATCGCGCCCAGCCCAATAAACCCCAGACTTCCCTCACCCCTGCTCATCACTCAACTCCTCTCCCTCCCGAGCCCCTGTAAGAGGGGTTTCAACCCCGACGCCGTTTCCGTTCCCAGCACTGCCGTCCCCCGCCACCGTCCCGTAGTAATGCCAATGCTGCAGCATGTCGCCAAGCTGCGTGTTGTTCCTCCTCACCTCGCGCTTCGTCTTCCCCTCGCGCCGCTCCAGCGTGAAGCACTGAAGCTGCCGATACTCGTCCACCCACTGCACGCGGATGCGCTTGCCGAAGTCCATGACGATGGGCACGCCATCCTGACGCACCTCGATCCCATGCACCTGAGACCGGTACAGCTCAAAGTGAACCGTGTCCCCCGTGAAGGTAAGCGCTTCGGGCGTCAGCGAGAGGAACCCGATGTCGTGGTCCGTCTCGCCGTCCTTTGGGTTCAGCCCCGATCCCGGCGACCAGCCCACGAAATACGATGCGCCGTCATCGAGGCTGCGGCCATGCCGCCGCTCGAGCGCCGCCGCGAGGTCGCGCCGCAGGCCCTCGTTGTAGAGCATTGGCACCCGCTGCAGTCCCACGGTGAAATGCAGCGCCGCCGTGACGAAGATTCCCGCGAAGATGATGCCCATTCCGACGGCCTCGCTCACCGCCTTCGCCGCCCACGCGCCCAGCCCAATCGCCACCGCCATCGGCACGATGAACAGTGCCGCCAGCGCGGCTGCCGTCACCACGTTCCCGCGGATCTTGTACGCCTTGGTAAAGACCTCCGGCTGGCCGCTCATGTCGGACCACCTCGCTAACCAGGTATACCTCGGCGAGCCGTCGATTCCCTTGTCAGTCGCCATGGCAGCCAAAGGGGAATCGATCCTCCGAGCATAACTGGGCGTCTGTACGTGCCGAGACCACTCAAGGAGCCCGCCCATGTCCCGCTCTGTCATCGCCGCCATGCTACTTGCCGCCCCGGTGGCTCTGTTCGCTCAGCCGGAGTCCATCCCCATTGCCAACGCCTCCTTCGAGGAGGGCGAGGATGCTTGGTCGCTCCCGGATGGCTCTATGGGCGAGGTCACGGACGAACAGGCCGCGTCTGGCGATTACTCCCTCAAGATCGTCGACACCGATGGCGACAAGGGCGGCTCGAACGTGCTGGGGCCGCGCGTCCCCATCGATGGCAAGGGCTCCTACGAGCTGCGATTCAAGACCTTCCCCGTCACCGGTAGCGGGTGCGGAATCTACGTCCGCGTGCTCGATGCCGATGGCAACGCTGCCGTCCCGGGCGATCAGTACCAGCGCGGCGCGCCCAGTTCGCCGGCGAACGAGTGGGTCGACGCCAGCCTTCGCATCTTCGCTCCGGCTGATGCCCGTTTCCTCCAAGTTTGGGTCCATAGCTATAGCCACGCCATCGTGACCTGCTACCTCGATGATTTCGAACTCGTGGAGGATGACTACCAGATGGAGCCCCTCTGGGAGGCCCAGTACAAGCTCCGCCCTGACGAGACCGACCGGCTGACGCCTGCTGATTTCCCAGGCCCAGACGGCATCGTCTACCCGGACTGGACTCACGCTGGAGTGCCCGGCGGAATCCCCGAGATCGGGCCCGCGGCCACCATCGAGGACTTCGGAGGACAGGCCAATGATGATCGAGACGACGCCGCGGCCCTTGAGCAAGCCTGCGCCGAAGTCGGCGCGAATGGCGGCGGCGCTGTCGTGCTTGGCGAGGGCACGTTCTATCTCGACCGCCCGATCTCCATCTACGACGACAACGTCGTGATCCGCGGGCAGGGGCAGGACAAGACCAAGCTCATCTTCCGCTACGCCCTCCCGGAGGAGAAGATCCGCTTCTACAAACCCGAGCCGGGCGCCACCATCGCCAGGAGCACGCCCATCGAGGCCCACTTCCAGCCCGAGGGGCTCCTCGGCTGGCGCGTTGAGGCCGACGGCACCGAGATCGCCAAAGCCGAGCGCGGCGCCCACTGGGGCAACACCTTCCAGCTCCGCATGCGAGGCTCGCAGATCATCGACAAGGTCGAGGACGGCCCCCACACGCTCACCGCCATCGCCCGCTACGAAGAGGGTGAGCTGAAGACCGAGATGCCGATCGTAGTCGATTCAGCCGCGACTCCCGAGATCCCCCCCGAGCCCCGCGCCATCGCCGCCATCATGTTCAACGGCCGCGGCCGGACGGGC
>CAZKUN010000265.1:0-12199 GCA_964555935.1 uncultured Armatimonadia bacterium | reverse complement strand
GATGGTGAGCCCGTTGCTGGGACACACGAGCATCTGTTGGTTCTTCATGTACGGCCCGAGCAGCTCCCACCAATGAACCCATCGCGCGCCCGGCACGTCGTCGTTGTAGTTCATGACCATGCGCTCGTCGTAGTCCCCGGCATACATCAATATGGCAAGCCCAAGCTGCTTCACGTTCGAGAGGCAACTCGTCTGCCGGGCCTTCTCCCTCGCTCGGGCAAATACAGGGAAGAGAATGGCGGCCAGAATGGCGATGATCGCGATGACGACCAGTAACTCAATTAGCGTAAAACCACGCCGTCTCATACAGTGTGCCTCCTCGGCCTGAGTACATCGAATAGAACGTCTACGGCGCAACGCGGCATCCGTATTCACCACGGAGCTTGACTGGCGGAACATTGGCCCGCTACTAAGGCGTCGGAACGGTCGGGTTGCCCTCGTTCGGGCCGCCCCCGGTCCCCGGCACCTGGTCCATCTCCGCCGGCGACGCCTCCTGCGGCCCGTCCGGGACTTCCACCGCACCGCCCGAGCCGCCTGACACCACCTTCCAGCCGACCAGACCGACGACAGCCAGCACAACCACAATTGCGATCACGATTGCTGCGGGACTGAGATTCTGTTTCACCTCTGTGTTCGACTCCCTTCGTTCCCCCGTCTAGGGGCGCTGTCTGCCTGCGTTCCCCATACGCGGGGTACCCGAATATGTCCGCACGACGTACGCCTATAGTATAGTTCCGCGCCTCATGACTGGCAACCTATTTCTATATAATAGGTTTTTCTTTTGTCTTCATGAGTATTTTCAGACATTCCGGTGCCGAATAGATAGAATTCCTGACTCGATGGTTGGGGGCAATTGGGGATCGATCTACTCGGCAGAACGCTCGATGGGCCAAACGTCTCTGCGCGCCCGCTGGACCTGCTCACCGGGGTCGATGCGCCGGCCGAAGGCCGGTGTGTGTGGACTCGTGACGCCGTGAGGCTCGATGGCTCAGCGATGATACCAGCGCATGGGACGCTGCTGCTGAGCGCCCGTCATCGAGGACGGCAGGCATGATGAACGAAGGTCCTGTACGGCTGCCGCGATGGGCAGCCGCTGACGAGCAGGTCAGCCGAGCCTTGCGGCGCTCCGGTGGCTTCCCAAACCGGTCCGCAGTTCAGACGCCGCAGTGCTCTATGCCAACTCGGCCTTGATGCTCTGCAAATACTGGAATGACTGAGCCGCGAGCGCATCCACCAACTCCGGGATCATCTCGGACTTCTTGAACATCCCCTCAAACCGCTCCACGACTACCGGGCCCGCGAAGCCGTGGGGTTTGAGGGCCTCCAGCATTGCCTTGTGGTCTACGTCGCCAGCACCGGGCACGGGGAAGACAGGGTTGGCGCGCAGGCCAAGGTGGTCCTTGACGCAGATTCCCACCACGAGATCGGCGCAATCCCTGATGTCGAGAGCGGGGTCCAAGCCCTCATAGAAGCTGACGTTGCCGCCGTCATAGCACACCCGCACGTGGCTCGACCCGATCCGCTCGACGGTCTGCCGGAGCACGTTCCCGCACGCGGTGACCCCGGTGTGTGGCTTGAGGGCGACCATCATGTCGATGGACTCGGCGTGCTTGGCCACGGGCTCCATCGCCGCGAACCACTCGTCGCATTGCGCGGTCCATGTCGCCAGCCCATGCTTCTTGCCCGGCCAGACCTCGTATTCCCACGGCCCCCACGCCAAGGCGCACTCGGCGCCGAGGGTCTTGGCGTCATCCAGCCGCTTCTTCCACGCGTCCACGCCGCCGTCGCCGGTCGGCCCCGCGGGCATGAAGATCATCACGGTCTGCAGCCCGGCGTCCTCCACGAGGCGCCGCACTTCCTGGGCCTCAGCAGCAGGGGCATCCGCGCCCAGTATCTCCCCGTCGGCATGTCTCGTGTAGAGGCACGCATACCTGAAGCCCGCGCGCGCGATGCCCTCCAGGGCGCGTTGCAGCGACACCTCGGTGTACGGTAGGGTCTGGCATCCGATCTTGAAGTCCATTTCAGTCCTCGCTCTAGATCGTGGTCACGCCGGTTGCCCGGCGGGAACGCGTTGCAGCGGGCATTCGAGGGATCTCAACCTGTCCCCTCCGTCGCCGGGAAGGAGTGATGTGGTGTCCTCGGCGTACCCCGAGGCGGGCCCGCCGCCGAAGAGGCGCTCTCAGTCTCCACCTCGAATGGCTGCCCCAGACAGACCGTCGGTCGCCGAGCCCCACTGCGAGGGGTAGATCCCGGTTGGCCATCGTGGTCAAGGCGCGCAGCCGGCTGCGGGGAGGTCGCGTGATGGAAGCGAGCCGTCCACTTACAGTTGTCGCTCTGAGCGTCATCGGGCTTGGAGGCGTGGTGCTGGTGGGTCCTGGCCTGGGGGCAGCTCAGGCACTCGGCGGCCGCGGTGAGCGCTCGCCGGTCATTGCTACCGGATGGGACTCCCCAAATCCGCGGCAGTTCCGCGAAGGGCTGAGCGCCTTTGAGGGCTGGGGCGTGTTTGACGGCACGACTCTCCGCGCGACGCGTCAGACGACCGATGGCGCCGAGACAGCGGCGATCTTCGCCTTCTCCATAGAGCCGTGGACGTGGGAGGAGTTCGCGACCGCTCTCGCCGACCTGAAGGCGGCGCAACCAACCACGTGTCGCGAGAACTATCTGATGGTCTACTCCAATCCGGGCGATGTTGATTGGTTCGACGACGATGGCTGGCGCACCATCGCCGAGCACTGGCGGTTGCTGTCGCGGCTGGCTCAAGAAGGGGGCTTGCGCGGGCTGCTTTTCGATGCGGAGCCCTATACGCCGCCGCACTCCCAGTTCCTCTACCGAGCGCAGCCTCAGCGGGACGATCACACCTTCGCCGAGTACCGCGCCATGGCTCGGCAGCGCGGGCGTGAGGTCATGACGGCAGTGCGCGAGGAGTTCCCGGAAGTGAGCATCTTCAGCTACCGGCTCTTCTCCGACATGCTCGGACTACTGGACAGCGGCAATCTGGACGTGGCGATTGAGCCTCATACGTACGGCCTGCTGCCTGCCTTTGTCGATGGATGGCTGGACGTCATGCCGCCTGAGATGCGCATCATCGAGGGCACCGAGGACATTGGATACCGGGCCAACTCATTCGCGGAGTACAGCGGGGCTTTCACGCGGCTGAAGTTGCGGTTGCCCGAGTTCGTGGCGCCGGAGCATCGCGAGAAGGTCCGGCGGCAGTTTCTGGTCGGGCAGAGCCTCTACCTTGACGCCCACGTGAACCCGCCAGACAACCCCTGGCACATCGACCGCCAGGGCGGCACGTCCGCCGCCCGGCTCGCTGCCAACGTGGCCTCGGCGCTGGCGGCCAGCGATGGCGTTGTGTGGCTCTATGGGGAAACGGCTCGGTGGTGGCAGGCGGGTGACCCGAAGTACCCCATGTGGCCAGAGCGGATGCCCGGGGTCGTCGCTGCCATCCGCCGCGCCAAGGACCCTACGGGCGTCGCGCACCAGCTCATCCACCGGGACCCAGCGCCTCAGAACATGCTGACCAACGGCGATTTCAGCCAAGCCCCAACACCCGACGAACCGCCCACGGGCTGGTGGCAGTGGCAGGACGATGCCTCGCACGGGGAAGTGGGCAGCAGCGCGGAGCAAGTCGAGTTGCGCGGGGTGCTCGACGGCGTGGTCGGCTGCACCATCACTGTCCAGCCGGGCCACATCTATGCCGCGCGCGTGCGCGTGAAGACGGAGGGGCGCGGACTGGCCTTCCTGAGCATCGGCTGGAAGACCCTCGACGGGGCATGGACCGCGCACTCTCAGAACCGGCGGCTAGTGGGTACTGAGCCCGCCGACGCGACCGGCTGGCGCGAGATCATCGGGCTCGTGGAGGCGCCCCCAGAGGCGGGACAACTCGTCTTCATGGCGGCCGCCTCCGGGCAACTCGGCGACACCGACCGATGCTGGTTTGACGACGCCATGCTCGTCGACGTGGAGGAATGACGCGAGGAGTAATGTGCCGCGGCCCGCGGCCCGACTGCAGCCACCGGACGCGCAGGAGATACGAGCCATGACACTCCGTTTCGCAGCGACGCGCCCGCGCCCGGCTCGCCCGTGGTGGGTCCTCGCGGCCGTGCTGCCGATGGCTCTGGCCGGCCGGGCAACGCATGCGGCGCCTCGGCCGAGCCATCCCCATCTGTTCTTCGCCGACGACGACGTTGAGGCGCTTCAAAAGCGCGTCGAGTCGGGAGTGCCCCAACAGGCCTGGGAGAGCATCGTGGCCCGGTGCGAATCGGAGGTCGGACCCGATTCGGCGGGAGCCGCTCTGCTCCAGGACGTGCAAGACGGGGACCGGGCGCTGCAGGGATTCTGCTCCAGCGCCACGCGCTACAACGACCCGCTCATCGATCTGGCGACCGGCTGGGCGCTGTCGGGTGATCGCCGCTTTGCCGATCGGCTGGAAACGCTTCTTCGCGCGGCCCAGGGCCTGTTTCCGGAGGGCATCGACTTCTGGCGGCAGGCCTTCAGCAACTCGGTGACTATGGACATTGGGGAGGCGCTCGCGACCACCTACGACCTGGGGTTCACTGGCCTGCCTTCGGACCTGCGCGAGTGGCTCCGGGTCGCGCTCGTGACGCACTGCCGCGCTGTCGACGAGGCGATGGGCGAAGGGAACCTGGGCCTGGGCGAGGCCTACCGCGGGTGGCAGGGCGCGAACTTGAGACTCGTGCGAGCCAGCGACCTCGCCGTGCCCGCCCTGGCGCTGAGAGGCGAGCGCGGTTTCGAGCGCAAATGGGTGCAGACGGCGATCGCGGAGTACCAGAGCTTCCTGGAGACGGGCTTGGGGGATGAGGGCGAGTACCACGAGAACGGAGCCTACCTGGGCTACGCAATGACCTTCGGCTCGCGCGGGCTGTACGCCCTCAAACGCGCCGGCCATGACCTCTTCGCCGACGAACGCTTGCGCGCGGCCGCCTCCGCTCTCGCGTGGGAAGTCACGCCCGGCGGCGCGTTCAACCCGCTGAACGACGCCGAGTACCAAGCCATCGGATGGCACCTCGACGGCTGGCGCCTCCTGTGCTGGGCCTACCCATCTGACCCAGCCGCCAACTGGCTATACCGCGAGGCTCTTGCCTACCAGTCCATCGGCCACGGGAGCATCACCGCGCTGACAGCTATTGCCTTCCACCGCGACCCGCAGCCCGTGGATCTGGGGCAACTCAGCGGGTTCGAACGCCATGCTCGGTATCTGCCGCACGGCGGGCGCGCGTACTTCCGCGCGGGATGGGACAACGAGGCGCTCCTGGCGAGTCTGTACTCCGTGGCCACGCACCTCGGCTGGCACGGCCAAGGCGACGCCAACTCGCTGACGCTCTACGGCGCCGACGGTCGCTGGCTGATCGAGTCCGGCTACGGCGGCGATCTCATTGGGCCGGACGCGCACAACCTGGTGCTGATCGACGGCGTGGGCCCCCCCAGCCACCTGTACCCGGGTAGCGGCGGCGCGGTATGGTCCGGCGCGGGCGACATCACGCAGTTCCTGGATGGCGGCTGGGCCTCCATCGCCGAAGGCGACGCCCGGGAGGCCTATGGATCGCTGACCTGGTACCGGGAGGGCATGAAGACATACCCGCGCTCTCCGGTGGGCAAGGCGCTCAGGCAGTTGGTGTTCCTGCATCCCGACGCCGCCAACGAGGTGCCGGGGTACTTCCTCGTGCACGACGACATCCAAGAAGACGCCGACGAGCATGCCTACGAGTGGCGCTTCCACACGGCCTCCGAAAACCGGATTCAGGAGACGGGCCACGGCCTGCTGCTGGAGAACCGGTTCAACCACGATCACTATGAGAACCTGGGCGAGCCCACCGAGCAATGGCTCTACCACGAGTTCGACCTTGCCGAGCCAGGCACGTACCATTTGCACGCCGTCGCGCGCGCGCCCCGGTACGCATCTGCCTACATCCACACCCGCCTCGACGGAGAGCTGGTCGGATACGGGAGCACCGGGATTCCGTTCTGGACGACCGTACCCATCTCCAACGAGCCGTTGACCCTTGCCGCCGGGAAGCATGTGGTCGGGCTGCGTCAGTCCCAGGGGCCCCTGCGTGTCGCCGGGGTCCTCCTCACGCGCCAAGATCAGGCTCCGCCGCTGAGCGACCTGGAAGCCGCGGGCGACGCCCTGTTCGCGCGCTTCGACACGACCACGGACGCGGCGGCCCCATGGCGGCACGTTCGCCAGGCTGAGTCCCGATGCGAGGTCGCGTTCCTCCGGCCGGACCCTCTGACCATTTCGTGGGATCCCTTCCGGGAACAAGGCCACTGGCGAATCACCGAGCAGACCATGGTGCGCGCTGTCGCGGAATCCCGCAGCCCGGAATTCACGGTCATGCTGTACCCGCACCGGGGCACCCAGCCGCGCCCCGAGATCGCCCAGCCGGCGCCAGGCCGACAGGGCTACCAGGCGGCGATGAAGTGGCCGGACGTCACCGACTACGTGTCAGTATTCGACTCATCCGCCACGCGCGCGTATGAGGGCCTCGAAGGGGAAACGTGGACTCCACTCGAGGCAGACGGCCTGCCTGCGGTGGACGGCCAGTTGGCGGTCGTCCGCGCCCGCCCCGGCGAAGAAGACACGCCCCTCGGCTTCGTGGCGGTGTCGGCCACGCGCCTGAGGTGGGGTGACAGGGATTTGGTTGAGGTGCTGGACCCGGGAGACTACACCGCCGTAACGCTGGTGCAGTCAGGACGGGAGCTTGCCATTCACGGCCTGATCAGGCCCGATAGCATCTGGCGGGTCAGCCGGCGCACGCGCGTTAGGGTGTACGGTCCCAAGGTTGAAAGAGTGCTGGTCGACGGCGAGGAGACGGCCTTCGAGCGGGACGGCGACTCCGTGGTCGTGCCCATCACGGGCAACCGGCACGTGTCCCACAGACAACGCGTTGAAGCCCGGATCGAGCAGGCGCTCCGGGCGCCCTAGATCCCCTTCAGAACTCCTGACCAAAGAACCGCTCGGCGTTACGGAACAGGATGTTTGCCTTGTCGGCGTCGGCGATGTCCGCCTGCTCAATGGCCGCGAGTTGGGCCGCCGGAACGTGGCAGGGAAGGTCCGACCCGTACATGAGACGGTCGGAGCCACAGATCTCCCGGACCGTGTGCTCGATGATCGAGTAGAACGCCATGTAAGGATGCTCGAGGCCCGCGTAGAGGCTCGTGCTGGCACACGTGCGGATCAGGCGAGCGTGCGTGAGCGCGATCGGTGCCCCGCAGGAGTACATGTGGGCCATGCAGGCTTTCACGGTGGGGTACTTCGCCGCCAGGTAAGCGATCTTCGGGGGATCGTCAAAGCCGTTCTCAATCGAGTGGAACATTGCCGGCGCATCCTGATCGGCAAGAAAAGAAAAAATCTCGTCGCCCAGCACCTCGACATCATACCCGTGGTACCGTGCCAGGATCTTCACGCCGACACACCCCGGCTCGCGCAGGAGCTCTTCGGTTTGCTCAAAAGACCGCGCGTGGAGCGGGTTGAGCACGCAGCACATGTAACAGTCCGGCTCCCTGGACGTCCTGTCTAGCACTTCCTCGTTGATACGCATGATGAGGTCGATATCCAGGTTCTTACGCTCCCCGCCTCGGGACGGGTCGACCGCGGACTCTACCCGACCAAGGAACACGTTCGCTGTGATCCCCGCCTTTCGGCTGACCTCCACGACCTCCTCGAAGGAGGCCGACATGAACGGCGTGTCCGACACGGTCCCGTAGTGCGAGTGGGTATCGACGATCTTCACAGTGACCTCCTCGTTGGAGTTGAGTGGCCCGCCGCCGACCCTCAAGGCGCCGTGCCGTACAGCCTGACCCAGTCCGCCTCGATTGTGTGGCCCGGGCCGCCGATGTCGAGCCTCAAGTACTTCAGCACCCCGCTCCACTTGCCCTCGGGTTTCTTGGATACCTGGTAGGTGTGCCACTCGCCGTCGGGCTTGAGGGGGAACGTGAAGGTCTTGTTCGCCGACATCTGCGGCTCTTCGGTCGTCGTCCAGAACAGCTGGCAGGATGACACGCCCTCGCTGACTCTGAGCCTGAGCGCGATGCACCGCAGGCTCTCGATGGCCACGCCGACGTTGTCGACGATGAGTTGTGGATCGTCCATGTTGACGGTTGTCGATAGGATACCGTCCCGCACCACGAACGGCTCTACATGGTAGGGCCCCCATCCCTCGCTCGTGTCCCCGTCAAACTCCCACGCCTCCAGCGGGTCGGTCCCCGGAAGTGGCTCGTCGATGCTCCACTCCACGGTCCGCAAGGACAGCGGAGGATCCGGGTATGGCTCGTCCTCGACAACGCGCGCCTGCGCGACCTCTTCGTCGTTGAGAATGCCAAACGACGCGATCCTGTCGGGGGTCGGCACGTAGTCGACGTGCTCGTCCGGCGCATCCGTGAACGTCTCGCGCACTGCATCCAGGAACGCGAAGCCCCACTCTCTGTCCGGCTCGATGAAGCTGCCCTCACCCCACTCGTTCCAGGCCTCGATGATGGCCATGTTGGCGCGCTCGTCGATGTGCTCCAGGCTTGCCTCGCACATGCCCGCGAACTTCTCCGGCGTCTTCCCCGCGATGACCGCCGCGTTCGCCCCGGCTCGAGGTCGGTTGTCCCAGTTGGAGCCGATGGGGGGGATATACGGGAGGCCGGCGTTGTCGCTCATGCCTCCCCACATCGTCTCGTAGTGCTTGACCATCTCCTCGTAGGGAATGCTGTAACCGCCGCGCCACTCGTACTTGGAGTCGTAGTCCGTTCCGTAGTAGCCATATCCCGTGACCGCGCTAAACTGGGCCTCCTCGAGTTCCTTTCCACCTCCGACGGCGACCAGGCAGATGTCCGCAACGCCCCGAGCGCGCAGCGCCCGATTCATCTCCTCGACGGCCTGCCCGAACCCCGCCGGTCCGCCATTGGCTTGGAGCAACCTCCGCCAGTCCCACACGACGAGCACGGGCCGACCGTCAATGGTCAGGTAGTTGTCGAGCTTGAAGTAGTTGTCCGCGAGGTACTCGACCATCTCAACGAGGGCCGGCGTCTGAAAGTCCTCGTCGGTGGGGCGATTCCAGGCCCTGTCACGCCAGTCCATGCCATGGTTGCACCAGTGGATGCAGAACTTCATGAGGTGGTTGTAGCGGGCTTTGAGGAAGCCGTCCTCAAGCGTCCGCAGGAGGCGGTGCTCGCCGGCGTTCCAGTACCAGTCAAAGCAGAAGAAGGAGATGCCATGCTCCAGCGCCCACTTGATGTGCCAGTCGTTGACCTCGGGAAGCGAGTCATCGTAGAACCCCAGGAGCGGTCGGGGCGCGGGCTTCTTGGCGACCAGCCGCCACTCGCTGTCCTCGTCATGGGTGCGGTAGGGGTAGTCACCCCGACCCTCGTCCCTGTACCATCCTGGGAAGATATAGACCCCTAGTTCAATGCTGCTCTCGACTGGCTCGGGCGGAGGCACGTAGTCGCCGGTCCACACGGTCTCCGCCGCGCCATCCGCACCGACCATCCCGGCCAGCAGCAGGATGGCCAAGTGCAGCGGGCGGGGAACTGTCGATCTCGTAGGTCTCACGGGGACAACCATATTGCGCCTCCACCTGGCTCGGGGTCGCTTACGGTCAGTTGTCGTTAATGACTGATCCGCGCCGCAGGAAAGCACTACTCTTCCGCGCCTGCGCGCGTCGAACTCCGGAAGAGACCGTGGCGGAGGCAGTTGTAGACGTCGTCGCCACGCGGACCCTGGTAAGACGCGAACTGCACGCCCATGAAGAGAAGGATGCCCTCTGCCCCGACGCGCCGCGCCCCCTCCACCTGGTCGATCAACAGCTCTGGCTCAATCGGCACCGACCCGCTCGTCTCGGGATAGAGGATCAACGACGGCCAGAACGGCACGCGGCCGGCAATGATCTCCGTGGCTTCGCGACAACTGTCGGTCACCCAGCGCGCGTCCTGGGCGTAGACCATCGTAGTGATAGCGTCGAAGGTGCCCAGTTCAAGCCAGTCCGGCCAGATCATGTACATTCTCTCCGCGCTGGAACGGTAACTCGGGGCTGTCACGCATCCGATCACCTGTATGTTCGGCTTGCCCTTGCGGGCGGCCTCGGCGAGTTGATGCGTCGCGCGGACTATCAGCGCCCGCCGCCAGTCGCGCCACTTGCGCGCAACGGGATCGTCGTCTGCTGACTGATCGAGTTCCCCAGGATCGCAGGAGAGGTCCAGCTTCTCCTGGGCGATGAAGGCCTGCCGGCTCCGCTCGCTGTATCCCCCGTCATACCCCTCGTAGTCGAACGCGATACCGTCGATGTCGAGTTCGCGACATGCTCGCTCGACCGCATCACAGTGCCATGCCATGGCCTCTGGGCAGGCTGGGTCCGGCAGGTTCAGCGCCCCGGTCTTGCTGTGGTCCGTCCAGTCCGGGTGGGCCTCCAGCGCTTCGTCGAATGACTCAACCGGCGAGCACGGCAAGAAGCTCCACAGGATGGGCCGAATGCCGCGTGCTCTGAGCCGCCGAAACATCGTGTTGGCATCACCTGAACTCCGGGCGGCTTGCCCGCGGATGGCGAGTGCAGTGTTGATCCCCGCCGTCTCCATCCGTCGGATGAAGGTGTCCAGCGGCGGTCCGGTGAGCACGCCCGGCATCCACACGCCACGGACTTCGTCATCAGGGGAATCGACGGTGGTGTATAGCAGTTGCTTCGCGTCGGCAATCACCTTGCGGACCGACTGCCAACTGCTCTGGGGGTCGGAATCCGTTCGCGCGCGGGCCTCGGCCAGTGTCTTGCGCAATGCGCGCAGCCTGCGTCTTCCGCGAGCCGGTGGCGGGGAATCAACGGCACGTGCGGCCAGGCGCTGCCGCACGTTGTTCAGTTGGTGTTGCGCGTTCCGGAGCCAGGCCCCCTCGTCGATGGTGATGGTAGCGTCTTCATCGTCAAACGCCGCCTTGGCGCCAATCATCCCCCGGTGGCTGATCCACAGGGCGGTCGACCCGTGGCTGGAGATGACAAACCCATCCTGAGGGATCTCGCAGTTCCCGCCACCCCATTGGATGACACGACCTCCGGAAACGACCAACTCGCGCCTGAAAATGCTCGATGGGGTGGTGCGACCAAGCCGCGGGGTGTAGATGGCTAGCTGATTGTTCGTGAGGATGGGCTTATCGATCAGATCAATCGGGTGGCTATACACGTTCGGCCTGAAGGGGGTGGCGGGCGTCACGTCCAGGCGCTGGCCGGGCGTGGCGTGCAGGTCGAGCCAATCATCGAACCGGGCCATGACCCAGTACTCGTTGGGTCCGAGCCGCTCAGGCGGAACGCCGCCGCGGGACTTGACCGCTCCGTCTGAGATGAGCACCACCTGGGTAGCGGGTGCGCGTGGCGGCAGCTCCCCCCCGCAGCGCATGTCGTAGAGCGCGACCCAGCCACGAGCCGGCCGGTTTGACGGGTTCTCAAAGTCCACGTAACAAGCTGCTCCGTCTTGGGCCAGCAGCATCCGGTCTGAGTTCTCGCCAAGAGCCGGTGGTATGAGGGCGACGCCCATCAGCCATGCACTGATGGCCAGGCTCTTGCTCGTCTTCCACAGGCTTGAGTGCAGAGGCGTGGACATCCGTATCCTCCCGCGGGGATGGCGACTGTGGAACGCCGTAGCTGCCCGTTTCTTGCCGTCACGACCAAACGCCACGCCGGTGGTATTGCCGATAGGACGCCATCACACCTCGGTCAGGACCCCTCAGGCATGGTCGAGACGAATGCCGCCAAGTTGACAGACGCGAGGTGAGCGGCATCCACGTTACGGGAAGGCGGTCGGCAGTATCTCCTTCGTCATCCGGAGGTACGCCGTACAGTCCATGCCAAGCGACGCAGCCTGTCCGATGCGCGCATCGCCGGCGGCGCCAATCAGGATGAAGGCCTCTTCTCGGCTCATGTCGAGCGCCGTTGCGAGCAGCGTAGTCATGTCGCTCGTCGCCTGCCGGATGGCTTCCTCGAGGACGGCCGCGTTGGCGCACGCGCACCACGCATCAGGCGTTTCGATGACCGGCCTCTGCCAGCCCAGGCCCTTCCGTAGCGATGTCTCCACCGTCACCTCGGCTTCGATGTCCAAGCCGCCGCCCGTCAGCTCCCCGTCCCCCATCCTGGCGTGCACGTCACCAATGGCGAGCAGGGCGCCGGGCACGGCGACCGGTAGATAGACCGTCGAGCCAATGCCGGCCGCGTTG
>CAZKUN010000264.1:3586-12252 GCA_964555935.1 uncultured Armatimonadia bacterium | reverse complement strand
GTACACCCAGATACTAACACTGAACCTGGACTCGCTTTAGGGGGTAAGGCCAGGTTGGCGTTCCCTGCTTCGTAACGGGCGTCACTTTCGTGCAGGTGCCCATGCAAATACACGGCGTGGCGTCTCCCCAGGCGGCTGGCGATCTTCTCCCTCTCGTGCCGGAGCATCCAACTCAGTGGGTGATGCCCGACCACGATCAGCGCATCGCAGTCACCGGTCTGTTGCAGGCACCCATCCAGCATCTCGGCCCCCGGGGTAAGCTGGTCCCGGTCGTCGTCCGCATTCGAAAGCCACGCCGTGTTGATCCGGACAATGCTGACCTTGTGGCCACGCACATCAATGGTCTTGACGTCTGCTCCGGTATCGGACAAGAGCCATCGGTCGCCGCCGCTGCTTGGGCCTGAGTTTACGAACGCCTCGAAGCGTGGGAATACAGTCTGGCGCAAACCTCGGCCCTCTGTCGTCGGGTCGAGGAGATGTGGCACGTTGTCCAACGCGCCGTGCGTCTGTGCGGCTTGCGCGGCGCGTTGGTCAACATCATGGTTGCCGGGCACGGCGAAGATGCGCTTAGCGCACTCGGATGGTAGTTCAACGCGGAGCTTGCGTAGGAACTTCCTCTCGAATATCCCATACTGGTCCACCTTCCCGGCATTAGCGACGTCTCCGGTGATGAACACGAGGTCGGGCCGCCAGTCGTCCCTATCTCTTCTCTCGCGGATGAATTCCACTATTTGGCGAAAGCGCCGGGCCTGCGCGTAGTCATCCGTCCCGACGTGGAAATCCGAAACATGCAACCACCGTATGGGATCAGAGGCCATGGCCAGAGAACACCCCTCTGCTGACAGCCTTACGCCGGAGTACGCGAGACATCGTGCGACCATTCCCTTTCCGTTTAGGCGTTCCCTCTGCGGCAGGACGCAGGTTGGCCACGGACGATGGGGCCAACGCATAGTGCGCGCAGGAATCCGGAGTTGACGCTGACAAAGGTGAACCATGTCAAACTACAAGTAATAGATCGGCGGTTGCAGCCGACGACGTAACCGTGGGCCACCCTCCCATCCGCGCTCCACGCAACTGTCGGTGAGGGTGCGCTTCCGGGGCTCGGGGTCTAAGCCTTCGGCTTGAGGCTTGGCGGACAAGCGACCGTGGACTGCTGCTTCGATGGCGGCGTTTCCGACTACGTTGGACTCCCGTTCGTTCGCCCACAGCCAGGGCGCCGTGTCCGGGCCAGGCAGGGCCCTGCCATGGTGCACAGGGAATGAACCTCAATGGGGTCAAAGGGTAGGAAATACAGTGTGATTTCGCCGGAAGCCCGGATCTCTGGGGTTCTGCGTCCTCGACCTGACCCTTGAGCGGGTGAGGGGGTGTGCGTGGATGGGTGCTGTGGGGAGCATCCGGCCGCCTGAGGACAGGTAGCTCCCAAGGCTCATAACCTCGATTGGGTATTTCCGCTCCACTTCACCGCCCTGTCCATGCCCGCGGAAAGCCCGAGACTCAGGGATTCCCGCTGACTCGCTACTCGATCACATACCCCGCGATGCCCTCGCCCGTCGCGAACTGCAGCCGCCCGTCATCTCGCGGGCGGACGTTGGCCGGCACGACCTGGCCGGAGTCGTCGCGAGCCGTGACGCGCGCCTCGTCGGCGGCCTTGCCAAGAAGGGCCGCCACGTCCAGGGCGATCATCGTACACCCGCGCTCGGGCGGAATGTCTGTCGGGCGGTAGTCGCTGAAGCGCGCGGGTAAGCCCGGCGCCGGGAAGCGCTCCCACTGCCCGAGATCGCCGCATGGTATCAGGCGCCAGGACATCCCATCGCGCTTGAGCCAGATGGCGCCCTTGGCCTCCAACGGACCCTCCGAGACGCGGGCTCCGCCGGTATTGAGGTAGAGGTACTCCGGGCAGCGCACGAAGTCCACGCGCTTCCCCCCGACGAGGGCGCTGTAGGCCAGGATCTCGCCCGGCTTCTCGATGATCCAGCCATAGGGCGGCAGCTCGTAGCTGCGTCCGCCTGACTCCACACACCACGGCTCCTCGGCGTTGTGGTTGACATACACGCTCAGCCCGCGGGAATAGCGCACGCGCACGCGCCCCAACTGCTGTGACCCATCCTGCAGGGCTCGGCTGGTGGGCACGAGCTCGGCGCCGTTGTGGTACTCGATGGCGGAAGCGTTGTCGGTGAGGTACTCGCTCTGCACCCCCTGCATCAACGCGTAGTAGTGGATGAAGCGCGCCGGCGGCGGGACATACCAGTAGCCGAGGATGAGCATGTGCCCGTAGGCGAGGCTGCCGGAGACGTATTTGTAGAACCCGTCCGGCCCCAGCCCGCGCCCGACGTCTGTGTCGAGTAGGGCCTGATCGGCGGCGCTCAAGAACCGGTCGGGATGGTGCCCCATCATCGTCCCGTGCTGAAAGGGATGGATCTTCAGGAGGTCGAAGTCAACCAGCGGCGCTTGGTCCGCGGCGATCCCGCTGGTGATCAGCGTCGCGTAGTCCATGTCGCTGATCCCGGCGTACATCCAGCGGTTCAGGCCCTCGCTGATCGTCGAGCCGTACCACTTGCGCGCCTCGGCGATGCAGTCGCCATTGGCGATGACCTGGCTGCGAGCGATGCCAGCGCCAGGAGCGCCCGCCTCGAAGTCCAGCGCCTGGGGTCCGCGGTTCGTGTGTACGTCGAGGTACACGCAGTCCGAGGGGTAGAACTCCTTTGCCTTCCCCCCGACCTTCCGCACGAACTCGGTCATCATCGCCGGCTTTGTGAGGTAGTTCCCCCACCACCCGTCCACGAAGTCGCCGTCCGCGTCCAGCACCACCTTCGACTCGTCCCACAGTTCATTCCCGGGGTAGTAGTCCGAGACTTCCATGTAGGTGCTGAAGAGGTACCCCAGGTCCTTGATACCTCGGCGGTATTCCTGCACTTGCGCCATGGTCAGCAGAGGGTGCGGCTGCCAGCGAGCAGCGAAGCCTTCGGGGTAGTTGTTGGCGACGAGGATCGAGGCGAAGTCGCTGGCGATGATGTGGTCCACCCCGAAGCCCTTCAGCGTTTGGTAGAGCGTCGGCGTGAGCTGATCGGACATGAAGAACAGGTAGGGGGCCAGGCGCTCGCGGTTCGGTGATACAGGGTTGCGTGAGTTCGGCAAGGTGTCGGCGAACTCGGATGACACGGTGACCAGCACGCGGTCTCGCAGTCGATTGCGGCGGCCGTCGGTGAGGGGGTCGTAGGACGTGCCCTGCAGCAGCCCGATGCGGTTCCCCTGGGCGGGGGTCACCCGCGTGTTCACCGACGAGAAGTCGCTGTTGTACCAGTCCGGCAGCACGGAGACGAACAGCCCGTCGGCGCAGGCCACCCACGGCCCGGGCTTCGGCCCCATCAGCAGGTACGGGACCTCGATGCCCCGAGGGGCGTGGAGGCCTTGCACCTGCCCGAAGGCGAGGCCGGTGGCCTCGCCGCCAGAGCAGCGCACGTCAACCACAAGCGTACACCCGCGCAAGGAGTAGTCGGCCTCCCACTCAACCGGGCGCGGCGAAGTGTCGAGCCGCCAGCGAATCGTGAGGCGTTCGTCCTTCAAGGACGAGGCGACCACCTCGACCTCGCCCGTCGGCGGCCCACCGACCCCGAAGGTCACTTCGCCGCCGGCCATTGGGTGTAGCCGCCGCCCGTCGTTCCAGCGCGCCGTCACGCCGTCGAACACCCCAGCCTCCGGGCGCACGCGGTACGTAAGGAGGCTGCCTCGGACCTCGCGCGTGAACTCCGCCCCCTGGCCTACGGACGTGACTCTCGTCGCTCCCCCGGGGGGAGGCGTCGGCAGCATCCCGTCCTTCGAAGTCGGGAAGAGGCGGGGTCGCGGGCGGGCCGGCGGCCTCAGCCGCTTGCGGCTCTGCTGGTAGAATGTGAGGGATTCCAGGTACGCGTGCCGGGCGATGCTGGACTTGCAGTTGGTGATGCGCAGGGCCGTAAACCTCATGGGGAACCGCGCGACAGCGGCGACCTCTGGGCTCAGCACACCGTGCTGCATGCCCCAGTATGCGGCGGTCACGGAGCCGAGATCAAGCTCGACCTCTCGCCCCGCGCTGTCCTCCAGCAGCGCGACGATGCGCAGGGGCGTATCGTGTACCCGGTCCCACGCGCCGTGGAGCCACAGGTTCGCGGCGTCGAAGCGGCCGGCGATGGGGATGGGCTCCGGCGGGCGGAGCTCCACCACCGTGTCTGTCGTCCCTACGCCATAGGTGAACTTCGCCAGGCGGGACCTCCAGAGCAGGTGGTCAACTGACGCTGCGAGAGCGAGTTCGGTGTCGCCGATGGCCTGCATCTTCCACCCAGTCAGGTCGTCGAAGGCCACCTGGGCTCGAGGTGACTCTTTGCGGCCCGACCAGACGATCTCATAGGGGCGTTCGCCCGGCTCCGCGTCGGCGGGAAGGTCTGCTACGGTCGGCACCGCGCGCAGCGCCTGCCCCTTGAGCGCCTCGCCGCGCAGCCGCTCTACTTCAGCGCGCGGCAGCACGTCGAGCACCACGCGATCCATCGTCAGTGGCGCTCGCGCGACCCCTAGGGCGGCGGGGATGTCCGGGTTGAGGTACCTGAAGGAGATGGGCAGTGTCTGGCCGGGGGTCACGAGCCTCGACAGGTCGAACAGGAAGTCGTAGTCGCGCCCCGTGCCTCCCCAGTCGCCCTCGAAGGCGGGCGCGAAGATCGTCAGCCACCCCTTCTGGTCCGCGCCGTACCACGAGAAGTGGTAGTCGGTTCCGGGTGGGTCGAACCACGGCGCCTTGTTGAGCAGGCGCGAGCGCATCGGGTTCTCCGGCAGGGGCGTCCCGTCGAGCAGGACTTGCAGCACGTAGTTGCACCCGCCGGGGTTCTCTGTCTGAAGCCGCGCGCGCAGGGACAGCACCGGGGACTCATCGCTCGTGAAGGCAGGCACGGCGATGCGGGTGGCCCAGGTCTGGCCGGCGTCCACCTCCAGCTTCTGAAGGCAGATGGGCACTTGCCGAGATGTGGTCAGCCCGTCGTCGTCGGCGGCATGGGCCGCCAGGGCGCAGGTCAGGATGATCAACAGGCATGTCCCTCGCGCCGGCTGTCTCGTCGCTCCTGTCATGTTCACCTGCTCCCCACGGGCTCCGCGCCCACGATCGTCGCCTCGATCTGCAGCCCACGCGCGACGGTGTCCACGCCGATGCTGAACCATGTCCGCCCATCCCACTCCGGCGGCGCGTGCTCGGCGAGATCGACGGTCAGTTGGTCGCGGGGCCTCTCGTGGAGCGTGCGGCTCAGGGCGATGCACTCATCGGGTTTCGCAGCCGTGCCCCAGTCCGGCGCGACCACCGGTCTTGCACCGTTGATCACCCCGAGCCCCAGAGCCACACGCTTCGTGTACCCGTCCGCTGTATGGTAGTCCACCATGAAGCCCGCGAAGGAGTCCACGTAGCGGTCGCCAAGGTTGCCGCCATTCTGGACCCTCTCGGCAAAGGTGTTGGTCAGGTCCACCGTGATGGCCTTCACGCCGCGGATCTCGAAGCCGCAGAATCCGTAGCCCCAGGTGCTCGTGGTGTCATCGCGCACGCCGCACAGGGCCTTCAGCGCGTCCACATCCGCCTGCGCGATCTGCGTGCCCCCGCGGTGGTCGAAGCTCGCAGTGCCCGCGCGCGCGACCTCGATGCCCCGGATTGTCCGGCCCACATCCCAGACCATCACGACCGGCTCGCCCGGCGGCTCGTCACCCGGCAGGACAGGGGGATGCCAACTGCCTGGCACGACCTCTACCCGGGCGACCACGTCGCCGTCCGTCGCGCCTCGCACATCGAAGGCCAGGTCATACATGCCAGGCCGCGCGGACCCCGGGACGCGCATGGAGAAGCGCGCCCAGTCGGGGCCCAGGCGCTCAGGGGCGGCGCTGGCTATGAGCACGCCGCCTTGCATCACCCGAAGCAGGGCCCTATGCCCGTCGGTCCATCCCCGGGCTGCGAATGACACGCGCACCGGGTGCACCTTTCCGGCCTTGACCCGCTGCGGAGCACTCACGGCAACATCGCGCACTCGCGGTGCCTGCTCGCCGCGGGCGCAGACCACAGCGATGCGGTTGGCCCCGCGTGTGACGCCCACGCGCACCAACCACGCGCCGCCCACGGACTCCGGCGCCCAAGGCGTCGGAGTGCCGTCCACGGTCACCTCGCTGACCCGTTGGCCGCCGGGCACCAGAATGGCCACCTCGGCGCGCTCGGGCTCGCACCTGCAGACGACCGTCACGCGATCCGGGCGGCCGCCGGACCCACGGCGCAGGCTCACGCCACGGGAATCGGGCAGCCAGAAGTGAGTTCGTCGCCCGTTGACCGACCATACCAGCCCCGGAGAGTGGGTGACCATCAGCATCCGCAACCGCCGGGGCCGTGCCACGGTGTCGCAAATGAAGCGCGTGGGGAGGTCTTCCCCGGCACCGAGGAAGCTCGCCGCCACCACCACCTCATCCGCCCAGTTGCAGTCGTCATACGCCAGACGCTGGTCGCGCTCCGTGAGGCGTCCCTCGTGCTCACGGGAGTCCTTGAGGTCGAAGAGCCACGCTGAATACGCTCTCCCCGGCGTCAGTCCCATTCGCGCGGAGTCGAAGGCGATCTGCGTCTCCTGCGGCGTCTCCTCATGGCCGATGAACGAGACGCAGGCCGCCGCGCCCTGGCGCAGCGGGTACGCTTCGATCGAGGTGGTCAGGTCGTCGTGCCAGTCCGGCGTCAGGTCGGCGTCCATGAGCTCGAGCCGGCGGGTCTCAAAGGCGGCGTTGATGAACGGAAGCTGCCGCACGCTGCTCATCCAGGGCAACAGCCCAAGGCCCACGCAGTAGTTCGTGTACGAGGGCTCCGTCTCGGGCCGCGAGTATAGGAGCGAGGCGACTCGCTCCGGGTCGCGCTTTTGGAAGACCTTGATGGGATACAGCTCGTCGGCGGGACGGCGCCAGTGCGTGTTCTGGATCTCCGCGGGCATCAGCTCGGCGAAGGAGATGTCGCCCTGAGGCAGGACGCGGTTGTTGAAGAAGGTCGCCGTCTCCGGGCTGTGCTCGCGCGCCGCCGCGAGGATCCCCTCGTGGAGACGCTGCCAGTGGTAGTCCTGGTCGACCCGCAGGTGTTCCCAGTCAATCACCTGGATGCCCGTGCCGTCGTTGTCCAGGTACTGGAGGTCCTCCGGGTAACCGCGGACGATGTCGCAATACCGTTGGAGCATGTCGTCCAGGCACCCCGGTGCCGACAGGCAGCGCACGTAGTTCGTGCCCATCGGGTATGCGTTGCGCGTCTGTCCGGCCTTGTCGCGGACGATGAACCACTCGGGATGCTGCTGCATCTCCCGGCTCTGCTCTGCGGCGGACCACGCCCAGGTGTACAGTCCCGCGCGCACCCGAGGCGATGCCTCCCGGATGGCCCCCAGCAGCTCCTTGCCGCGCGCGACCAGGCGCGTGTCGTTGCCCGCCTCGTCCCGGGCCAGCGGGTCACCCCATACACCGAAGGGGTCGCCGGCCCGGAGCAGGAGTCCTTCCTCGCTCACTGCCAACGCCTGTTGGATGGTATCGAGAACGGGCATCTTCACGTCCTGCAGCCACGTGGGCCTGGGGCCAACCCGGGCGTGCATCGCCGCGACTTCGGGCAGGCTCCGGTACCGGTCGTAGAACCCCAGCAACCCGCCACCAAACAGCATGTAGTCGACCTCCACCGACGCCGTCTCGCTGGGGCGCAGGGCCAGCGTGCAGACGCCCATCTCCCACCCGGCGGGCGTGTGGTAGAGGTTGTTGAGGGGCTCGGTCCAGATGGCGTTCCAGGGCAAGACGTGCTGCTCGTTGACGCGGTAGCGGAAGGTGGCGAAGTTGACGCCGAGGTCGTTGTTCAGCGCCAGCACCCAGCTTGGCCGACCGTTGGTGATGCCGGTGGACCAGGGCTGTTTGAAGCTGTCGGTGAGGACGCGCTCACGGATGGAGGCGGCGGGCACAAGCGGGCCGAGATAGCTTCCGCCGGTATACTGGGCCTGCTGCCGGAACTCCGGGTCAAGCACCGCGCGCAGGGCCAGGGTTACGAAGACATCGGGCCGCGATGTCTCGTTCACGAACCGGATGGCCTGGGACAGCTGGCCGGTCGCTGCGTCGAGGGCGTAGCGCTTCTCGATGGCGATGCCGGGCAGGCCGGCGTTGGCGCACAGCACGGTGACCTCGCGGGGTGTGCGCCGGACCACGTGCTTCACCCGGTCACCGTAGGCGTCCGCTGTCGTCGCGTCTTCGCGCGTCTCGAGGTTGTACAACTCGACCACGCGGCGGGCGAGACACGGTGGCGTGTCTCCCGGACCCCAAATGCCGCCGAGCATCCCGGTGTCCTTATGCACCGCCACGCGCAAGTCGGGTCCCACGAGGAACCAGTAGTTGTCATCCTCGCCCTTGCGCGGCAAGGCGTCCGGCAAGGCGGGGCCCGGATCGTACGGCGTCGCGGGAGTCTCGGTAGTACGGAACTGGTAGTCCGACGACCGCGCTTCATGGCGCAAGCCCGCGAGCTGCACCGTGGCGTGTGACGCGCTGATTGCGGTACGCCCCTCCTCCAGCGGGCGGGGGTCCACGATGTCCAGGTGTCGCTGTCCATCCAGGTCAACCGTGATGCGGTTGCCGATGAACTCGCAGCGCAGCGTGTACCAGCGTCCGATCTGAACCGCGGG
>CAZKUN010000264.1:0-3576 GCA_964555935.1 uncultured Armatimonadia bacterium | reverse complement strand
ACCGCGGGTAGGGGGATGTCGTGCGATATCGTCTCGTCGCGCACGTTCTCGGTGGTTCTGGCGAAGACCAGCCGGCTCTGGTTGCCGCGCACCTCGATGGTGTAGAACGAGGCACCGTCCGGCGAGACTTTCGGCCGCATCCCGAAGCACGCCCACGTGCCGGATGCCTCCACGAACCGGCCCTTCAGTTCTACGGCGAAGTTTGTCCGATCGCACTCACCCACTATGCCGCCGTCGGCTCCCGCCGAGTAAAGCGTGACTTGCTCGCCCGCGGCCGGTGGCTCCGCATCGGGCGCGGGGTGCCAGGCAGTGGGGCCGTAGAGCACCTTCCAGTCCGCCAGGCTTGGCCGCTCCTCGACCGCATCGGGCGGCACCCCCTCGATCTCGGGTCCCCGGACCCGCACTCGCGCATACGCTGCGGCGAGCCCGATCCGGCCCTTCGCCGCCAGCGTCCCCGTCTCCGTGCTGAGCAACTCGCGGCCGTCCAGCAGTACGTCGATCTCGCCGTGCGCGATTCGGTACCCGAGACGGTGGACGCCCTCACCGATGCCGTCTGCGATCGCCAACCCGCCCGGCACCGCGACGAAGCGCCCGCCATCACGCCGCACCAGGGAAAGCCGCCCGGCATCCGGCTCCACCACGGCCGCAACGTAGCTCTGCTCGTCCCCGCTCGCCCGGAAGCGCAATTCCAGCCGCGCCCGCGGACCGTACGTCCGCGCGAATTCGAAGCTGATCTCGCCCCGCTCTTCGGCAACCGGCTCGGCAGCGATGATGGACTCGGGGCTCCGGTGGTCGAAGGTCAGCGCGCCCTCGACGGCCTGCCAACCCGCGAAGCCGCTGGCAGAGCGCCACGCCGCGGCCTCCGGATAGGCCCAGACCGTCCCGCCTGTTAGTAGTAGCAGCGCCACTCCTGGTGTCCGCATCGTGGTCGGGTCCTCCCTGTGCCGCCGGGTAACGCTTCATCGCAGCCCCAGCCGTGAGGTGTCGCTGCTATCGACGGCAGCGATCGCCGCGTCTATGTCGCCGGTCTCGCCCTCCACGCAGAGCACGACCTCCTGCCCAGCGGCCAGTTCCCCGACGTATAGATCGCCCTCCCGCCGCAGTTCCCCTCCTACCACTGTCACCTGCGCCTCGCCGAAGGGGTTGCGCAGCCTCAGCGTCCGCGCCACTCCCGCCCGGGTGCTGACCCACACAGTCTGGCTTGCTCGTCGGATCGCGGATACCCGGAACGCCCCCTCTGCAACCAGATCACGGAAGATCACGTCGCGCCAGTGCTCCGGCACGGCCGGGAAGATGCGGAGAATGTCGTTCCAGCCCTGGACGAGCATATCGTTGATGCCTGCGGCAGCGCCGCAGTTCGCCTCCATCGTGAAAGGCCGATCGTCGCCACAGTAGAGCGACGAGCCTGTCCGGCGTAGGTCCCGGTTGAAGTGCAGCCCGTTGCTCCCAAGCCAGTACTCGGAGAGCCGGAGCAGGCAGTCATAGGCGAACTCCGCCCGCCCGATGACCGCGCCGAAGCTCGCCATCTGGGCGTACGTGTGCCCGCTCCACAAGTACTGCCCAAGCGAGAAGTACTGGTCCATACTGGCGTCGATGATCGCTCGGGCCTCGTCGTCGCCCTCGATTGTGAGGTCCATCGCGGGGTGGATCGGCATCAGTTGCGATGGGTGCCGGTGAGGCTCATCGAGGGCCTGCCCTGGCCAGAGGCACAGCGCCTTCGTCTCAGTCAGCGAGTACGGCACGAGCTTGGCTCGCAGCTCCAGTGCCGCGGCGGTCAAGTCGTCCTTGTCCAACGCCGCCTCCATCTCCACCACCCAGTCGCAGCACCGGCGGATCAGCCCGAGGTCGATGTTCGGGTCCTGGCACCACGCGCCCGAGGTGTTGTCACGGTACTCGGGGCTGGTCGAGAGCGGCACGTGCAGATAGCCGTCCTCGCCCTCCTCCAGGTTGGCCCGGTAGAAACGCAGGATCTCCGAGACCAGCGGGTAGCCCGTCTCGGCAAGCCACTCCCGGTCCATGGTGTAGCGCCACCGCAACCACACCATCCACCCGAGCCACGCGGTGTTGCTCCAGGCATACATGACGGTGTACCAGCAGCGGATCAGCGCCAGGCGCGGCGCGAAGGCGCAGGGCCAGAAGGTGCCCTCAGTGCCGAAGAAACGCCGCGTGAACTCCTGCGCCAACGGCAGGCAGTCGCGCATGAAATCGCACCAGCAGTCCATCAAGTCGATATGCCCCGAGCTGACCGACGGCCAGAATGTCTCCTGCAGGTTCATGTCCGCCGCGTACTCGCCGCGCCAGGGGGGCAGCACGCCGTCCATCGCCCACAGGCCCTGCAGACCCGGCGGCAGTTCGCCCCGCCGCACCGCGGACGCCAGCAGGTACAGGCCCATGTACCAGAGGAACTCGATCCGCTCCTCCGGCAGATGAACCTCCGACACACCCCAGAACTCGCTCCACGCAGCGACGTGCTCCTCGTACAGGGCATCGATCCCGGCGTCGGAGGCCGCGTGCCACGTCGCCAGGGCCTTCTCTCTCGCCTCGTCTAGCGTCGCTCCGCTCTCGATGGTGAGGAAGTGGTCCGGGCCGACACGGTTCCAGGCAACGGCGTAGCTTACGCTCTCGGGGATGCTCTGGCACAGCACGCGCACCGGGCCTTCGTCCGCCACGACGGGAGCCGGATGCCCCAGCGCTGTCAGCTCCTCATTCATCTCGCAGAGCGGCTTCAACTCGAGCCGCGCCTCCGGCGACGGCTCTGTCACCCGCAGGCAGACGACGTTGCGCCCGCGATGCACAAAGGCGAGCAGTTGGTGCTCGCCCGTCACCGTGGTGAGCGTCCCCTCCACGCTGGCGGTGGCCAATTGGAGTCCGCACTCGTACGCAGTTGCCTCGCCGAGGGACAGTTCCGCGCGCCCAATGCTGATCTTCGTCGGCCCGAGGGGGTTGTCGCGCAGTTGCCGGTCCTCGAAGATCTCGAAGGCCTCGTCGAATCGGCCCTCCGCGATCAGCCGTCGCAGGCCGGCGTAATTGAAGTCGGGGTGATCCTGGTAACGGTCATCGCTGCGCAGGTCCCACAGGTCGGCCTTGTCGAGGGTGAGGCAAAGCGGGCTCCCGTCGCCCCAGAACATCGCCCCAATGGCGCCATTGCCCAGCGGGAAGCCATCGTGCCACTCCCGGGGTGCGCGCCGATGCAGGATGCCGTGTGCTGTCGCTCCTTGCAGTCCCATCGTGATGACTCCTCGCGATCGTCGGTTTCGTCGCCACTGGGGTCCGGGCAGGCGCTGCCGGGGTGCAGTGGACCTCCTTCGTCGCCTGTCGTGGAGCACCTGTGTCTTCACGAACCGTGCGGGTCGCCGGAGACGCTCTTCCGGGGACGCGTTCCGAGCGGGGCAGGCCCCGGGGCGAATGTCCCCACGTTTAGCTCCATCCACGCCGGAATCGGGAGCTTTGCGGGACGCGACCGTCGACGGGGAAGTCTGATGCGCTGCACGAGCAGGTTCTCGCAGGATAGCCGGAGAACGGCGGGCTTGACGACCCTTGCGACCCTGACCTCCCCCCATTAACGGTACCACTCAC
>CAZKUN010000263.1:3123-12385 GCA_964555935.1 uncultured Armatimonadia bacterium | reverse complement strand
TCGACACTCCCGGCGCGTCTGACGAGCCAAAAGGCCATACAACGAGCAACTCGCGATAACGGGCTTCGGATTGGGTCCGCCCGTCCGAGCGGCCTGCCCCCAGGAGGCCTCCTGGGTCTGCATCCGCTGCATGTGGTCGCGCAGCTTCTTCTTCACGTCGTTGAAATGCCTGAACTCATCGGCGTAGAACTTCAGGTCCCCGTTCTGCTCGACGTAGCCCTCCCGCAGCACCATCTGGATGATCGCGTTGATATCGTTGGCGGCGCCGCCCGTGGCTATCCGGGTGACAAAGGCCTCCCAGCGACCCATCGCGGCAGCCTGCTCGCCGTTCTTCAGGAGGTCGATGACCACGCGGACATCGGCTTGGTCGCCCTTGCTCAGGCCCTTGGACGCGGCCGCGCGGAGCCGCTTGAGGGGCGTGGACAGACTGCCCAGGATGTTGTCCACCGGCTCTGCCACGGGTGGACCCACACGTCGTATCGGGCCCAGGCGCGGCCGTCGGGTCTCCGCGGCCTGCGTGGCGGAGACCAGGATGATTGCTGCGACGGCGCACGAGATCCTGTTCATGGCGTGGCTCCCTATTGCTGCAATACTTCGCCGGGCGAGCCGTGGAAGCCTGCGGACGAGGATTCGACGGGGCGGGTGCGAGGAGAGGCTGGGAGGGAGGTCTCAGCGTTCATGGCTGAGAACGTGAGGACTACACGTCATACTTAGGCTAACAGACCGCAAGGAGCACTCTCGATGCGCAAGTCTATCGTTCTGCTAACTACGCTCATGGTCGCAGGGGCATTGTGCGCGCTGACGGCGACCGTTGCTGCTCAGGGCGATGCGTACTGGCCGCAGTTTCACGGGCCCGCACGCGACAACATCTCCACCGAGACCGGCCTGTTGGAGTATTGGCCCGAGGACGGGCCCGAACTGCTGTGGACCGCCCGCGGGCTGGGATATGGCTACTCTACGGTGTCCAGAGCGGACGGTCGGATCTACACGGCGGGCAACTTCAATGACAAGACCGTCGTCAGCGCCATGGACATGAGCGGCGAGATCATCTGGCGGGCTGAGAACGGTGAGGCGTGGGCGGACCCATACCCAGGCACGCGAGGCACGCCGACGGTCGATGGCGACTTCGTGTATCACGAGAGCCCGCATGGCGATGTCATCTGCCTGCAGGCCGCCACGGGCGAGGAAGTTTGGGCCGTTAGCATCCTGGAGCAATTCGGCAGCGAGAACATACGATGGGGGCTGGCGGAATCACTCCTGATCGATGGCGACCATGTCATCTGCACGCCCGGCGGTCCGGAGACGAGTATCGTGGCGCTTGATAAGGGCACGGGCGAAGTCGTCTGGCAG
This sequence comes from uncultured Armatimonadia bacterium, assembly GCA_964555935.1. Classification (GTDB taxonomy): domain Bacteria; phylum Armatimonadota; class Zipacnadia; order Zipacnadales; family VGFC01; genus CAZKUN01. The sequence goes on along the minus strand of CAZKUN010000263.1, from coordinate 11,035 downwards.
GCCCCCAGTTCGGGCGACCTCGCTGGATACACGTCGGTGACGCTGGCCGAGCACGATGGGGTGCGGATGATCCTGACCATGATGCTGAAGTCCGTGATCGGCGTGAACGCCGACACCGGCGATCTCCTGTTTCGCATCGAGCACGTCTCCTACGCCGACGAGAATATCCTCCCGCCCATGTATCTCGACGGGCACATGATCGTCAGCAGCCTGAGCGTCGGCACGATCAAGTGGAAGCTTGACGTGGCGGACGGGAAGGTCGCGCTCACGGAAGTGTGGCGGTCGGAGGAACTCGACCACCATCACGGCGGGACGGTCTTGGTGGACGGCCATCTATACGGTAACAGCACGGCCTTCAATAGAGGCCAGTGGGTGTGTCTGGATGTGGAGACGGGAGAGCGTGTCTACGCCGAGGCAGGTATCGGCAAGGGCGCCATTACTTACGCCGACGGGATGCTCTACACGGTCAACGAAGGTCGTGGCGTCGGCCTCGTGCCTGCGACGCCGGGTGAGCACGACGTGGTCAGCTACTTCGAGATCCCCGAGGGCGGCGAGGGCCCGACGTGGGCCCACCCGGTGGTGGCAGGCGGTCGGCTGTATCTGCGCCACGGCGACTTCCTCTACGCCTACGACATTGCGGGCGAGGCGGACGCGGGCGGTGACGAGGTCAGACTCTTCAATGGCACGGACCTCGCTGGATGGGAGCACTTCCTAGTCGACGAGAACGCGAGCATGGAGGATGTCTGGAGCGTGGAGGACGGCGTCCTCGTCTGCAAGGGAGAGCCGGGCGGCTACCTCTGCACGGCGGACACGTACGAGAGCTTCAAGCTCACCGTCGAGTGGATGTGGCCTGGCGAGCCTGGCAACAGCGGAGTGCTCCTGCGGATCACGGGGGAACCCACGATGCTGCCGAACTGCGTGGAGGCCCAGCTGCAGAGCGGGAACGCGGGCGACATGTATGGCTTCCAGGGCTTCAAGGTTGGCGGCGAGCCACCGCGGTGGTTTGAGGCCCCGGACGTCGCCGGTGGCCTGGTGGGGCTCAGGAAGACGGCGGGGAGTGAGAACAAGCCAGGCGAGTGGAACACGTACGAGATCACGGCCGACGGCGACAAGATCACGCTGGTCGTGAACGGCAAGCAGGTCAACGAGGCGACGGGCTGTGACGTCCGGCCCGGGAAGATCGGCCTGCAATCCGAGGGCGGCGTGATCCACTTCCGCGCCGTCACGCTGACGCCGCTTGAGGGAGAGTAAGGATCTCGGCGGACAGCCGCAGGCAAGAATGCCTGCGCCACGAGACGGTGACGGCCGGTCAGTCTGCGAGCCTGAACGTCGTGCTCGCGCGTAGGCCCGCAGTGAGGTCGGTGACATCGACCGTCCACTTGCCCGCGTGGTCGTTGAGCGCCGGGACGAAGTCGACGCCCAGCACGCCGGACTCCGCGGCGTAGTAGTCGCTGAACTCCGAGACGTCCCCATCGGGATCGGTGATCTCGACCTTGAGCGGCTGCGCGCCTGTCACGAGGCGTCTGTCAGCGTCTTTCACGAGCACATCAATCCGGCAGGGGACGCCCCTTGAGGTGATGCGCTTGGGGGCGAGGATCTCGATCTCGGCGGGCTTCTGTGGCAGGAGGGCGATGATCTTCCCGCCGGGCGCGGGCAGGTCGACGTCGAACTCGCATGTCCCCTCGCGGCGCGTGGTATCGAGCCGCTTCCGCTCCAGCATGTCATAGACGAATAGCTCGTCGCTCGTGCAGTTCTTGAGGGTGATGGTGACCGTTTGCGGTACTGCTTCGTCGAGCATGGCCCTGTGCTTCCCCGCGCGGTCCCCGTACTTGCGGAGATCGTTGACGACAAACAGATACTTCGCCTGCCCATGCTGCAGCATGTTCAGTAGAGCCGTCGGACTGGAGCAATCGACATCGCGGGCAACCTTGCCCTCCAGCCCGTCGCGGAGTTGGGCCGCATACTCCTCCATCGACCGTTGGTCGACTCCGGCGCTCACGCCCTCGAGTTCCCTCATCTCGGCCTTCTCAACGTCAATGCGATCATCCCACTGAGCATAGTCCTTGCTATCGGCGATGGCGCTCGCGGTGACCCTATCGCGGTAGGTGAAATCGAAGTCGAAGTTGAGCGATCCTGGGATCGACGCGCGCAGGTACTGGTCGGAAACGACCAGCCCACCGCGCTCCTGGAATGCGAGAATTCGGTCATGCACGGTCTTCGTCAGCGTGTCGCACTTGGGCAGGACGAGAAGGTCATAGTCGTCGAGGCCGTCGAGAGCGATGGTCTCATCGAAGATGACGTCCGCGGGGACATGGATCATCGCGAGCAGCGTGTAGAGGCTGTAGATCTGGTACGGGCCGTAGTAGCCCACGAGATTGGGTGAGTCGCTGTAGGCGCGCGAGGACTCAGACGAGAGAACGGCTGCGCGACGCGGCGCGCGCGCGAGCTTGCTGATCATCGGCCCGTATGGCTGGACGACCTCGCGGGTGAACTCGCCGAATGCCTCGAAAGTCGGCGGGTTCATGTCGTAGGGGATGCGCGGGTCTTGGTCGAAGTCGCCCCGCACGCCCTCCTCGGTGTCGAAGGGATCGCACGCGCTGGATAGGTAGACTGAAAGACCGTCGGGGCGCCGCGAGAGATTGATCCAACTCGTCTCAACGAGCCGATCGGGCCCCATCAGCGTCCAACCCTTGTCCTTGGGAAAGATGGCGCCGGGGTAGTTGAGCAGCGTGACCGTGTGCATGACGCCCTGACCGGTGGGCTTGGCCGCCGCGATGAGCGTTTCGATGTAGAGCATGAACTTGGGATCGGGATTGGTGTATGTCCACGTGCTGACGAGGTCCATGTCGCGGAACCGGCCGTACGCCGAGTAGCGCCGGAGAGGATCGGTGAAGACGACGTGGGTGGGATCGTGTCGGTGCGCGACCCGGCCGGCCCGTGCGTTGGCCTCGGTGAGGCCATCGCCCCATCTCATGCTGTGAAGTCGCTTGACGAGGCCCTCGTCATTATCGGGGATGACGCCCGGCTCGATGAACTCGTGGGGCGCGGTCGGCCCCATTTTCGCGGCGTGGAGTTGCTTCGCCATCGGCGTCTCGATGCCCAGCATGTGGTCGACGATCTCGGAGTTGAAGAAGGAGGTCTTGACCCCTGGGAACTGGCGGACGACCCGCATCGCCTCGTCGTTCTTCTCGTTCTGACGGCGGGCGACCTCGGGGTGGTACGGATCGTTCATCTCGTGCTCGCGATGGCCCGTGTATCGCGCCTCAGCAGGCAGGCCCTCGAACTCGTCGTTGATACTTCCCGAGAGCTGGACGCCCATCTCCCATCCGTTGGCGAGGGCGTGATCGAAGACCTGGAGTTTTTCCCAATTGATCTCCCCGTGAGGCACGAAGCTGTTGACGCCGATGTCGGCGTACCAGGCTAGCTGCTTGCGCGTCATGTCATCGAGCTTCTCGACGTTCTGGCCGAAGTGGTCGTGCGGCCAGAGCCAGACCCTCATGCGGTCCGGATTCCAGCGAGGGGCGATCGAAATCGGCACCCGAGCGCTGGCCAGAAGCCCCGAGTCAGATCGCAGTTCACATTCAACGGTGTAGCTTCCCGCCTTCAGCAGTTGAGTCGGGACGGTGAGACGGCATGGGGTGCGCGAGCCAGGACCGATATCTACGATCCGAGCCTGCTGCGTGAGGAGACCGCCGATGTCAGCGAAAAGCACTGCACCCTCGACCGCTGTGGCGGGCGGGGTGAGCACGTCGAAGCTGAGATCCGCGTCTTCGCCTCGGAGAAAGGCGTGACGGACGCCGGTGTAGCGTATGGTGATCTCATCTACTTGAGAGCCGGGGGCTCCTGAGTCATCGCCAAACACCGGGCCACACGCCCCTATAGCCAGAATCGCCGAACCCAACGCTGCCACTGTCAGCATGTTGCCGCCGATCATTCGTTCGCTCCGTTTCGATGCCATGCACCCGAATCAACGGCGGTCCATTCAGCGCGAGGCGGGCACATCCCTGCCGGGTTGGTGCTCAGAAGAGCGTGTAGATGAACGGGCCGAGGGGCGTCTCGGCGAGGACGACGAGGGCGAGCACGAGGAGCATCACGGCGACGATCGGGACCATCCACCAGGCTTTGCGCGACCAGATGAAGCCGCCGAGATTCCCGGCGAGCTTCAGCATGTCCTTGATGGCGTTGATGATGGAGCGCATGCGAGTTCCTCGGCGACATTGTACGCCGAAGGCGGGTGGGGCGCAACGGGGCAGGCGACGGGCCACGGCGATGCGGACGAGGGCGTCCGCGCTCCAGTGACGGCATCGGCGGGCTATAGGTCTTCTTTGCGGACGTGGTATGGGCCGATGAGGAGGTCGTCGATTCCCGTGCCCGCGAAGCAGTTGAAGCCGTCGGCGGGAGTGCAGACGATCGGCTCGCCGCGTACGTTGAATGACGTGTTGATCATCACCGGGACGCCCGAGAGTTTTTCGAACTCGCGCAACGCGTCGTAATAAAGCGGGTTGACGCTGCGCTCGACGCTCTGAGGGCGGGCGGTGTTATCGGTGTGAGTGACGGAGGGGATCAGCGCGCGCTTGTCCTCGACCACATCGCCGATCAGCAGCATGTACGGGCTGAGGATCGGGAGCTGGATGTACTCCATCATCACCTCCGCCGGCATGACGGGGGCGAATGGTCGGAAGTCCTCACGGTGCTTGACGCGATCGTTGAGGATGTCCTTCATCTCGGGATTGCAGGGATTGGCGAGCAGGCTGCGCGAGCCTAGCGCCCTCGGACCCCACTCCATGCGTCCCTGAAACCATCCCACGATTCGGTTGGCGTACACGAGTTCAGCGGCTCGGCGCGGGATGGTCTCGATGCCAACATCCTCGAAGGGCACGTCGCGGCTCTCGAGATCGGCGAGGATCTCGGCGTCGGTGAACTCGGGGCCGAGGAACGCGTCCCTGAGCTGCCAACGCTCTTCGTTGTCGAGGACTTGGTTCCACGCCCAGAGCGCCGCGCCGACGGCGCCGCCGTCGTCGCCGGTGGCGGGCTGGATCCAGAGGTTGTCGAACCCGCCCTCCTCGAGGAGGCGCGTGTTGGCGACGCAGTTGAGGGCGACGCCTCCGCCCATGCAGAGGTTCTTGGAGTCGGTTTGTTCGCGGACGGCGCGGATCAGATTGAGTTCGGCCTCCTCGAGCTTGGCCTGGACGCTGGCGGCGACGGCCATGTGGCGCTCGTGGAGTTCGGATTCGGGCTCGCGCTTCTCACCGAGGAGCGCCTCGCCCTTCGGGCTGAGCATGGAGAGCCCGTAGTGGTAGCGGAAGTAGCTCATGTCCAACTCGAAGCTACCGTCATCATGGAGGTGGATCAGCTTGTCCATCTCGTCCATGTACGAGGGCTCGGCATAGCTAGCGAGCCCCATCACCTTGTACTCATCGTTATTGACCCGGAAGCCAAGGTGGGCGGTGACGGCGCTGTAGAGCAGACCGAGGGAATGAGGGAAGCGGATCTCGCGGGTCAGCTCCACCGAGTGGCCCCGGCCGTGCCCGGTGGTGGTTGTGGCCCACTCGCCGACGCCATCGATGTTGACGATTGCCGCTTCATCGAAGGGGGAGGCCAGAAAAGCGCCCGCCGCGTGGGCGAGGTGGTGGTCGCAGTAGAGGACCTCGCCGGCGTAGCCGATCTCATCACGGAGGGCGCGGGGCAGCCAGAGCTTCTGGCGCAGCCACAGCGGCATGGCGGAGATATACGCCATGAACGAGAGCGGCGCCGTCGAGACGTAGGATGCGAGAATGCGCTCGAACTTGACGATGGGTTTCTCGTAGAAGACGACGTAGTCGACGTCATCAAGCGAGATGCCCGCGAAGTCGAGCACAAAGTCGATGGCGCGCCGGGGCAGGTCGAAGTCGTGCTTCTTACGAGTGAAGCGCTCCTCGGCGCCGGCGGCGACGATCTTGCCGTCGATGAGGAGCGCGGCGGCCGCGTCGTGGTACCAGCAGGATAGGCCGAGTATGTTCATGGGCTCCTTGGGCGGCGGACAACGGCATCGACGGGCTGGAAGCCCGTCGCTACGCGGGCTCAGTAGGGCTTGGCGGCCTCGTCGAGAGATGAGTCGACGGCGGGGCGGTCGCGCCACGTGCTGCCCTCGGGTTGGCCCTTGTAGAGCGGGCGCTGGCCGGTGATGGCGAGTAGCAGGCCCCACGGCACCACGATGACCGCGTAGATGACCGTCAGCAGCACGACCGTCATGATGCGGCCGATGAAGTGCAGGACGGCCTGGATGCCGGCCCAGATTGCCTTGAGAGCTTTCATTCGCCAGTTACCTCGAGCAAGGCGTCGGCTAGTTCACGCCCGATAGCGGCGTGGCCGACCGCGTTCGCATGCATGTCCTTGGGGAAGTACGCATCCTCGCCTCCGGCCGCGAGCAGCGCTGGGGCCACGTCTACCACTCGCGCGCCCAGCTCCTCAGATGGACCCGTGACGTCGCGCAGCTTGTCGCGGAAGTTGGTCTCCTCACACGCGGTCGTCTCTCCCGGGTAGGGGATGAGCAAGATGACCGTGGCAATGTCGCGCTCGGCGCACTGGCGGGTCATCTCCGCGAGAAGAGCGGCGGTAAGGGGACGGCGCTCGCGCACGCGGTCGTCGACCCAGGTGTTCTCAGCGCGCGGATCGGGGTAGGATTGCGTCGAGCGCGACGCGGCCTGCCGGGCTAGCCGGTAGAGATTGGAGTTCCGGACCCACCAGCTCGCGCCCTTCGGAGGCGTCGAAGCGCCGTGTCTGCGAGTGTACATCTTCCCCAATACTGGGTCGCTCTCAGGCGAGGCCCGGCTGTCATACCCATCGAACGCCGCGACGCGGAACGGCTTGCCATCGAGATCGAGGCGGTACGTGTCGCGCCAGCCGTTATCGCGGATGTCATTGCCAAAGAAGCAGATGGCGACGATGTCCGGATCGTACTTGAAGCCCTCGTGCTCGATGAAATCGAGTTCGTCGGCAGTGCCCCAACCGGGAACGCCCGTGTTGATGCAACGCCACTCATCCGGCATGAGGCTCTCCGCCACCTTGACGAAGCACTCGTCCAACTCGACGCCTTGGCCGAATGTGAATGAATCGCCGACGCAGAGCACGCGGCGTTCGCCGGCGGGTTTCTCGTACGGCGTCTCAACATCGCGGAGACCGTGAGAGTTGATGCTGACGGTGACCTCGAACTGGGGCGCCACGTGGTGGGTCTCGGTTCCTGCAAGCAGGGCTGGTGTCAGATCGCCCTCCGAGGACAGGTATGTGTCGGTAGGATGGAGCGGGACGGCGTAGAGAACCCGCGTCGCGATCTCCGCGGCCAGCAGCGAGACGACCAGCGTCACTGCCGCTAGCATGAGGTTCGATGCGAGGCGTTTGGGTTTGCGCTCTTCGGTCAAGTTGTCTCTCTCCACTGCTGACCGGATGCGATTCGCGGGCAGGAGGGTGGTTTCCTGCTCGACGGATGACGGCGACGGCATCGACGGGCTGAAATGGAAACTCGGCGAGTTTCCGCGTCGCTACGCGAGCAACGGAGTGCGGTTGCGCGAGGTGTGGTAGGTGCGGGTGCGGAACCCTCGCGGCATGAACGTTGCGCCGCTCTGTCTGCTAGCAGTTTCCCTGGCTGGTGTCGCTCTCGCCGCGGGCGAGGATCGCGCCGCGGCAACGGCCCGCCTCTCCGCACAGCCCCGCGAACATGCGCGCGTTGTCACGCAGCCCGAGGAGACATACAGCGTGCGTGTCGGCGGGACGCTGGATGGCGAGAACACCATGGACTCGCGGGCGGTCTTCGGCCGCAACACCATGGAGCGTCCGCTCTTTGAGCCGAACGTCAGCCTGACCATGGAGAACGTCGGCGACGTCGACATCGTCGATCCGTGGATCGTCATAAACGGTCAACGCGATTGGTTCTCCA
>CAZKUN010000263.1:0-3113 GCA_964555935.1 uncultured Armatimonadia bacterium | reverse complement strand
AGTTCTAACCGAAGGGATGACCGACGAGCAGAAGGCCCACGCGATCTGGCGGGTCTTCAAGGAGAGCTTCTATCACTACAACGCCGCCGAGGGCGCGAAAGTCAACGGGGTCATCCAGTCGGACCTGTACGACCCGATCAAGATGCTGAACTGCTACGAGAACAACGGGTGCTCGACCCATGCGATCAACCTGGCGACGCTATGGCAGGCGGCGGGGCTCGAGGTGGACGTGTGGAACTTCGCGTACACGCACTGGATCAGCCAGGTGCGGTATGACGGGGGATTCCACATGCTGGATGCGGACATGCGGGTCTTCTATCCCAGAGAATCAGACGGGAAGCCGGCATCGATCGAGGAGTGTGTCGCGGATCGAGACTTGATCCGGAAGACGCACCACTATGGGGACTTCTCGAAAGCGGGCGCGGATGACGATGCGGCGCACGGAGGGTGGTATCTGAACGCGAACTCCGGCCACGCGTATCGGGGGGACAGCGGGCACGCGATGGGCATGACGCTGCGGCCGGGAGAGAAGCTGGTTCGGCGGTGGGAGGACGGGGAGAAATTCCACGATAACTCGCGGCATGTGGCGAGCTTGCCGAAGATTGCGAACGGACAGATCGTCTACACGCCGCCGACTGAGGAACTGGCACTGGCGGGAGCGGAGAAGACCGAGAATGTGGCGGCGACGGGCGAGGGTATCCGGCAGAAACGGCCGGAGCGCGTCGGGCGGATCGCGTACCGGGTCGCGAGTCCGTGGGTGATTGTGGGGGGAACTCTCGAGCTTCCCGCGCGCGTCGCGGCGGAGTTCTCGTTCAACGGGGAGCATTGGTGGCCGCTGGAGCTGACCGACGGGAGAGTGGAGCTTGACCCGTACATCGCGACGAAAAACACGGATGCCAAGTACGGGTACTCGATCTCGGTTGAGCTGAGGGATGGGGCGGTGCTGGATGCGATGACGCTGACGACGGACGTGCAGATCTCGATGGCGTCGCTTCCGGGGCTGAGGCTCGGGGTGAATGAGGTCGAGTATCGGTGTGCGAGCGAGGGGCGGTTAGAGATCACGCATGAGTGGCGGGAGAGCGATGCGAACCGGCCGCCGGGCGCGCCGACGAATGGGCAACATGCGGATGGCGCGCTGACGTGGGAGCCGGGGCCTGACGCGGATGGGGACGCGATCGTCGACCATCACGTGCGGGTGCGAGGGACGCCGGAGATGGACGTTCCTCTGGCGTCGGAACTGGAGCGGGCGACGGGGAGCGGCGAAGCAGCGTGGCCGCTGCCGGAGGCGAGGATGCGAGGGGGACGCGCGTATTACTGGCAGGTCCGCTCGCGCGATGCGGCGGGAGTCTGGAGCGATTGGAGCGCGGTATGGTCATTCGAGACGGAGTGACGGTGACAGGCGAGGACGCCTGTCCTACGACGGCAACGGGCAACGGCGTCGGGGTTGAAACCCCTCTTACAGGGGTGGTCAGAGGGCGGGGTTGGGTGGTTGGTCTCGTGGTCATCTGCGCGTCGGCGGCGTGGGGCGCGCCGGTGCCGGAGGGGTCGAAGCTGAGTTCGACGAGGACGATCGGGGCGGCGTCGCCATTCGCGGATGTGGCGAACGCGGTGGATGGTGACTTGGCGACCTGCTGGGCCAGTGACAACACGAACATGCTCGCTGATCCGCTGGATTTCATCATTGAATTCCCCGAGGCGGTGACGCTGGACGGTATCACCGTGACGACGTGCCGGATGAAGAACCAGGTGCGGCTGACGGCGTTTGATGTCTACGCGTGGGCGGGGAGTGACTGGGACCGAACGCCCCTGGCGATGCATCGGGATGGGACGGAGTTGGAGGCACAACTGCGGTTTGAGACGGTGACGACGGAGCGGATCTGCCTGCGACTCCATGACAATGTGAGGCCCAATCACGACTTCGGGCACATCGCGGAGATTGGGCTGAGTACCTCCGATGCGGAACCGGTGAGGGAGCTGAAACCGACGGGATTGCCGCCGAAGATCGCCGAGGTTACGACGGCTGAGGCGCTGGAGCAGATGGCGGAGGGGCTGAGAAAGCGGCCGGATGACTCGGTCGCGCGAGCGCACCTGAGCATCGTGGAGGCGCGGCTCGCGCTGCTGGATACGGAGAAGGAATGGCTGGCGAAGCTGGCGGCGATCGATGCGCGGACGGAGGAGCTGCTCGACCGGGGCGCCCCCGAATGGGCCGTCTACGAGCGGGAGGCGTTGGCGAAGTACGTGCTCTGGGCGCGCTGGTGGCAGGCGCACCAGCAACCCGACGGGCAGTTCGGCGGGAGCTACGAGGATGATGTGGAGCTGACGTGCGGGTGGCCGCTGGCGGTGCTGGCGGCGAGCGATCGACAGACGCTGCGGTCGCTGGACCTGCTGGCGGAGGGCGTGTGGAACTTCGGCCCGATCTCCGAGCATGGGTACTCGACGTACACGGATGTGGAGCACTCGGCGGAGAACACCAGTTACAGCCAGCCGCGAATGGCCGTGATGGACTGGGGCGATCCGAAGTGGTCGGAACGGTGTCGCCAGACGACGCTGACGGTCGCGCGGGGGTTCATGGCAGAGAATGACCTGGGGGGGCTGCAGTTCACGTCTGATTGGTTCGGGTACCGGGATGGGCAGCCGATGATCGATGAGGAGCGGAGCTTTGGCATCCCCGAGTGCGCGAAGGCGCTGAAGCCGGGCCTGGCGCGGGTGTGGCGGGACGGGGACCATGATGTGCGGAAGGCGTTGCTGGAGTATGCGGATACATGGGTGGAGGCGGCGAAGGCGAATGGGGGGATGATACCGACGCGGATCGCATTCCCGTCGGGAGAGGCGAGTGGCGTCAGCGAGTGGTTTCCGCCATCGCGGGCGCTGTACTACCATCTGCTGGGGTGCTACGAGATCACGGGTGATGAGAAATACCTGGCGCCGGTGGAGCGAATGATCGAGGAGTTCGTGGTGAACCGCGCGGTGCGCGACATCCCGTTCACGCCAAAGCGCAATGACCGCGAGCATGCCGGTACTGTCTCGCAGATTGCGGTGGTGGCGTCGATCTGGCGGACGCTGACGGGCGACGACCGGTTCGACGAGCACTTCGAGCGGTGGAGCCGGCGGAT
>CAZKUN010000262.1:0-12493 GCA_964555935.1 uncultured Armatimonadia bacterium | reverse complement strand
GCCGTCGATCGCCTGCAAGTCCTCGATCATCTCCGCCAGCATCGACGCGTCCCATTCCGCCGTTTGGCACCAGGTAGCCAGCTTCGCCTCCGGCCGAGCGTGCGCCACGACCGGCGCGTGAGTGGGATCATCGCGCTGCCATAGCTTGCGGCGCACGTGCTCCATCAGGCGCAAGGCCAGGTGCCGCCAAGGTTCGGTCTCGCCTGTCAGCCGCGCGATGCCTAGCAGCGTCGCCGCCGCCGTGAAGCGGCACCACGTGAAGCCGGAGAAGCATAGGTTATCTCCCAACTCCGGCCGCCGGTCGTACTCGAGGTTGATCGTGTCGCCGTCGAGCTTCGCGAGGCACAGATACCAACGCGCCGCGCGGCCCAGGGCCTCCTGCAGCCCCGGCCAGTCCGCCAGCGGCGGCAGATGGCACGAACGCGTCAGATGGACCAGGCCGATGCCGTGGTCGGGGATGTTGTCGAAGTGATAGGCCCCCGCGCGGTTGCCGACGCGCGCGAACCAATAGGGCCAGACGCCGATGCTCTCCTGCCCCTCGAGATAGTGCTTGATCCCTCGCTCGACCGCCTCCAGCCACGCCGCCGGCGGATCGTCGCCCGCTTCCGCAAGCGTGTGGTATGCCCGCAGCAGCGATGAGAAGCCGATGGCGTTGGCGTTCTGGTAGTCGTGGGTCGCCCCCCTCATGGTGCAGGAACAGGCCGGGCAGGGGCTCGTTGGCCGCTATCCACGCGCCGGCCTGGCGCAGGGCCAGCCGGTCATCTTCCTCCAGCGGCAGGCCCAGCTCCGCCGCCCGGCAGAGCTGATGGATGATGATCCCGGTGTCGACGCCGTCGATGCCGGGGTAGGGCGGCTCCAGCCGCGTGAAATCGACGCCCCACATGCCGCTGACCATGTGCACGAAGCCCCCGTCATGGTTCGCATTGCCGGGCTCGTGTCGCTGGCTGCGATACACGTAGCGGCGGGCGGCCAGGGCACGATCGAGCCATTGCTCCGCGCCTGTCTGGCGATAGCGCCGGGCGAAGCACACCGTTGCCGCCGCGGCGTCGCGAGCATCGTACTTGTCTTCCTCTGACCAGATGCCGCCCGCGTGCGGGTCCGATGGGTCCATCACCTGGCGGTTCGCGACCCAGTCCGTGATCTCGGCGCACATGCTCTCCAGATCGGCAATGCCAAAGTCGTCCGCCATCAGCCGCGTGTGAAATGGCTGCCAATCGCGCAGGTGCTCCTTCTCGCCCGCCCGAGTGTTGCGGACGGTGCGCGTGAACGGCTTCGCAGCCGCGAGCACCGCCGCCAGTTCCATGCCCTCCGGGGCGATCAGCAGCTTGTCGCACGGCGACTCGTCGCCCTCGTGCTCAACCTCCAGCCGCAGCATCCGTGCCGGCACGGGCATGGATGGCAGAAGCGTCCAGCCGTCCTCGATGCGGTAGGGCAGCTTCCCCCCGACGATCTCTAGCGGCGGTGCCTCTTCCGGCACGTTCAGCCACAGGTCGTAGTGCCCCGCGAGCAGCGGCAGGCCGTTGATCTCCAGGTTCCAGACGCTGTGCTCGCGCGGTTGGGTGAAGTCGTCGGAATGGTAGAACCACGGCATGCGGGTGAAGAAGTCAGTGGCGGCGGCGCGCAGCGGCTCGCGCCCGCGGGGCTCGGCGAGGGCCAGCATCGGTGGTCGCCCGTGCAGTTCCTGCAGCCCCTCGACGAGTCCCCGCAGGATGAGCATCCCCGCGCGGCGGTAGCTGTCCGCGAACGTCGCGCATCCGGGCAGCTTCTCTAGCACCAGCGTCTCGATCAGCAGCGTGCTCTCCGCCAATCCCGCCTTGAGGGCCTCGGGGTTCAGCGAGCCCTGGTCGGTGAAGGGCCGCCAGTGCTCCAGCGGCAGCGTGAGGTGCTTCCGCAGGGCTTTCAGCAGCGTGGCGACTGGCGGATGTGGCGGGGCATACGCCTCGAACCGGCGACGGTGCCGCCCGTTGTGCAGGCTCACGAGGAGGTGGGGGCGGACCTGCTCGATCACCTCCCAGACGGCTTGCGTCTCGGGCTGGCTGCGATCGGTCCAGTCGCGCCCGACATTGAGGCCCTTGCGCGCGGGATCGTCCGGGTCCACGTTGTGGTAGCTGCGCCCGTAGGCCACGCCATCCACGTTGACGATGGGCACGACCCAGAATCCGAAGTCGGAAAGCAAGTCGCTGCGCCGGAGGATCTCCTCGAGCAACCCCTCGCAGGCATACATGCCGGCGGATTCCGAAGGATGCTCGCCGGCGATGACCATCACGCGCAGCCTGTCCTCGCTCGGGCCGGGCCGGGCGACCTTCGCCATGAGCACCGGGAAGCCGTGCGCGGCGGCGAAGTGCGTGCGGCCGATCTCCTCGACCGAGAAGAACCCGCAGCGCTTTGCCAGTGCCGCCAGAGTCTCGGCATTGTGCTGCAACGTGTGCGGGGTGGGCGTGGCGAAATACATCACCGGCGCGTCCAGCTTCAGCCGATGCTGGACGCCGTAGGGCGGATGCCAGCCGTCATCAATCGAGGCGTCTTCGGCTGCGTGACCCGTCGGCGTCCACGGCACGAGCGTGATGTTGTCAGTGCCGACATCGGCCCAGGTCTCGCCATCGGCGGAGATGACGGTGGCCTGCTCCTGCCAGAGTTCCTGGCCGAAGTGGTTGAAATCCGCAACTTCGAGGATGACCTCGCGGCCATCACCAGGGGACTCGATGCGCATGAGGAAGCGCCAGGCGTACGTGACGAGGCCCGGTCGCGCGCGGAAGCGGATGTGGTTCGGGCCGACCTGCTGGAAGTCATGGCCGTTGCCACAGTGGATCGTGCTGTCGAAGGTCAGATCGCCCAGGACGGCGCGCTCGCCGCCGGGACGCCAGTCGCTGTAGCGCCACATGCCGTGCCTCGCTCACAGTGTCGGAATGCCTTCTCGCACCGCCAGGACTCCATCCTGGCAATCGACGCTGACTTCTGGGTACCGTCGTCGTAATCCTCGTTGCCATGGGCCCCTTCAGTCGTGCCCACCGGCGCCAGGATCGCTGGACCCATGTAACTGGGACCGCTGGCTGGCTTTTACGGTACCTGAGGCCCAACGTTACGAATGCCGTCGGGGCTATCATCTAGGCAGAACCCTATGACGCGGTCGTGACGTAGGTCATCGACGGGAGGTGTCGCCCGTGGCCGCACCTCGGGATTGGCGGGAGGAGATGCAGGCGGCGGAACGACAAGTCAGCGACCTTGAGGCGAAGGTGCTGTCGCTTCAGACGCAGGTCTACGAGTTGGCTCTCAGCTTTGACAGAGCCCTTCGCGTGTTGGAGGGGTCGATGGATCCGGGCATGGAAGGCCCGCGTGCCGAGTCAGAAGCCGGTGATGGTGTCGTCTCCGAAGGTTGATCCGGATGGAGTTCTTCGGGCTGGCGGCAGGGACCGGCGCTTACGCAGTGAAGGTATCAGTGAGGAACGCGGATGGGTCGTCGAGTTGTGCGGTTTCGCAGATCCGAGTGAAGAGGTAGGCTCGCCGCGGGTCACGCCTGCCTCTTGGGGGGACAGGTATCATGGACGGTTCTGACGCTCCGCAAGAAACCGACGTGCCGGAGTCGGGAACCCAGGTCGACGCGCTGTTGAACGTCGGCGAGTCGCTGTGCGCTTACACGGATCACTCGGGCGTAGTCGCGGGCGCGCTTGACGCGTGTCTGGCCACCGTCGACGCCGATGCCGGGTCGATCCTGCTGTATAGTCCTGACGACCACACGCTCGTGTTCGACTACGTAGTTGGACCTGTTGCGGAGCGCCTCACCGACCGGCGTTTCCCGGCGGATCGGGGCGTGTCGGGTCGCGTGTTCCAGACCGGGCAATCGTCAGTGTCCGATGATGCGGATCAGGAAGAGGACCACCACATGCAGTTCGCATGCGAGACCGGCTACCGTCCCGTTCAGATGGTAACGGTGCCGCTCTCCATGCCTGGTGGCGAACGTCTGGGCGTCCTCCAGGCCCTCAACCGTCGCACCGGCCGCTTCACGGACGAAGACATCGCTCTCCTGATGGTGGTTGCGACTCAGGTTGCCATCGTCATCCAGCACACCCGGCGCCATGAGGCCGCTCGCCTCGCTACGGCCACGAGGTTGTTGGCCAAGGTGGGTCACGATATCAAGAATCTCATGGCCCCGGTCGTTGCCGGCACGGGCGCTTTGCGCGCGCTGCTGGATCGGCATTTCCGCGACTTGGATGCTCAGGGAGCGAGCAGAGGCGAGGTCACCTCGGAGGTGGGTGGAGGGATCGAGCGCTCCCAGACGCAGTGCCTGGCCGCGTTGGCGATACTGGAGCGGGCGTCCGCTCGCATCCAGGCTCGCACAACAGACATGGCATCGTGCCTCAAAGGCGAGAAGAGGCAGCTGCGATTGGCTCCGACCGATGTCGCAACGGTGGTGCGCGAGGTGGCCCAGGTGTTGGGGCCCTGTGCCGTGGCGCGCGAGGTGACGCTCGCCGTGGATGCCCCCGCCGCCTGTCAAGAGATCCTGGCCGACGCCTCGCGAGTGTTCGATGCCGTCTACAACCTTGGCGTCAACGCCGTTCAGCACACGCCCCGAGGTGGGGAGGTCACGCTGCGGGCCCGATGCGACACGCACCCTAGCTTCCCTGGGGGAGAGCACGTCAGCATTGAGGTGATTGACACCGGCGAGGGCATCTCAGCCGAGGCGCTGGACCGTCTGTTCACCTCCGACACGAGGAGCACCACTGCTGACGGCTGGGGGCTGGGCACCCAGATCGTCCGAGACGTCGCTGACCTCCACTGCGGGACCATCTCAGCCACAAGCGAGCCTGGTCGAGGCAGTTGCTTCTCGCTCGTGCTGCCAAAGGACCTCAGGGGGCGCGACGCCGATGGGTCGTAGACGGCGCATGTCCGTGCTCAAGGCGCTGGCGGAGACAGGGCGAGTCGCGGGTCGGCGAGGTCGAGGCGGTACATCACTTGGTTGTAGTCGTAGCGAGGCGTGGGTCGAGGATTGCCCGAAAACGTGCGCGTGTACGTGCCCTCGAAGAAGATGATGCGCCCGTTGTCCTGGGCGAGCATCGGATGCTGCTTCGGGTTGTAGAAGCTGTACCGATCGTGGGTGACGATCTTGCGCGCAGTCGTCCACGGGCCGGTGGGTGAATCGGCCGCCGCACACCAGACCTCGCCCAGCATTGATGTGCCGCCGGCCTGGGTCGCTATCATCACCCACCGCTGAAGGTACTCGTTCCAGTAGACCGAACCGCGGTGAGCCGTCACGGGGTCACCAGATTCCGCATCGCGCAGTTGCAGGCGCGCCTCCTCTGGCTGAAGCTTGCCTTCCTTCACGAGTTCGGCCTCGGCTTTCTGGGTCAGCGGCTTGGCGTCCCGCCGCCATGCCCAGCCCACCAAGCCGTCCTCGGCGCGCTCGACTTCGCCCTCGGGTGAGAGACAGGTGAAACACTCGTACGTGGACAGGTCGAGAACGTGCGCTGGGTCGGCGACTGTCCGGGTGAGTGGATACGGGTCCCCGAAGTGCACGTGCTCCACGCCGTCATCAGTGTAAAGAAGAGGGTGTCCGTGCGGCGCGGCCGGCGCGTCCACGGGGAACATCATGCGTTTCTCAAACTGCTTCGTCTCGTCGTTGAACTCGACGATGCCCCGCTCGTAGGTCTCCAGCACCTTCCTGATCTTCGCATAGGTCGCGAACATTCGCTCCCGCCCATCGGGATCGCGCAGCACCGTGAGTCCGTTGATCCACGTCGGCCCGGCTCCGGGCATGTGACAGGTCTCCTTGGCGAAACCACGGTCATCCAAGAAGTACGCGAGGTCGATGCCCACGCTCGGGTCGAGGCCGCCGTCCGCGGGTAGCAGCGACGTGGCGCCGGGGACGTGGAAGTTCCCAAGCGGGTAAGCGGGCCGGTTCGTGTCGCCCCAGAACCAATGCACCTTCCCGTTGTAGACGGCGTTGACCACGCTGTCCTGGCCGAGGACGAGACCGTTCAGCAAGGGCTCGGCGAGAGGCGCCTCGAGGCCCGCGATGAGCGTGTCGCGGTAGAGGCCGGCTCCGGTGACTCGATACAGGCGTTCGGCGATGTTGATGCGTTTGAGCTTCAGCGTGGCCTCGCCGTCGACCTCAGTATCGAGCGCGGTACCACGATACTCGAACCGGTCGGGCGGGAACTCGTAGCCATGGCTCTGCACGTGGAAGAAGACCCTCTCGCCAAGCAGGCCAGGCTCGTCGAAGGCGACCAACCCGTTGTTGTCGGTGACGTGCTGGATTTGGTTGGTGGTGAGCAACTCGACGAGTGGCACTCCCCGCCCGGTCTGCTCGTCGATGACGCGAATCAGGAATGGCTCGTCCGCGCGGGACGCGCTCGCGATGCCGATGGTCAGTAATGGTAGCATGAGTGGCTGCATTCTCAAGCGCCACGTCCTTTCGCAGTGGTTTGTCGCCGGGCTGGATGGCTATCCTCAGGCTGAGCCAGGGGGACATGTCGGGGGAGAGCGCATCGCCTCTCAGTCAGACCAGACACGAGATTCCCGTTCCGTCGTCGGCAGGCAGAGACCTCCTCAATCGGTCGGCGCGCAGGCTCCGGGAAGCTGGCTGGCGAAGGGCCTGCTGTTCAGCCACGGAGCCGCCTTGCCCGCCCCATCTGTAGCATCTCACGCATCGGGTGTCCGGGCATTCGGATGCTGGCAGACTGGAGAACGCAATATGCCTCCGATCTCCTCGATCGCGCTCTGCCTTCTTCTCATAGTCATCACGCGCGCGCCCGCGCTTGCGGCGGAGTCGGGCCCGGAGCCCGCGGTATCCAATGTCGAAGGCAAGAAGCTGATCCGCGTGTCACAGACGCTGACTTACCATACTCGCGCTGTCGATGTGCCCGCGCTGGTTGGTGTCTGGCAGGAGACGGGGTACGACGGGCTCTGTTTCAGCCTGTCGATCGACGCCGACGGCCCCATGGCATTCCGCTGGTGGGATGTGGAGCGACGACAGCGCGCGGAGTTTGGCCGAGACATCGACGCGCTCAAGTCGGTGGATGACTGGGGCCGCTTGACGGACAACTTCCTCTGGATGGCCTCACACGCGGAGGGCAGCGCGCCACCCGACTGGTTCAACGACGAGCACTGGGACATCGTGCTTGCGAACGCGAGGCTGGGAGCCGGAATCGCCAAGGAACTGGGCTTTGCCGGGATCGTCTTCGACATGGAGGGCTATGGCGGCGGGGCCTATGGTGTTTGGCGTCAGCCATGGGACTATCCGCTCTACGCGAAGAGCGACTACCAGATCACCGGCGAGGCCGCGCCGAGGCCTTTCGCTGCCGTCGCCGCGAAGGTCCGCCAACGCGGCCGGGAGTGGGTCGAGGCGCTGACGTCTGAGTATCCGGGCATCGTCATCTTCACCATCGCCGGTCTCTACGAGGTCGCGTGGGCGCGGTCGCTGCAGTTCGGCAAGCCGCTTGAGGAGACAGACTCGGGGCTCTGGGCGGCCTTCGTGGATGGAGTGCTCTCGGGCCTCGGAGACGAGGCGACGCTGGTCAGCGGCGCGGAGTCGACATACCTCGACTCCCAGTATAAGGACATGCTGGTCCACAGGGACGCCTGTTTGGAGCAGTCGCTCGCGGTAAGCGCCGTGCCCGACCTCGCGAGGGAGCGGATCACATTCTCCGCCGGCATCTGGACCGACGCCGGCTACGAGGCCACTGGCCGGTTTAGCCCAACCGACGCGCGGGCCAACCAGCGTAACCCGGAGCGTCATAGGCATGCAGTGCACAACGCTCTTGCTGCGTCGGACCGATACGCCTGGCAGTGGGGGGAGTGGGGAGCCGATGGCGAATCGAACTTTCTCACGTCCGATCCCACGCCAGTGATGCGCGAATACTGGCAAGCAAACATCGACGGACATCGACCGCACGACCTCGGTTGGGAACCGGAGCCCTTCGCCGATCTCACCGACTACTCATCCGCCGATGCGGAGGCGCAAGAGCGCGACTCCGACTTCTGGGCGGCGCGGCAGGCGGAGGGTTACCGAGTGGTTGGCGAACTGCCCGAATTGTGGAAGTTCAGGTTCGACCCCGAGATGAAGGTGCGATACTCCAACTGGACCCGTCCGAGCTGCGACGACGCTGCCTGGTTCGCCATTGAGAGCACGAGTTGCTGGCAATCGCAGGGGACGCGCGCAAATGGCCCCGGCGTGTACCGCGTGTGGTTCGATGTCCCCGAGGACGTCCAGCCGGAGACGCAGGAGCCGGCTCTCGCATTCGCCGGGCTCGGTCACGGCGCTGGACACGTCTATGTCAACGGCCAGTGGGTCGACAGACTGCGCCCCACCGTCCCAGTCTCGGGCCACATCGAGTCGGGCGTTCGCGCCCAAGTCACCGTGGTCTGCCTCAACCGCGATGGTCCCGGCGGCCTCATGGGCCGCGTGAAGCTCGTGGTGAAGCCATGAGAGCGCGACTACTGCCGTTTGCACTGCTCGCCTGCTGCCTGGCGTCCACCTCGGGCAGAGCAGACCCACCTGCCGCCCCCGACTCGGTGCCGCTCGTCGTGCAGCCGATGGCCACACCGAACGGGGAATGGCCGGTGACGGTCGGCGTGCCGTTTCCTGATGGCGCCCTGAGAGACGGCGACAACGTCCGCCTGCTGGACCCGTCGGGCCGCGAGGTCCCCTGCCAGGTGCGGGTGACTGCCCGTTGGGCCCCGGATGGCTTCGTGAAGTGGTTGCTGCTCGACTTCCTCTCCCAAGTCGACGCTGAGCGTCTAACCACGTATCAGTTGGAGCACGGCGCGTCCGTGAACCGCGCGCCGGTGGACTCCACGCTGACAGTCGAGAACACCCCCACCGGCCTCACCGTCACAACGGGCCCGCTGCGATTCGATCTGCGCAATGACGCGTTCACCTTCCTTGACCGGGCGTGGCTCGACACCAACCGCGACGGACTCTTTGGCGATACCGAGCAGGTCGTCGCAGCCGTCGAGGGCGCGGGCGCCTATATGGTGGACCAAGACGGCACTCGCTACGAGTCGGGGCTCGCGAGTCCGGACGAACTGGTCGTTGAGGAGAGCGGACCTCGGCGCGTCGTGATCAGGGCCAGCGGCTGGCACGCGTCGGCGGACGGGGAGCGGCTGGGACAGTACGTGACGCGGATCCACGCGTATGCCGGGCAACCCTTCCTGCGGGTCTCCCACACCTTCATCATCACCGCCGACTCCCGCGAGGTCCGGTACCGCGACATCGCGCTGGCGACGGCCCTGGCAAGCCCCGCGGCGGGCATTGTGGGAACTGACGGAGAGGCGAGCGCCGAGGGCGGAGACGGGCTCTCACTCGTACAGGACGCGTGGGATCACTTCTTCGTCAGCGGGGCCGAAACTCGCGTCGAGGGCAGCCACGCGCCAGGCTGGATTCGAGCCACGACCTCACGGGGCGCGCTGACGGTTTCGGTGCGCGACTTCTGGCAGAACTACCCCAAGGAGCTTGAGCTGGCCGGAGACCAACTCATCGCGCACTTCTGGCCGGGACGCAACACCCCGCGCCGACATGCCCTCGCCGATACCGATGCCTCGAACGTGCACATGCTCTCGTTCGCCCACGAGGGCCAGGAGCTGGATTTCAGCATTCCGGCCGATTACCCAACGAAGTTCAACCGTGAGAATGCCAGCGAGTTCTATTACATCCCCGGCGCGACTGAGAACGCGAACGCCATCGGCGTAGCCAAAACGCACGAGATGCTCTACCACTTCCACGCCACCGACGCGGACACCGAAGACGTCGCCGGGGCCGCTGACGCATTCCAGAAGGGCGTTGCCTGCTGGGCTGATCCGGAGTGGGTATGCGCGACCGAGGCCTTCGGATCGATGCCAATGCAACCCCGTGACCCGGAGCAATTCCCCCAGGCGGAGTGGGCGCTCTCGGCCATGTTCGACTGCGAGCGGCGGCTGGGGGAGTACACGCGCGACTACGGCATGTGGGTCTTCGGCAGCGGGCACAACGAGTGGGCGATGGAGGAGAAGCGCTGGCGGGTGAACCGCACGTGGCGCAACACGCACCACGGTTCGCCTCGGCTGGCCTGGCTGCTCTACGCGCGCTCGGGCGATCCGAAGTACCTCGACCACGCTCGCCGCAACACGCGCCATTGCATGGACCTGGCGTTCTGCCACTACTCGACGCCTGAATTCGAGGGCCTGGAGTACCCGCGCCAGAAGATCAAGGGCGCGCTCACCGACTACAAGGGGCTGGTGCCGTGGCATTCGGGCGGCCGCCTCTTCGACTACAACTCCATGGCCGACTTCATGCTCTACAACTACTACGTCACCGGCGACCGGCGCGGGCTGGACGTCGTGCAGCAGTGGACCGAGGCGGCCGTGGAACGGTTTCGCAAGGGGAGGGATCACCGCGAGGGGGCGGGGGTGCTGGCGACCCTCGTTGCGGCGTACCAGCACGGGTGGGACGACCGGTTGCTGCCTTTGATCGAGGCGCACGCGGAGGCGATGTTCGCCAGCCAATACGATGACGGCTCCATCGAGCAGTGGCCGCAATACGCGCCGTGGCTGGGTCGCCTGCACAAGCTGACGGGCTCGCCCGAATCCGAGGAGTGTCTCCGGCGATGGTGCGATTGGTATGCCACGCGGCTCAAGAGCGCGACCGATTACGGGCATGCTCACCTGTGGCCGGTCGCGTACGGGTACCACGTATTCGGGCGCGAGGAGTACCTGGCCGCCGTGGCCGGCCACGTGCAGATTGCCCTGGACAGCGTGTACCGCGATCCGGGCGGCTTCTACGATGGTTACTGGACGCGAGGGCCGTCGACCGACATGGGCTACCTGTCCCAGGACTTGCCTTTCTATCTCTACGCCGTGGCGCAGCACGGAGAGCCGGTCAGACCGACGTACTACGGCAGGCAGATCATGGAGCTTGCCGCCGGCGCCTTCCGCATCGTGGCGCTGGATGAAGATGATCGAGCGTTCACGGTGACTTGGCAGGGGAGAACCCGTGAGGAGCCGACTCGGTACGCTCTCACGGGACCTGATGGGGCGACCATTCAGGAGGGCGTGCTTGAGCCCGAGACCGGCCCGGAGAAGGAACTGGTGATCGAGGTCCCCGCCGATGGGAAGCGGGGGGAGTATGCCCTCGCCCTGGAGGTGGGGGAGTACCTCTCGCTGCAGATACCGATGACCGACCTCCCGAGAGAGGTCCTGGACACCATGCACCAGCAGGTGATCTTCGTGCGGGAGCCGCGCGCGTGCTTCATGGTCCCCGCTGACTGCGAGCGTGCCGAACTCGCCCTTCGCCAGTACCTCGACCCGAACGTAGTCTGCGTCTATGATCGAGACGGCAACCTGGCGGGGCGCAGGCAGTGGGTGGGCACGGAGGAGGCCGCGGTGACGATGGAGCTGACCCCCGAGCCCGAGCAGCGCGGACAGACGTGGGCCATTCACTTCGGCGACAAGACCAAGCGGAGTCTGCTGACGCTCGACAGCACGCTCCCGCCGTACGTATCTGTCGACCATGACCGGTTCTTCCTGCCGAGGGGATGAGACGGCGACGGGGCCGACAGTATGGGCAGTCGTCGCTCGGGCTGATACGAGGAATCATGGATAGGGTGCGAGAGATGAAACGAGCGCCAGCGACGATCATTGCCTGCGCAGCGGTTGCCCTGCTGCATGTCTGGCTGGGTGCCGGCAGTGTCGAGGCCGCCTCCATCTTCGTCGATTCGCAGCTATCCGCCGACATCACGGGCAGCTACTCCATTGCCAGTCGTGATGACTCCGGCACGGACGGCGATGCCTACAACACCATCGTGGAGGCGGCTGACCGGGCTGAGGCTGGGGACGTCGTGGTCATTCGCGGCGGCGTCTATGGCAATGGCACGAGCAATGAAGAGAATGACGTGCTCTGGCCCAAGCACTCGGGTCGGCTCGGCCAACCAATCGTGTTCAGGGCGCGTGAAGGCGAGGAGGTCGTGCTTGGTGACAAGGGCAGCGGCTACCCTTCCGAGGAGCACTCCATCGGCCGCGGGACCGTCACGCTCAAGGGCGTCAGCCACATCGTCATTGAGGGCTTGACCATCAGGGACGTGGAGGGCTGGGTCTACGGGCGCGACTGCTCGCACATCACCTTCCAGAGCTGCGTGTTCCTCGATGCCCACAACTCGGGCAAGGGCTCGGTCAAGATGATCGAGTGCGATTACGGCCGCTTCCTGGATTGCACTTTCCGCAACTCCGCCTTTGACAGTTTGATCCTCAACAGCAGCGATCACAACCTCGTGCAAGGGAATTCCTTCGCCGTGGCGGCGCACTGCCTGCTCGCCATCCGAAGTGGCAACTTCAACGTGATCCGCGGCAACCGGTTCACCAACTCCTATTACCAAAACACTCGGGCCGAGAAGCTGGTCGAGGTCTACGATGTCAAGGCCGACAAGCGCGCCTCAGACAATCCCGCCTACATGCCCGAGCCGGCCTACGACAGTGGCCTTACCCCCTAAAGCGAGTCCAGGTTCAGTGTTAGTATCTGGGTGTACCT
>CAZKUN010000261.1:6999-12532 GCA_964555935.1 uncultured Armatimonadia bacterium | reverse complement strand
ACGGCAGCGCGCCAGACGACAGGTCGGAGTGGGGGGATCCGGCGCCTGGAAATCAAGCCGACGATGGCCCCCAACGATACGGCCACAGTAGTGCCCAGCACGATCTGCACTAGGATGTCAGTCGTCATCATTCTCCCCATCCACATCCTCGATCAGCGACTTGAGTTCATCCAGCACGTCAGGCGTGACGGCCTCGGTGTCCAGCAGCGATGCAACCAGCGCCCCCGGCGAGCCGCGGAAAACGCGCTTGAGCACGTCGCCGAGGAGTTGGGTGCGGACCTCTCCCGGCTCGATGGCGGGGCGGAATACAAAGGCCCGATCCTCCGTGCGATGGGTGACGAGGCCCTTCTTTTCAAGCGCCTTCAGGACCGTAAGAGCGGTCGTGTAACGCGGGCGCTCGTCCTCGGGAAAGGCGTCCAGGACGTCATATACGGTGCCCTCGCCGATGCGCCCGAGAGCATCCAGAACGTCAAGCTGCAGCTCGCCCAAGTCAGTGATGCGGTCGCTTCGTCTGCCGGTCATTGAGTGTTCTCCTCCATAGTACGATAGCTATAGTACTATGGTTGATGAGAAGAGTCAAGCGTGATATGCAGAAATGCGGCGTGGGTGGCTGGCCGTTCAGTCGGCACCAGGCCGCCCAGTTCTGGGTGGAGCATCTGGGGCAGCGGGGCGCAAGGCTGGAGCAAAACCGCCAGGGCCGCGCGAGGCAAGGGTGCAGGCTGACGGGCGACGAAAGTACGGCTGTGCCGCGAGACGGTGGGCCCTGTCCGCCGAGAGGCGCGGCTCGCACATCGAGATTCAGGAGGAGAGAGCATGGCCATGCGATTGATTGTCCTTCCGGTGCTCGCGATTTTGATGGGGACGGCGTCGGCCCAACCAGGTGCCGTGCCGGCGGAGCATCCATTCTCCCTCAGTGCCCGTGACTTCGGCGCCGTGGGCGACGGCAAGACTGACGACACAGCCGCCATCCAGGAAGCCCTCGACAAGGCAGCTGCGGACGGAGGCGGAATCGTGCGCCTACCCCGAGGCAACTACCGCGTCGCCAGCCACCTGACAGTGCCTTACAACGTGACGCTCGAGGGCGTGTTCTCGGTGCCGACGGCCTACTCGCAAGGGCGCGGCACGACGCTGCTGGCCGAAGAGGGCCGCGGGTCGGAGGAAGGTCCGCCGTTTATAGCCCTCGGCCGCAATAGCGCCATCAAGGGGCTGACGATCTACTACC
Source organism: uncultured Armatimonadia bacterium (assembly GCA_964555935.1). Taxonomy (GTDB): domain Bacteria; phylum Armatimonadota; class Zipacnadia; order Zipacnadales; family VGFC01; genus CAZKUN01. Next base: position 11,310 of record CAZKUN010000261.1, on the reverse strand, counting down.
CCAACCAAGATGTCCTGAACGAGATCGTGCCCTACCCCTGGTGCATCGCAACAATGGGATGGGGCCAGGGGCGGGGCAACTCAGAAAACACGTCCATCGTCGACGTGCTGATGGTGAACCCGTACATGGGCGTCAACTTCGCCGACGGCGGCGGCGTCCGCCACTACATCCGCAACCTCTACGGCGAGCCGTTGCGCATCGGTATCAAGGTCGACAACTGCGTCGATGTGGGGCGCATCGAGAATGTCCACTTCTGGCCATTCTCAAGTTCTAATGGCGGCAGCGCGGCGCGCCGGTTCAGGGCGACCCAAGGCGAGGCATTCGTGTTCGGTCGCACGGACTGGCAGTACGTCCTGAATACGTTCTGCATCGGCTACAAGATCGGCTACCACTTCATCAGAACTGAGCATGGGGCTTGCAGTGGCAACTTCGTTGGGATCGGCGCTGACTCCAGCAACGTGGCCGTCCAGGTTGACGTCGTCGACCCCTACTCCAGCGGGATTCTGATCACGAACGGGGAGTTCGTCAGCAACTCCGGGGATGACTCGACACACGTCCGCGTCGCCGCGACTAACCCAGGACCCGTCCGATTCAGCAACTGCGCTTTCTGGGGCACGGGCGACCGCGTGGCCTTGCTTGAGGGGAGTGGGAACACGACGTTCAGCGGATGCCTGTTTCGAGCCTGGGACAGGAACTCGGTCGGGCGAGCGGCCATCGACCTGCTCAACGGCGCGCTCATCGTCTCGGGCTGTCAGTTCGCGGGCGCGGGCACGGGAGTGCATCTGGGACCGGACGCGCAGGCGGCATCCGTCTTCGGCAACCACTTCGCTGGAACCGAAGCAGTGGCGGATGATTCCGACGGTGCCGTGGCGATTGGTCTGAACATCACGGGGCGCTAGCAACGGGCCCAACGGGCGCACCTGGAATCGAGAGTGGGGCGGCGCGGCCGATGGGCAGCTGTTGCTGACGGGCTCCCGCTAACGGCACATGTCGAGGAAGTACCGGTGGATGCGGAGTTCGTCGGTGAGTTCGGGATGGAAGCAGGCGCCGAGGAGGTTGCTCTCGCGGACAATGACGGGGCGGCCGTTGAAGGTGCCCAGGACGCGGCAGTCGCCACGCGCCTCGGTGATGACCGGCGCGCGGATGGCGTCAGGAGTCTTCACGGGCGAGGCGACGGCGTCGGGGTTGAAACCCCTCCTACAGGGGCAGGTGCGGGGAGATGCGTGGGATGAGTTGGAGAGGGTCGGCGGACGGGCGGCAGCTAGTCGACGGGGCGGAGCATCGGCAGGGGCAGGTCCTCGAATCGATAGGGGAGCCGGCGGACGGCGTTGCCGGCGATGATGCCTCGATAGCGGAGAATGGCGGGCTTGTAGCCCCTGTCCCAGTCGAAGTAGATCGTCTGGGTAAATGTCCGAGTGTCGCTCTCCGCTCCCATGCGTTGGGGCCACCAACTGTCCTTGGACATGGAGGCCATTCCCTGGCGGTCGAAGGCGGTCACCGCCGCAAGCCGGACCCACTTGTCGTCCTCGTCGCCTGGAGCGTCGGGTACTGAGAGCTGGAACAGGGCTTCGCGGTCCTCAAGGTCGATGCTGGTGAGGGTGAGAGAGATGTCGCCGTGGCGCTTCGTAACGCCGGTCTCCCCCACGTCGAACTCGAAGTCGAAGGTGGTCAGATCAGTGTGGACGCACAGCTCTCCCTCGACCGCCACGATGCGCTTGGCCCCGGGCGGGGGGAAGGGGAAGTCGGCGGAGGCGCCGAGGGCGCTCTGTCGGAGCGCGGAGGACATGCCGCGGGACGGCCCCTCGGGCTTGTGTCTGGCCGGCTGGGTAAGGACGTCGCCGGTGTCGAGTTCCACGACCAGGTTGCTCGTCGTCGATACGACGGGTGACAGCATCTCATCGTCGTAGGCCTCGACCGCAACATGGACGCGGAGCGATTCCCAGCCGCCTGCGCTCTCTTCCCTGCGCCGGAGGCTGATGGATGCGCTCCGACTCACATCGATCGACTCCAAGTAGACTTGGTATCCGTGGACTTCGACGCACGGCCGCCGGTCGACGACCGACCCGCCTTGCAGGAAGTAATCCATCTGGTTGCGCCCGATGTAGACCCCGGCTTGCGCGCAAATGTCGCGCATCACGCGCTTGAGAGGCATGTCACGGGCGTCAATGGTGATGGGGTGAGTATCGGCGGAGACGTGCGTGGCTCCCGCTATCTTGACGCCCGTCATGTCCTCCAGGGACTCGACGACGTCAGCCAGACTGGCGTCGGTGACTCCGATGGTGACCAACTGGGCGTGGACGGGGCTAAAGCCGAGAGCGAGGGCCAGTGCTAGCGCTGAGATCATCGCGGACTCACCTCAAGTCGTCTAACGCACGGAGAGCGCGATCGGTTGCGGAAGATGGAGCTGACGGCGCATGAGCGAGACGCTCATGCCACTACGAACACATCTCAAGGAAGTACTGGTGGATGCGGAGTTCGTCGGTGAGTTCGGGATGGAAGCACGCGCCGAGGAGGTTGCCCTCGCGGACGATGACGGGGCGGTCGTTGAAGGTGCCCAGGACGCGGCAGTCGCCACGCGCCTCGGCGATGACCGGCGCGCGGATGAAGACGCCGTGGACCAAATCATCGATGCCCTCGACCTTGAGTTCGGTCTCGAAGCTGTCGACCTGGCGGCCGTAGGCGTTGCGCTCGACGGTGCAGTCGAGGATGCCCAGACGCCACTGGTCGCTGCCGACGATGTCCTTGGCGATCAGGATGACGCCGGCGCAAGTGCCGAAGATCGGTCGCCCGGACTCGTGCAATTCGCGGAGCGCGGGCTCGATGTCGAAAGCCTGGATGAGCTTGCCGATGGTGGTGCTCTCGCCGCCGGGGATGATCAGCCCGTCGCACGCGCGGATGGTGTCGGGAGTCTTCACCGGCGAGGCGTCGCAGTCGAGGTGTGACAGCGTGTGGAGGTGCTCGGCAAAGTCGCCCTGGAGAGACAGCACGCCGATCTTGCGTGACATCGATGGTCCTCGAATCCGTCGACGCCCCCTCGGAGTGGGAGGGGGCGTCGGTTGCTTGCGTGACGGCTGACGGCGTCGCGGCTGAAGCCGCTCTTACATGCCTTCGGCATCGACGATCGGGACGATCGTCGTACGGAGCGGAGACGGACGGCGGCTACCAGCCTCGGTTGGCCAGGCGCTCTTCGTCCGGTAGCGTTCGGACGTCGATCCCGTCCATGGCCGCGCCCTGAAGTCCGCGAGTCGCTTTCGCGACCTCGTCCGGATCCTCATAGTAGGTCGCCGCGTGAACGATGGCCAGCGCGCGGGCCGGCGGGTCCTCGGCTTTGAAGATCCCAGAACCCACGAACACGGCCTCGGCGCCTAGCTGGCGGACCAGAGCGGCGTCGGCCGGGGTGGCGATCCCACCGGCGCTGAAGTTCGGGACGCCCAGCGTTCCCGTCTGGGAGATCTCCTTGACGATCGAGAAGGGAGCGCCCATGTTCTTCGCCTCGGTCATGAGTTCATCATCGCGGAGCGTGGTGAGCTTGCGGATGTGACCCATGACGGTGCGGATGTGGCGGACGGCCTCGACGACGTTGCCGCTGCCGGCCTCGCCCTTGGTCCGCATCATGGCCGCGCCCTCACCAATGCGCCGGAGCGCTTCGGCCAGGTTGGTGCAGCCACAGACAAACGGGACCTTGAACGCGTTCTTGTCGACGTGGAACTCCTCATCGGCCGGCGTGAGGACCTCGGATTCGTCGATGAAATCCGCGCCGATCGATTCGAGAACTTGGGCCTCCGCGAAGTGGCCGATGCGGCACTTAGCCATGACGGGGATCGTCGAGACAGCCATGATGTCCTCGATGATCTTGAGATCGGCCATCCGGGCAACGCCGCCGTCGCGACGGATGTCAGACGGGACGCGCTCGAGCGCCATGACGGCCACCGCGCCCGCGTCTTCGGCGATTTTCGCCTGTTCGGGGTTGGTGACGTCCATGATGACGCCATTGCGGAGCATCTCCGCGAGGCCGACTTTGTTGCGCCAGGTTGACTTGTCTACGTTCTCTTGCTCGGACATGGTTCTCGCTCCAGTGAGCAGATGGGCGCAGTGAATTGCGCCCCTACGAACGGGTATGGCAGACGGCGACGACTACGAGGCGTGCTCCGCTTTGTGTTGGAGCGCGTCCCACTTCCTGTCGACCTGCGCCTGGATCTGCGCGATGATCTCTTCGCCGCTGGGCGCTCTCAACAGATGAGCGAACCGCCGGTGGTACTGCAGGTACTCCTGCACCGGCGGGTTGCTCACATGGGCGGAGAAGGCCGCATC
>CAZKUN010000261.1:0-6989 GCA_964555935.1 uncultured Armatimonadia bacterium | reverse complement strand
TCGGGCGGTACGTGATTTTGTACTCGCCCTCGACGACTTCGTACAGCGGCCAGACGCAAGTGTCGGCGGCCACTTCGCAGATCTCAACGGCCTTGCCGCTCTCCGTGCCCCAACCAAGCGGGCAGACCGACAGCGTGTTCAGGAACGCCGGTCCCTCGATCTGGAAGGCCTTCTCGGCCTTGTTGGTGAGGTCCCGCCACCGGCCCGAGTTGGATTGGGCGACGTAGGGAATCTCGTGAGCGACCATGATCTCGGTCATGTCCTTGCGCGGCGTCTGCTTGCCGGGGATGACCTTGCCGGCCGGGCTCGTGGTCGTGTGCGCGCCCAGCGGCGTTGCGCTTGAGCGCTGGATGCCCGTGTTCATGTAGGCCTCGTTGTTGAGGCAGACGTACACGAAGTTATGGCCCCGCTCGACGGCGCCGGAGAGGGACTGGAAGCCGATGTCATACGTGCCGCCGTCGCCGGCGAAGGCGACGAAGTACATGTCATCGGTAATCTTGCCCTGGCGCTTGAGTGATTTGTACATCGCCTCGACGCCGGACGCGGTCGCGCCGACGTTCTCGAAGGCGAGGTGAATCCACGGGATGTTCCATGCGGTGTACGGAAAGATCGTGGTCGAGACTTCAAGACAGCCGGTTGCGTTGGCCGCGACGACGGGCTTGTCGGCCGCCATCAGGACCTGCCGGACGATCGTGCCCTCGCCACAGCCTGGGCATAGACGATGTCCGCCGACTAGTTGCGTTTCTTTGGTTGTAAGCTCTTTCAAGCTCGGCATTTGTCAGTTCCTCCTATTCGCGCAGGCCGAGATACTTCAGGGCGGGATCGACCGCACCGGCGGCGGCGACGGACTCGAGGTCGGCGAAGACTTGCTCGATATACTCGGGCATCATTTCGCGGCCGCCGAGGCCGTAGACATAGGTGGCGGTCGGGACGCTTGCGCCGCGGGTGTAGAGAGCGGACGTGACGTCCGCGAAGAGCGGCGACGCGGCTGCGCCGAACGACATCGCTCTGTCAAGGACTGCGACGGACTTGCAGTCGCGGAGGATGTCCGCGACGAGATCGGCCGGGAAGGGGCGGTATGAGCGGATCTTGAGTCCGCCAACCTTCTTGCCTTCGGCGCGCATCTGATCGACCGTGTCCTTGACCATGCCGGCGGTAGAGCCGAGCGACACGACAACGCTCTCGGCGTCGTCGCACTGGTAGGCCTCCAGCAGGCCGTAAGAGCGGCCGAACTGCTCCTCGAAACTCGCGCCGACGGATTCGATGATGCCCGGAACGGGGACGTATCCCTCGACCTGGCTGCGCTTGTGCTCGAAGTAGAAGTCTTGCAGGTCAAGCGGGCCGACCGTGTAGGGATTCTCGAGATCCAGGAGCGGCCTGTTCGGCGTATATGGCCCGACCCACTCGCGGATCTTCTCGTCTTCCTCAACAGCGACCATCTCAACCGAGTGGCTGATGATGAAACCGTCGAGGCAGACCATGACCGGGAGGCGCACGTCCAGGTCCTCGCCGATCTTCACGGCTTGGAACATGGTGTCATACGCTTCCTGGGCATTCTCGCAGAAGAGCTGGAGCCAGCCGGCGTCACGAGCGCCCATGGCGTCGGAGTGATCGCAGTGAATGTTGATGTTGCCGCTGAGCGCGCGGTTGACGAGCGCCAGGACAATCGGGGTGCGGATGGATGCGGCGATGTAGAGCATCTCCCACATCAGCGCCATTCCCGCCGACGAGGTCGCGTTCATCACGCGGCCACCGGCGACGGATGCGGCGATGCAAGCGCTCATCGCGGAGTGCTCGCTCTCGACCGCTACGAACTCGGTATCGACCAGCCCGTCGGCGACGTACTTGCTGAAGATCTGGACAATCTCCGTCGACGGGGTGATCGGGTAGGCCGCCACGACGTCAGGGTTGATCTGACGCATGGCTTCGGCAACGGCCTGATTGCCCTCTAATGCAATCTGTCCCGGCATTTCAATCCTCCCAAAAGCCTCGCCCGGCACGCGAGCGCGGCGTTGCTGTTACTCGTCGATCTCGGTCTCCCGGACCATCTTGATGCAGTCCTTGGGGCAGACCTCGGCACAGATGCCGCAGCCCTTGCAGTGATCGAGGTCGATCGGCTCGACCTTGACCGACTTCTCCTTGCAGAGGATGGCATCGTCTGGGCAGTACACCCAGCAGAAGAGGCAGTCGATGCAGCATTCGGTGTCTCGGATCGGCCTGAAGGTGCGCCAGCCGCCCGTCTTGTACTTGAGCGCTGTGCCGGGATCAGGGATGATGCCTCCACGAGCGAGCGCGTGCCAAGGAGCATCCTTGGGGTAACTCATCCTGAGGTCACCTCCTGGTAAGCGCGATCGATCGCGTTGATGTTGCCCTGCAGAATGGCCTCGGAGAGCTTGCCGGCCATCTTCTCGGTCACGGCCTTCTTCGCGCCCTCGAGGGACAGGATCTCCGTCATCTTGGCCAGCGCGCCGAGCATGGGCGTGTTGGGGATATCGCGCCGGATCGTTGCGAGCGAAATACCGGTCGCGTCCACGACGCACACGGTCTGCGAGTCGAGCGCATTGACGCGTTTCTTGACGGCGTCGATGGACTCGGTGGAATTCACGAGGATCAGCGCGTCGTCGGCCGCTCCGTCCGTGACCTTCTCCGACACCAGCAGCGTGTCATCAAGCACGATCACGATCTGTGGATTGCGAACCGGGCACCGCATCCGGATCGGCGCGTCGCTGATTCGCACGTATGAGCGGATCGGCGCGCCGCGCCTCTCGGCTCCGTACTCCGGGAACGCCTGAATCTGCCAGCCGTCAGCCGCCGCGGCCTCGGCAAGGATGTATCCTGCCGTTTTCGCGCCTTGGCCGCCGCGGCCATGCCAACGTACTTCCGTAAGCTGCGGCATGTTCAAAGAGCCTCCAGTCAAACTACTTTTGTTGAATCATCCGAATCCAAATCCCTCGCCCCAGGCAGCCCCCCGTTCCCGCGGGGTAGTCTACTGTAAGTGAGGGAACTTGTCCACTTTGGTGGCGACGGCGTCCGGCGACGGCAAGGCGCGATGAATCGCGCCTCTACGATGGTCCCCCGTCAAGGGGTGTTCTGCCCCGCATAGCCCGCGCAAGTGTCAGGCCATCCGCGTAGTCGAGGTCGCCGCCGACGGGAAGGCCTAGAGCAATCCGCGAGAGGCGCGGGGCCAGTTCAATGGCACCGGACTCAGCGATTTCCGCGACAAGTCTGGCGACCTCGTGAGCTGTCGCGTCGCCCTCGACGGTCGGGCTCGTTGCCAGGATCACCTCGGACACACCACCGGCTCGCACGCGGTCCAGAAACTCGTCCAGGTTGATGTCGTCATAACCGACGCCGGCAATAGGGGAGAGGCGCCCCCCCAACACGTGGTAGATGCCCCGGAACTCGCCCGAGCGCTCGATCGCCATGACGTCGCTGGCTTCCTCGACCACGCACACGGAGTGCACCTCGCGGCGGGGATCGGCGCAAATCGGGCAGAGATCGCCCTCGCTATAGTTGAAGCACCGCGTGCAAGGGTGGATCGAGTGCTTGACGTCGACCAGCGCGGCCGCGAACTCCTCGACCTCGCCGGAATCGGCCCGCAGGATGTAGAAGGCAAGGCGCTGCGCGCTCTTAGGCCCGACCCCTGGTAGCTTCTCCAGGGCGGACAGTAGTCTCTGCAGCGGCCTGGCGTATTGCAGCATAGGAGTGCACTCTGTCGTCGAATGAGCGGACGAGGCCGGCAACTTACGGTTGTCCGAGCGAGTCCAGATCGATCCCCATGTCTTCAAGCATGCCAAAAGGTCCGCTCTCGCGGAGCTTGGATTGACGCACCTCGGCGCCCTTCTCGGCGGCGCGGGCCAGGCATTCGCGGATGGCCGCGGCGATGAGGTCCTGCAGTAGCAGCACCTCATCCGGCTCCGAAGTGATCACGTTCGGGTCAAGTTCGACGCTGATGATCTCGCCGAGGCCGTTGGCGGTGATGCGGACGGCTCCGCCGCCCGAAGCGCCCTCGACCTTCGTCGCGCGCAGCTCAGCCTCGGCCGCGGCTGTTGCCGCCGCGATGCTCTCCTGGATGTTTCCGAGTTGCGATAGCGCGAATTGCTGGAGCGGGTTCTTCATGCTTTGACTCCAATGGCCTGGTTGCGGCCAGGGCTAGCCTGGCTGTCCGTCTTTTGAGATGCGGCTGCCGGGAAAGACATCCTGGACATCGCGCAGCGCCGGATTGTCTTCGCCGGGCGCCACGAGGCCTGGCTCCGGCGGAAGGCCCAGCTCAGCGTGGGGCTTCACCTCCGGTGCGGGGGCCTCGTCAGACAGAGCGGCCTCTATCTCGACCGGACACCCCAGAGCCTGGCTCGCAGCCTGCTGGATCAGCTCGCGGTGCTTGCCGTCAACTTGGCCGTGGTGGAACTTGTGCCGAGTGCTGAATGTGATCGTGATGCGGTTCCCGTCAACGGCCGTTGGCCGGCCTTCCTGAAGGACGGCCACGATAGGCATGTGCCTCATCCCTCGGAGGACGCCGGCAACTTGCCCCCAGTTGGCCAGCACGGTCTCCAGAGAGAGGCCACCCGCCGCAGGCGCTGGTTGGGGCTCTGGTTCTGGCGCCGTCGGTGCGGGCGCTGGTGCAGGCTCGGGCGCCGGTGGCGTGGCCGCGGGTTGCGCCGGGGGCGGCGCTGGCGTCTCGGCTCGTGGCTGAACAGGTGTCGGCGTCGGTGTCGGCCGTGCGGGAATCTCGGTCGGCGGGGCCTGAACCGGCGCCGTGGGCTGAATTGGCTGACCCACTACGGGCTGGGGCGCCGGCTGTGGGGCCGCTGTCGTTGCCGGCACGGTGGCCTCGAGGAGAGCTGTCTCGAGCAGGAGGCCGTGTTGCGTGGATCGCCGGAATTCCTGTCTGACCTTCGCGAAGTGGGTCATCAGCGCCATCGCGCGCTCGGAGGCGAGTGCTTGCGACTGCTGGATGATGCTCGGATCGTCCGGAGAGCCCGCGACGGGGCCGATCGGCTCGCACTGCAGCGACACGCGGGCGAGATCGCGCGCGTACAGCATCAGGTCGTCGAGAAGCTGTCCGAGATCCTTGCCCTGCGAAATGAGTTGGTCGACGATGCCGCATATACGCGCGTGGTCGGAGGCCAGGATCGCGCCGACGATCTGGATCAGCGTCTGCAGATCCGTAACCCCGAGCACGTCATTGACGGTCTGGACGTCGATGCTGGACCCACCGTAGGCGACAAGCTGGTCGAGGATGCTCTGCGAGTCGCGCATTCCACCGTCTGCTGCCCGAGCGATCGCCGCGAGAGCCTCGGTCTCGACTTCGATTCCCTCAGCCTCAGCGATTCCCTGGAGGGCGCCGACGATATCAGGGACGCCGATGCGCCGGAAATCGAAACGCTGGCATCGCGAGACGATGGTCGCCGGCACGCGGTGTGGTTCGGTCGTTGCCAATACGAAGTAAGCGTGGTCCGGGGGCTCCTCGAGGGTCTTCAGGAGGGCGTTGAACGCCTCCGTGGTGAGCATGTGGACCTCGTCGAGGATGTAGAGCTTGGTGGGGAACTCGGCGGGGCTGTACTTGACCTTCTCGCGAAGGTCGCGGATCTCATCGATTCCGCGATTGCTCGCGGCGTCGATCTCCACGATATCTAGGGCCCGCCCGTCCCTGATCGACTCACACGGCCCGCAGACCCCACAGGGATCCGCCGTGGGCCCGTTGGCGCAGTTGAGCGATTTCGCCAGGATCCGCGCGCAACTGGTCTTGCCCGTGCCGCGAGGGCCCGAGAAGAGGTACGCGTGGTGGATCCGCCCCGTCGTCACGGCGTTCTGGAGCGTCCGGGTAACATGCTCCTGGCCGACGACGTCGGCAAAGGTACTCGGTCGGTACTTGAGTGTAAAGGAGACGTAAGCCATCGTTGGGGTGGACCCGGGGCTTGGAACCCCTAGTTCGGTGCTGCCGAGTGCGACGTTTTGGAGTTGATATCGGCCCCACGCGAGAAGCCCGCACGGGGCCGATATCTGACTATTAAGACCGTGCACCCACTGTCGATGTACGCGCTCCAAGCGTTACCGTCGTGGCTTGCTCGGGCCAGGCTTGCCGCGGCACAGGCGACGGATCGCTTACCGCTGCTTCCTCTCGGACCTGACGGGGTTCAGCAAAGTCACCTTGCGCGGGACCCAACCTTCATCACTGCCCGCGACGGTCAGACCCCAAAGCACGCAACCTCGAGTGGGAATTCAACCCCGCTAAGCGGATTGCGGGTTCAGGGCACCGCTAGCTCCCCGTCTAGCACGGTCAATCCTGTCTGGTTGCGTTGGGAGCGTCGGGACGCTCCGTGTTTGGTTCGATGTATGGCGGAGAGAGTGGGATTCGAACCCACGATGGACTTGCGCCCATACGCGCTCTCCAGGCGCGCGCCTTAGTCCACTCGGCCATCTCTCCGCGGGTTGTTGTTAATGGCGAACGACGTCGTACAGCGGCTACAGCGTCGGGGTTGAAACCCCTCCTGCAGTGTTAGTTCATGTCCCGGAGTTTGGCCTCGATCTCTTCGCGTCGCGAGTCGTCTTTCGGCGCAACCTCGAGGTAGTCCTTCCACGCCTCAGCCGCCCCGGTCATGTCCTCAAGGTCCGCCTCGAGCACGAGTCCTGCGTTGAAGCGGCTCTGCACGTGGTCCGGGTCGGCCGCGGCTGCCTCGCGGAACTTCTCTACCGCCATCTTCGGGTCTCCGAGGCCTCTGTATGCGATTCCAAGATCGGTAATTATGTTGGCGTCGCCGGGCTCGAGTTCAAGCGCTCGCTCGTAAGCGCCGACCGCGATCATGAAACGCTGCTCGGCGCTCTCGGCGGAGATGTCGCCCGCTTCGCCGCGCGCCTCGTCGAGGTGCTGGTTGCCGAGTGCGATCAGATCGTCCATGCTGTCGAACTGCTTGAATGCCTTCTCTATGTCCTCGGCCGTCATGGACATTCCACCACTACCCTTGGCCGGCCCCATGCTGCCCATGTCC
>CAZKUN010000260.1:0-12620 GCA_964555935.1 uncultured Armatimonadia bacterium | reverse complement strand
GCGGGTAGAATTGAAGACGGCGAGTACGAATTCCGACTCGGGACGGTCGTGCCGATCGCCACGCTCTGCCCGTGCTCGAGGGAGATAGCCGACTTCGGCGCCCACAGCCAGCGCGCGCACCTGCGGGTCAACCTTCTCCAGCACTCAGACACGATCGTCTGGATTGAGGACCTGGTGCCGGTGCTGGAGGCTCAGGGAAGTTCGGCCTTGTTCCCAATACTGAAGCGCGCTGACGAGCGGCATGTCACGGACGCCGCCTACGCCAACCCGAAGTTCGTGGAAGACGTCGTCAGAGACGCCGTGCTGGCCGTGCGTTCGCTCCCGGGAGTCGGGCAGTTTGCTGTTGAGTGCGAGAGCTTTGAATCGATCCATAACCACAACGCCTACGCGTGCGCGGAAAGCGAAGCCATCTGATGCTGCCCATTGTCCTGACGGTGCTCGCAGTCGCCTTCGTTGCCGCCATCTACGGCCTCTTCCGGCTTGTTAAGGGGTTGGAGGAACGCGCCGATGAGATGGACGAACAGGCGGCCGCCGAGCGAGACGCTCAGCCGGAACGCGTGGAACTCGGGGAGCCCCTTGGCCCCGATGGCATCGCCTACCTGGCCGCTCACAAGTTCGTTCCCTCCGGCGTCCCCCGCAACCCGGTAAATGCTCGCAAACGGGCCTACGCTCCGGTCACGGGCGACGAGTTGGAGCCGCGCCGGTTGGCGGAGCACATGTTGCATGCAGTCATCGTGTCCTTCGTGCGCGACGGGCGGTTGCAGCTCAAGGTCGGCGAGCAAGACCCGAGTTTCATGCCGCCATTCCCCCACAAACGTTGGGTGCTCCGGCTGGTCCGCAAGAAGCGTCTGGATGGGTGCCCGCTCGCTGAGGCGCTCGACGTCGCGCTCGACTTGGCGGAGCAACGCACGGCAAAGAAGGGCGCCGACGTCGCCGACGGCATCGCCATCGACGAACTCATTGAGGACATGCTCAAGGTCATGCGCCAGGAGATGAGTTTCTGGGAGAAGGCCGGGGTCTACGCGGACATCCGCCAGTACCTGGAAGCCGCTCTGATCGACCAGGGCTACCTGATCCCGCCATCCAAAGACACGTGGATCGAGAAGCTGCGACACGTCCGCGCGACGGTCAACGAAGAGGCCGTCGAATACCTCGAAGACGCCTCCGAGAAGCTGGCGGCCGAACTGTCGGCGTTCCGGATGGAGCATGGCTCAGAGGCCGCCCAGGCCAGTGATTCCGTGCCCGGCGGCCGGACCGAAGAGGTCGACGATGGGCTCGTCGAGACCCAACCTCCATTCGAAGACTTGCCGCTGCACGACTGCCTGAAAGTCAGCGTCTATGAAGCCCTCCTCGCAATCCGCCAGCTCGAGCCGAGCGAGGATGTAGGAGTCTAGCACATGCGCCGCTATCAAGAGACGATCGAACAGATCGTCATGATCCTCATCATCCTCGCATTCATCCCATGGGTGATGATGGGGTTTCCACGGGGAACTTACCAGACGTTGATCTTCTGGGGCGGCGGGGCAATCATGGTCGTAATCACCTATATCCGCGTCCGCCGATACCAGCAAGCTGTGCGCGAGGCGGAGGAGACAGCGCGGCATCAGGGCCCGCTTGACACCCGCGACAAATTGCAGTAGAGTTTCGCGATTCCAGACCGCTGAGGTTCAGCGGCAACGGGCATGGCGCCTGTTGCCGCATTTTCTTTTGGCGTGGGGAATCCCCAGGTGGCCGGCATGACCAACCATGACGAATCGCTGGCCCAGCGGACGCGACGGTTCCTCTCCGAGGCAGACCATCGCCCGAGAAAATCGCGCGGACAGAATTTCCTCATCGACCCGTCCATCGCCGCCCGAATCGCCGATTTCGCCTGCGACGGCGAGATCGATGGCGTGATCGAGATCGGCGCGGGGCTCGGAGCCCTGACAGAGGCCTTGGCAGCGCGCGCGCCGCGCGTCGTCGCCATTGAGATTGAGCCGTCATTCGTCGCCGCGCTCAACAAGGTGTTCGGCGACGCGACCCACGTCCGCATCATAGAGGCGGACGCCCTGGATGCCGACCTGTCCGCACTCGCCGAGAGCACGGCGCCCAACTGGTCCGTCGCCGGGAACCTGCCTTACTACGCCGCGACTGCCCTTATCATGCGCGCGCTCGAGGTCCGACGGCCATTCGGCCGGCTCGTGACGATGGTTCAGCGCGAAGTGGGGGACAGGCTGCAGGCCGGGCCCGGGACCAAAGCATACGGTATACTGAGCGTTGCGGCGGCATATTACGCAGACTCCATCAAAGCCGTCGCCCGCGTCCCCCGCGGAGCGTTCCACCCGCATCCGAATATCGATTCGACAGTAGTCGCGCTGACGCCCCGGCGCGCGGCGCGCGACGACGTTTGGGACGAACGGCTGTTCTTTGCAGCGGTGAAAGCGGGTTTTGGAAAGCGACGCAAGATGCTCTCGAACGCGTTGGCGAACGCGGGAGACCTGCTGGACGTGTCACGAGACATCGCGGTCGGCGCAATCGTCGATGCGGGCATTGACGAGCAGACGCGAGCCGAGGCGCTGGGAGTCGACGAGTTCGTGCTGCTCGCGAACCGCCTGTCCGAGGCCGGGGTGAAGCCCGTTGGCCCTTAGAAGCGAAGTCAGATGCCGATGCCGGGCCAAGCTGAATCTCGTGCTGGACATCATCGGCAAGCGCGCGGACGGCTACCACGAGATCGCAACGGTGATGCACTCGGTCGATCTCGCGGATGATGTCGTGGTCCGCTCGGCAGAGCCCGGAATCCGGCTGTCCACAAGCGGAATCCCGTCCCCCGAGGGCTCCGAGAACATCGCGTTCCGGGCCGCGGAACGGAGCTGCGAGGCATTTGGCGTTGAGCCGGCCGTCGAGATCGATCTGCACAAGCGGATTCCCTCGGAGGCCGGACTGGCTGGCGGAAGCGCGGATGCGGCGGGCGTGCTGCTCGGACTCTCGGCCCTGCATGGTTGGAGCGCCGGTGACGAAAGGCTGGCGTCGGTGGCCCGTGAACTCGGGGCGGACATCCCGTTCTTTCTGGGAGAGGGCGCAGGTCTTGCCGAAGGCATCGGGGAGCGGCTGACCCCGCTGCCCAGCGCCGACATCCCGGTTGTCCTGGCGCTCTGCAAGCTCGGCGTAAGCACGGGCTGGGCGTACGCGAATGTCGGCCCGGAGCACTACATGGATGGAACGCGAGCAAGTCGGGCGGCGCTGGAGCTATTGCGGCGCGGCACGATTTCAGAGGTCGGCAACGCCTTCGTCCCGGCACTGGCTCCCGACCGGCCTGACTTGACTGAGATGATTGCGCGCCTGCAGGAGCTGACAGGCGGGCTTGCTGGCATGACAGGCAGCGGGGCGTGCTGTTTCGCCCTCCCCGCTAGCCAGGCCGACGCGCGGGCGGCGGCGGAGAAACTAGCATCCGCCGGTTTCTGGAGCTGGGCCGGCAGGTCAGCAACAAGACCGGTTACGATCGAGGGCCGCGACTGTGGAGCGTAAACAGGTAAAGGCCGTAGTGATGGCAGCCGGGGCAGGGGGCGAATTCGCGGACTCCATGGGAGTCCCCGCGAAAGCCCTTGTGCCTATCGACGGCGTCCCAATGGTTCGATACGTTGTAGAAGCGCTGGCCGCTTGCCAGACAGTGTCCGAGACCGTGCTGGTAACCAGCCCGCGAGCCAAGCTGCCCGATGACGCTACCGGCGGCGTGAAACAGGTCCATGCGGCGGGAGAAAAATTCTCCGACACGATCGCCGCGGCGGCTCGGATAGAGGGCGATGGGCAGATTGCCATCATCACGGCCGATCTGCCTTGCCTGACGCCCGAATCGGTTGATGCAACCGTGAATTTCGCTCTGGACAGCGGCGCTGACTTCACGTACACTATAGCCGACGCGGACATGTGCGAGTCGAGCTATCCAGGCACGAAGCGCACGTCGATACGTCTGTGCGAAGGGCGATTCACGGGCGGCAATATTGCTGTCGCCCGACGCAGCACTTTGTTGCAGTGCCAGGAGCTGCTCAACTCGCTCTTTG
This sequence comes from uncultured Armatimonadia bacterium, assembly GCA_964555935.1. GTDB lineage: Bacteria > Armatimonadota > Zipacnadia > Zipacnadales > VGFC01 > CAZKUN01. The sequence goes on along the minus strand of CAZKUN010000260.1, from coordinate 8,583 downwards.
GCAACCGGAAAAACGTCCCCCGGCTCGCAATGATGCTGGGGGCGGGAGTGCTGATTCGTATCGCCCTGGGTACGTTGACCCTCGAGCAGGCGGCGGCTCGAGCTTCGAAGATCCTGGGCGGCGAGGTTGCCGTTCACGCATCGCAGCATGCCGAAATAGCGTTTGATGTCGACAAGCCGTCCGATCTCGAGGCGGCGAAGGTTGCGTTCGCAATGACCGACACGTAGGCAGTGGCGGTCGTCGCACGAGCCTCAGACGCTGGGGCGTCGCCAAGTGGTAAGGCGCGGGGTTTTGGACCCTGTATTCGGAGGTTCGATCCCTCCCGCCCCAGCCAACTAAGACCAATCCGGCTTCGGCCGTGTGGGAGGCACAGTAGTCATGGAGCAGGTAGTTCTGGACGCTAAGAGCAGGACCCCGGGCGGCAAGATCGAAGCCCGGAAAGCGCGTAACGCTGGCCTCGTGCCAGGGGTCGTGTACGGACGCGGACAGGAAGTCCTGTCGCTGTCCGTCGACGCTCGCAACCTCTGGAACGTGCTTCGCCATCAGCGCGGTGGCAACGTGCTGTTTAGCCTCAACGTTGACGGCGAGACCCCCGAGGGCCTTGCGGCGATCATCAAGGAACTCCAGACCGATCCGGTGACCGACGAATTCCTCGCCGTTGACTTCCAGTGGGTCTCCTTGACGGAGAAGGTCACGGTGCAGGTCGCCGTTCGCTTCGTCGGCGTCTCCGAAGGCGCCCTGGTTGGTGGCAGCGTCGATCAGATCCTCTACGACGTCCCGATCGCGTGCTTGCCGCTTGAGATCCCGGAAGAGTTCACGCTCGACATCACCGGGATGGAAATCGGCGACACCCGTCATGTCTCGGACCTGATCTTCCCCGAGGGCGTTGACTTCGACCTGCTCATCGAACCAGATGAAGCCATGGTCACGGTCCGCGCGCCGGTCGTCATCGAAGAGCCCGAAGTTGAAGACGAAGAGGGCCTCGAGGGCGAAGAAGGCGAAGAGGGCGAAGAGGGCGCCGAAGGTGCCGAAGGCGAAGAGGGTGCCGAGCCCACCGAGGATGCCGAGGGTGGCGACGAGGACCAAGGTCGCTCCCGGTCCTAACGTCAGCATTCGGCTCTCGATCTACTACGAAACACGCGCAAGGCCTCTGGGTATCCGCCCAGAGGTCTTGCGTCTTACCTACACCTTGGCCGGTCGTTCCCCAACGAGCGCCGCGTTCCGCGGTCGCGGTAAAGTGCATTGACTATGAGATGCATCGTCGGCCTCGGAAACCCCGGTAGCGAGTACGCCAGCACCCGCCACAACGTCGGCTTCATGGTCATCAACCTGCTGGCTCAGCGCCACCGCATCGCGCTGAAAACGCGCAGGCACGAAGCCATCTTCGGCCGCGGCGACATCGGCGGCATGCCAACGCTCCTCGCCCAACCGCAGACATTCATGAACAACAGCGGGTCGGCCGTCCGCCGCTTGCTGTCCTACTACAAGCTCGAGCCCGAGCACTTGCTCGTCGTCGCCGACGACATCAACCTCGACATCGGCGTCATCCGCATCCGCCGCTCTGGCAGCCATGGCGGCCAGAAGGGGTTGCGCTCCATCGCCCAATCGATCGGCACCGACGAGTACGCCAGGTTGCGTCTAGGCGTCGGTCGCCTCGATTCCGGGCGCGACGCGACTTCATACGTGCTATCACCGTTCCGGGCTTCGGAGCGAGATAGGGCAGAGGAGGCCGTGTGGCGAGCGGCGGATGCCGTCCAGTGCGCGCTGAGCGAGGGACTCGACGCCGCCATGAGCCGGTTCAACGGACCACCACAGGACAAGGGGTAGCGTCAGATGCCGCGCATCCAGAGGAAAGACCCAAAGCCGTGGTGGAAGACCGCGCTGCTAGGCTGCGGGATCGGCTGCGGCGCTGTGTTCGCCACACTCGTCATCATCGCCCTCGTCGTCTACTCCAAGGTGACGGCCGTCCCGCCATCGGTCACGCAAGCTCCCGCGACCACATCATCGCCGGCCGCGCCGTCAACTGCCCCCGCCGCAAACCTGCCGGTCGAACAACAGGTTGAGGTGATCGAGCAAGCCGTCCAGTCCCGCCAGACGGTTCCCGTTACGCTTCGCGTTGATGAGGCGCAGTTGAACCAGATGGTCGCCGAGAACGCCGGACAGTCAGGCATCAAGGATCCTCACGTCTCGCTCGTGGATGGCAACGCTGTGGTCACCGGGATGGTCGACTGGAAGGGGCGCCAGCTCTACCTGACAGCCAAACTCCGACCGTACATGGACGGCGGCCAACCCCGCTTGCGTATCGATTCGGCTCAAGTTGGGAGCCTCAACCTGCCCCAGAGCGCGGTGGATGGCATGCAAGCCGAGCTTGACCGCGGCCTCAGCCAGCAGTTGAGTCAGGCCGAGGGCGTGAAGATCTCCGACATCGCAATCTACAACGGACAGCTCGTCATATCCGGGACCACAGCGCCTCAATAACCGCGCGAGCGCAACCTGAGGCCTCGCCGATGCGTTAGTCAGAACACAGGCCAGCCGTAGCGGCCTGAGCTTTGGTGTGCCTGGGGAGGTCCGCGCTGATGGTCAGAATCATTGCCCTGCTGACAGCACTCGTGGTGCCGATGACGGTAGCCTGCGCCGACGACAAGGTAGAGGCCAAGCCCGACAAGGCCAACGAGCGGACGGTGATCCTGCAGCTCACCCACGTCACCGCCGGCGAGATCGTATTCATCTTCGGCGGCACTGGCACGGGCTTGCCCGGCGGCGATCCCACTCACGGCCGCCGCGAGTTCCTGCGATCCGCTCTCGAGGACGCAACGGGACCCGTGCGACCGTTGCCCGAAATGCAGGAGCCGGGCCTGTACCCGTTTGCCGAGCGCAACTACGCGGAGGTCCGCGTCGCCCAAGCGACCGGTGCCACGACTGGAAGAGGCGCGTTCGGCGGCGGAGGCGGCGCCCAAGGTGGCGGGGCACTGGCCCAGCTTCTCCCCGAGGGGCTCACGGAGAAGCCGGTCGCTCTCGCGGACCAGAACGCTCTGATCCTAAAGGGTACGGCCGAGGCCATCGACGAATTCGCAGAGATCGTCTCGCTCCTCGACAAGCCGGTTCAGCAGGTCAACATAGAGGTCAGGCTCGTGACCATGTCTCGCCGCCTAGACCAGGGCTGGGGCTATGATCTGCCGATCCGAGGACGCGACCTGCAGATCGACGTGGTCGGTCCCGCGCCGCCCGCAGGCTCTAACTTGCGCTTCAAGACGGGCAATATGGCGCCGCTCATCTCGGGCACGAACCGGGAGTCGCTCAGCAACAACACGACCGGGGCGAACATCACCACGAAGAACAACCGAATGTGCGTCATCCGCGCCACAACGCTCATTCCCTTCGTGGCGGCATCGGTCAGCTACAACCAGTTCGGCCAGCGCACCGTAGACTACGCCATCGACGCCGTCGCCACGGGTGTGGAGCTATTCTGCCTCCCCCGCATCAATGCCGACGACAGCATATCAATGATGCTCGATCCGCGCTTCATCGCGCCGACTGGTGAGGTCGTGGCGCCCGATGGCACTGTCATCCCAATCACCGAGGAAATCTCGCTTCAGTCGGAGGTCGTCGTTCAGGACGGCGAGACCCTCGCGCTGGGCGGCTTCCCGCGCTCCATCGAAACATTGGAGACAGTCGGGCTCCCGCTGAACTTCAAACGCTCCGAACTTGTTGAGGACGCTGAGTCGATACTGTTTGTCACGCCGCGGATCATCCGGAACCTGGGGATGTAAACTCGCCGTTTCATTTGTTTAATGAATCTTTGCACCACTTGTGGTAGATACTCGGTACCGTGGGGGACCTCGCGGAGCTTGATCCAGTGAGGGACGGATTACCGTGATGTCAGCGAACGACAACGCAACGGGTCGGGAGGCTGGGCGCTACTTTGCTCTGGTTGTCGCGGGGCAGGCGAGCGCCGGCGCTGTCGTGCAGGCCTCGGAGAGCTTCGAGAAGCTCCTGCTCTTGCTGCTGACTGAGGGTATCTGGCCACACGGGCTTGATAACGGTATTGAGCTGGCCGCGGGCGATGAGGTCGTCTTTGCTCTGATAACTCCAGAGGGTCCGCGCGTCCAAGGCTGCGCGATCGCGACATCCCCGAGCGAACCGATGCTGCCCGAGCACGTTGAGGCCGCGCGTCTCTACCTGGGGACGTCGATGCCAACCGACCTGCGCGCGATGACGCATTCCGCCGAACTCGAGGAATTCCAGGTGTGGGACGATCCATGGGAGCCCGCATCACCCGACGATGCCACGGTTGGCGAGCTGGCCCAGGCGCTAGACAGCGCGTTCACGACGGGCCTCGTCCGCAAGCTTCCTCCACAGACATTCGGCAAACTGGTCGGCCGCGAGATCGCTGCCGATCCCGAACCCGTACCGATCCCCGACCCGATCTCCGAGCCTGAGCCCATCATCCCACCGACCGTCGCAGTTGCTCCGCCGCCTGCAGAGCCGCCTACGCCCGCTGCGCCCACGGTCGCTGGTTTACTGGTTCAGAACTGGAATTTGGTCGATTTCGGCGAGCCGCTCGCATTGTTGAATGGCGCCGCGAACGGCGACCGCACGGACACCCCGGCCGGCCCGATTGACGCGCTATGTGAGGCCAGTGACACCGGCGACATGGTGGCGATGATCTGGGCCGACGGGGAGGCTCCGGACGAGTTGGCTCGCTCAGTGCCAAAACGTCTGGCATGGCTGCGGGAGTACAGAGCCCGCCCCGGCCAGCGCGTCCGTGGGATTCTGGTGACGGGCAACGGAAGCCTCGACGGCTCAGCGCTGAATGGCGCGGATGTGGACGTGCGACGGCTGCGCATTCTCTGCACGTCGCCGGATGAGCCTGCCGTGCCTGAAGCCGTGCCCGTCGCTGCTGCGCCAGAACCGGAAAAGCCAGTGGCCAAGCCCGCGCGCGAACTGCGGCGCGGGGCAGTGCCACCGGCCCTGCCGGACGAGATGGACTTCGCCAAACGCTGCATCGACGCCGTCCAAAGCAGGCGCAAGCCTTAGAAGTGGTTCCAAGACCCCGTAGGTCGGATCTCCAGATCCGACAGGCTCGGCTTTTGGGGTATTGAAACCAAGTATGGCCCAGACTACCCCTCCGCGACGATGTATGCCTTCAGCCGCCCCAAAGCCGCCGGCCCTAGTTCGGCCTGAGCGATGACGCGGTCGTCCTCGTACTGGAAGTTGACCACGCGCCCTTGTTCCGGCGGAATGTTCAGAGCCCCCATCGCATCGTAGGGCACCTCCAGGGTCACGGAGGCGAGTGGGTCCTCGGCGAGCGCATCCATCAACTCCCGAAGCCGATCGATCCCTTCGCCTGTCGTGGCCGACGTCAGCACGGCGTTCGGCAACTCCGCCGCCGCCGCTTCGACGTCCTCGCGGTCAGCGAGGAGATCGATCTTGTTCAGCGCGTAGATCATCGGCGTGTCGGCGGCGTCGAGATCCCCGAGAACCTCGAGCGTAGCCTCCATCTGTTTCTCGCGATCCGGATCGCTGGCGTCGATGACTTGGACCAGCAACTCGGCCGCCGCCGCTTCGACCAACGTGGCGCGGAACGCGGCGACGAGATGGTGGGGGAGATGGCGAACAAATCCGACCGTGTCTGAGATAACGGCCTCGCGGTTCTCGGCTATCTCGATCCGGCGCGTGGTGGTATCCAGCGTTTCAAAGAGCCGATTCCTGGTCGATACTTCTTCGCCGCCGGCGAGCGCGTTCAGCAGGCTCGACTTCCCCGCGTTGGTATACCCAATGAGACTGATGCTGGAGCGATTCGCCCCTTGGCGGTTCGCGCGGCTGAGTTCGCGACGCTGCTCGACCTCGCCCAATGTCTTGCGGAGGCGGTTCATGCGCTGTTGGATCCGCGAACGGTCGACTTCGAGCTTGGTGCGACCGGGGCCGCGGGTCCCCATCGGTCCGGACCCGGCGCGCGAGCCGCCACCAATACGCGACATCATCGTGCCGCGCCCAGTGAGGCGGGGCAGCGTGTACTCGAGTTGCGCGAGTTCAACCTGGAGCTTGCCTTCGCGAGACAGGGCGCGTTGCGCGAAGATGTCGAGGATCAGCTCGGTCCGATCGAGCACCTTGCACGGCAAGGCGTCGACGATGTTTCGGTTCTGCACGGGCGTCAACTCGCCGTCGAACACGACGATATCGGCATCAATCGAGAGCGCCTGCGCCTCCAACTCCTCCAGCTTGCCCTTACCGATATAGGTTGGAGCCTTCGGTCGGTCGATGTTCTGGACGACGCGCAGCACCGTCGTGCCGCCGGCGGCGCCGACAAGCGCCTCAAGCTCGGTCAGGTTGCGTTCAGTTTCGTCGTCACCCTCGCGACCGAGGGCGACGACAATAGCGTGTTCCTCGTCTTCAGCCACTCGTTCGTGGGCGTACTCGTACTCTGGGCGCAACATGAGACATCCTCCATTACGTCGCGATATGCCTCGCGATGACCATCCGAGCGCGGGGCGCATGCCGGTGGGTTATGGGGCTAACTAGCCTGTGGCATGACTATCGGCGGCGCATCGAGATGTCTCCTATCCTGGCGGGAGGGCCGGGGCCGGCCCTCCCGATCGATATTCCTCACAGAGACAATACGTCGCTCTGCTAAGTAGGTTACGCTGGTCAGAACGTCACGTCAAGCGCCTTCATGCGCTCGACAGCCTCGCCGATCAGGCCTAGCACGTCGTCGCCCATGACGGTCAGCGAGAATCTCACATACCCTTCGCCGTGGTCGCCGTACACCCCGCCCGGAACGCACAGAACGCCGCACTTGTCCAGCAGTAGCGCCGCGAACTCCGCTGATGTCATCCCCTTCGGCGTCGCCATCCACACGTAAAACGCCGCCGGCGGCGCAGTGACGGGCCAGCCGAGGCCCTGCAGCCCGCTGACCAACGCATCCACGCGCTCCTGATACATCGCGCGAAGTTTCGGGCACCATTCCTCCGCCTTGTTCAGCGCGGCAGCACCCGCAATCTGCAGCGCGCCAAACGTGCCGCTGTCGACGTTGGCCTTCACCTTGCTGAGGCCCTCAACCGGCTCCGCCGCGCCGCATGCCCAGCCGACGCGCCAGCCCGTCATGTTGAACGTCTTCGACAGCGAGTGGAACTCGATCGCGCAATCCAGCGCGCCGTCGACCTCCAGGATGCTGGGCGGCTTCTCGCCATAGTAGACCTCGGCGTAGGAGGCGTCCTGGCAGATGAACAGGTCGTTGGCCTCGGCAAACTCGACGCACTTCTTAAAGAACCCAAGGTCCGCCGTCGCGCCTGTCGGGTTATTCGGGTAGTTCAGCCAGAGCAGCTTCGCCCGACTGGCGATGCTCGGGGGAATCGCGTCGAGATCCGGCAGGAAGCCGTTCTCGGCGAGCAGTGGCATCGGATACGCCGCGCCACCGCAGAATGTCGCCTGGACCTTGTAGACCGAGTAGGCCGGATCCGGCACGAGCACGATGTCGCCTGGGTCAATATACGCCCACTCGATGTGGACCAGGGCCTCTTTGCACCCGATCGTGCCCTGGATCTGGTTGCTGGTATCCAGTTCGACGCCGAAACGCCCGCGCATGTGGCTCGCGATCGCGTCTTTGTAGACGTCGAAACCGTAGCCCGTCTCATCATACCGGTGCGTCTCCGGGTCACGGATCGCCTCGGCCATCGCCTCGATCACGAACTCGGGCGTGGGCTGGTCTGGGTCGCCAATCCCGAAGTCGACGAGCTTCTCGCCTTTAGCGATTTTCTCGGCTTTCAGCGCCGCGATCTCGCGGAATGGGTAGGGGGGAATAGTGCGCAGGCGGTATGCTCTCTCCATCGGGACTCCTCCTTGGGCTTGAGTACAAGTGTAAGAATTGTCTGGTCGGTCTGTGCGTGTCCAGGCGCCTGGACATGAGCCGGTTTCAATGCCCCGTAGGTCGAAGCTCTAGCTTCGACAATAAGCGACTTCAAGACCCCGTAGGTCGGATCTCCAGATCCGACAATGAGCTTCAGGACCCCGTAGGTCGAAGCTCTAGCTTCGACCGGCCCAGTCGTTGGGATTCTGAGACCACTCCATGCTCAACTTACAGCGCGCTCGGATCAACTTCACCCGAGAAAACATCGACAGCAGGCCCGGTCAAGAAGACGTGGTTGTTCTCCGCCCACTCGACTTGCAGGTCCCCGCCGATGAGCTTAACTGTGCAACTCCGGCCCGCCTTACCTAGCAAACTGGCCGCGACAACCGTCGCGGACGAGCCCGTCCCGCATGCCAACGTCTCGCCCGAGCCCCGCTCCCACACGCGCATGTGCAGAATCTCCGGGCTCTCCACCTGCACGAACTCCACGTTCGTGCGCTGCGGGAACGATGGGTGGTTCTCGATGTATGGACCGAGCGTCGTCACCGGGGCCGTCTTCACGTCGTCGACGAACTGAACGCAGTGCGGGTTGCCCATCGAGACGCACGTGACGCGGCACTCGAAGTCGTCGACAATCAGCGCCTCGTCGACCACCGGCTCATCCGTCGGCTCGCCGGCCATCGGGATGTCCTTGCGCGCTAGCCGGGGCTCGCCCATATCCACCGTCACCATCGTGA
>CAZKUN010000259.1:0-12640 GCA_964555935.1 uncultured Armatimonadia bacterium | reverse complement strand
CCCGGAGCGACGCTGCGGTTCAAGTTCAGAGGCACGAGCTGCAGCATCTACGACCTCATGGGTCCGGACACGGGGCGCGTGGAGGTGACGATCGACGGCAAGGTGATCGGGATTCGGCAGCAGGTCGACCCATGGAGCTACTACCAGCGGCAGGCAGGGATCAGCGTGGCGGGCAACCTCGAGGACACAGAACACGAGGTCATCATCGAGCTGCTTGCGGACGCGCCGGACCGGAGCGTGCCGATCGCATCCGCGGAGAAGGCAGGACGGTATGACCCGGCGCTGTTTGAGGGCGTGGCGCTTCGAGTGACGGCAATACGGGTGATTGGCGAAGTACTCGAGTAACGACGGCAATGACCAGGAGGATCGATTGATGATTATTGCGCCATTACTGCCGGTGGCGGTGGTTGCCGCCGGAACGGGCATGACGTACGAGGAAGCGAAGGCCAGGATTCCAGACCGGCCGATTGAGAGCTTCTGGGTTGGGGATATGGACCGGCTGAGCGAGGTTATTCAGGAAGTCGAAAAGGGCGAGGTCACAACGCTCTGCGCGACTCCGGGCCGCAGGCCGATGGTCATGGTGACCTACGGCGAGCGCGAGGAAGTCCAGCACGTTGGCAACTTCAACTCCGCGATTGGCGCCCGCGAGCCGGAAGCGTACATGGACAAGGCCGCGCGGGAGAAACCTGTCATCCTATTCGTCGGCCCGGTACACGGGCAGGAGACCGAGGCGTTGACGGGGTTGGCGAATCTGATCAGCGTGATGGAGACGGGCGAGGACCTGCGAGGCAAACGCCAGGCGACGCTGAGGCAACTGGGGAAGAAGTGTCGGTTGCTGATCATCCCCGCCGGGAACCCAGACGGCATCGCGCGGTTTGAGCCGAAGTCGCTGCAGGGAATGGGGCTCGACGACGTGCGGTTCTGGGGGCAGGGCACGTATACGGACGACAGCTTCTGCGACTGGCCGGGCTGCAAGCGACAGCACCCGATGGTGGGCGACAACGTCGGCTTCCTGGGCGCGTACTTCAACGATGCGGGCATCAACCCGATGCACGATGAGTTCATGGCGCCGATGGGTCCCGAGGCGCCGGCGATCCTGAGGGTGGCGATGGATGAGGGCCCGGACATGGCCGTGTCGCTGCACTCGCATTCGAACGCCCCGGTGGTGCTGCGACCGTCGTACGTGACGACGGAGATCCAGGAGGAGTTGCGCGAGTTCTCAGCGACGTACAACACGCTGATGGAGGAGCGAGACCTGCCGCACGGCGGACTGTTCAGCGTCGACACAGAGGGTGGCGAGAACCCGGCCCCGTTCAACCTCACGAGCGCGATGTACCACGTCAGCGGCGCGGCGGCGTTCACCTTCGAGTGCCCGCATGGGTTGGCGGATGAGAATGCATGCAACATGAGCCAGGAGCAGATTCTCGACATCCAGCTTGGGCTGTACGAGGCGATGATCCGGTGGACGCTGGACGCGAAGAGCAAGTAACGCCAGACTGAGGGTATCAGATGCTGATTGCATTGGCGGCGATAGCCGCGTGTGGGGCCATAGGACAGCCGGTGCTTCTCAACTCGTTCGAGGACGAGGACATCGTCGCGCGGCTGAAGCCCAGCGACGCCGAGGTGGAGCGCGTCCGCGAGCACGCCACCGACGGCGAGTGGGCGCTCAAGGTCCGGTTCGGCGTGACGGACTGGCCGCAGGTGATGCTCGAGGCCGGCAAGGCGTATGAGCAGGCGGATTGGTCGAGCTACGGGGCGATCGTGTTCGACATGCACAATCCCGAGGACGACTCGATCGTCATCAACATGCGGATCGACGACGCGGCGGAGGGCGATGGCCGCGTCCACTCGCGTCAGACGGGCGTAGCCGTGCCACCCGGCGAGACAGTGACGGCATGTCTCTCGATCCCCGAGGAAGAGCTGTTCATGCGCTCCGGTCCACCCTCGGCCACCGGCGATGTGAACGCCTCACTCAGCAGCGGCGAGATCGACAAATCCCACATCATCCGGTTCCAATTCTACCTCGCTCTACCCGCGGTTGAGCACGTGCTGTACATCGACAACGTGCGGCTGGCAACAGCCGCGACCTTCGACAGAATCGTCGACCGCTTCGGCCAATACACGGAGGCGGACTGGCCGGGGAAGATCCACGACGAGGCGGACCTCGAGGCGGACGAGCCGGCAGGCGCCCTCGGTCCGGAAGATCGCGATGAATACGGCGGCTGGGCGACAGGCCCGACGCTGGAGGCGACGGGTTGGTTCCGCACGGAGAAGGTCGACGGCAAGTGGTGGCTGGTGACGCCGACTGGGCATCTCTTCTGGTCGACAGGAATGGACTGCGTGGGATCGAGCCAATGGGGGCCGATCAAGGGGCGAGAGGACCTCTTCACCTACCTCCCGGAGGCAGATGACCCGCTGAGCAAGTACGGTGGCGAGGGCACGGAGGACATCGATTTCTACAAGATGAATCTGCACCGGAAGTACGGCGAGGACTTCTACGCGCAGCACGTTCAGAATACGCGACAGCGGCTGAAGACATGGGGCTTCAACACGGTCGGGAATTGGGCGGACTGGGACCAGTACCGCGATCTGCGCATCCCCTACACGGCGCCGATCCACACGGGTGGCGGACCGAGTTTCCAGGGCGCGTGGCGGGAGATCCCCGACGTGTACGACCGGGAGTTCGCGAGCGTCGCCACGAAGAACATCACCGGCGCGACGGACACCTTCGGGCAGGATCCATACTGCATCGGGTACTTCGTCGACAACGAACTGCCATGGGGGCATTGGGAGGGAGACGCGCGTTACCCGATCGCGGTCAATGCCCTGCAACTCACGGGGGAGCGGGCTGTGAAGCAAGTGTTCACGCGGTGGATGATGAAGGAGTACAGGACCATCGAGAAGCTGAATGAGGCGTGGGGTACGAGCATCGAGTCATGGCCGGCGTTTCGCGATGAGCCGGTCGACATCCCAGACATGGCCAGGGCGCAGCCCGATCTGTCGATGCTGGTGAGCGATTACGCGGAGCGGTATTTCAGCACTGTGGCGGGGCTCATGGGGAGGCACGCGCCAGACCAGCTCTACCTGGGGCCACGCTTCGCGGTGGCGACGCCCGAGGTGCTGGAGGCGGCCGCCGAGCACTGCGACGTGTTGTCATTCAACATCTACGGGAAGGCCGAGAATCTGTTGGTCTACGCTGAGAACTTCACGCATATCGACCTGCCGGTCATCATCGGCGAGTTCCACTTCGGCGCGCTCGATCGGGGGATGTTCCACGGGGGGCTCGTGCCCGTGCCGAGCCAGGAGGATCGAGGTCAGCATTACGCGGAGTACGTGCGGACGGCCGCGCAGCAACCGTGGTGCGTCGGCGCGCATTGGTTTCAGTACATCGATGAGCCACTGACGGGGAGATTCGATGGAGAGAACTACAACATCGGCTTCGTGACGATTGCCGACGTGCCCTACCCGGAGCTGGTCAGGCAAGCGACGGAGGCGAATCGCGAGGTGTATGAGGTGAGAGCAGCACAGTGACAGCGTAGGGGCGCAATGAATTGCGCCCCTACGCTGGAAACCCCGCGTCGCGTATCCTCGCGCCGACCTCGCGGAGGACGGCGGCGTCGTGCTGGTCGATGGAGCCGTCCGGCAGCGGGCCCGTGTTGAGGAGCAAGTTCGCGCCGGCCTGCTGGGCTTCGCGGAGCGTCTCCCAAACTTCGTCGGCGGACTTGTGCTGGCCCTTCTTCTCGGCCATGTAGCCCCATGAACCAGGGCACATGGTCGTGCAAATCTCACACGTCCGATTGCGTGAATCGACCGCCTTGTGCTCGGGCGCGTAGAAGTCCTCGGTGTGGAGCAACCCCTGCTTGTAGCTGACAAGGACCTGTGGCTGCAGCTCGTGGATGAGGTCGTACAGCTCCTGGCATCTGAACTGCTCGTGATCGCCCGATGCCGGGACGGCGATACCATCGAGCCAGATGGCGGCGATCGGCCCGTAGCGCGTGAGCAACTCGGTGACCTGAGCGGTCATGAAGTCGAGGTAGATCTGCAGGTTGTGATCGTCGCCGTAGGCGTAACTCGGCTCCGGCGGATCGTACTTCGGCCGCGCGCTGCCGCCCCAATCGTTGTTCGGCGCGTGAGGGTGCTTCCAATCGCGTCCGTGGGAGTAGTAGAGACATAGCCCCAGGCTCCGCGCCTCGCAGGCCTCGGCCAGTTCGCTGACGAGGTCGCGCCCGCAGTTTGGCGCGGAGACGGAGTTGAAGTCGCTGACCTCGGTGGCGAAGAGGCTGAAGCAATCGTGGTGGCGAGTGGTGATGTTCACATACTTCATCCCCGCATCGACGGCCATGTCGCAGATGTAATCGGCGTCAAAGGCCTCAGCGGCGAAGTCGTCGATGAGCTTCGCGTACTCGGCGACGGGGATGACCTCGCGGAACTGCACCCACTCATGCCGCCCGAGCAGCGAGTATAGCCCGTAGTGCATGAAGAGCCCGTACTTCGCGTTGCGAAACCACTGCATCGCGGCGTCGCGAGGATCGGCGGCGTAGGCGTCAGCGTAATCGGCGAGATAGGATGGGACGGTTGGCATCGGGGCCCCCAAAACGGAAGCAACGGGGCGAGAGCCCCGTTGCCACGCTGTGCTGATAGTTGCCGAACGGCTACTCCGGTTCGTATTCGATGACGAGTTCCGGCGCGAAGGCGGCGGTCTCGCGGGCGTGATAGGTCGCGCCATCGTTGCCGGTCGGCTCGAGGACGATAGACAGCTCGCCCTGGCCGGATAGCTCGATCTCGAGATCGCGCTCCTCCCAGACATCATTGCCGACCGCGCCAAGCTTGCCGATCTGCGTCCCAGGCTCGGGTCGACCCGTGTACTTGAGCGCGTATTCGTCCCACTCGTTCGGCACGATGTGGATGGTTCCGGAGTCTCCGCTCTGGCTATGGCCGGTGGGCGTGGTGCGGATGCGGAACTTGACGAAGACGGACTTGCCCGGAATGTCGTAGGCGAACTTCAGGTAGGCGATGTTGTGGCTCTCGTCGCCGAACTTCGAGTTGCCGCCATCGACGAGCAACGTCGCGTTGTGCCCGTAGTTGTTCCCGGGCTGCCCGTGGCTGCCGTAGGTGTCCTGGATCGGGTTGAGCGTCACTCGACCGCGCGGGCCAAGGTACCGAACGCTCGACTCGCCGGTGTTCTCCTGAGCGCCATCGCCCTTGAGCAGTTCGACCGAGAGACTGAAGTCGGTGGGCTCGCCGGCGGTCTCAACCTTGAGCGTCACTGGAACGGTGGTCTCGGAGTCAGCATCGATATTGACCGCGATTGTCCCTGGATCAACAGAGAAGCCCTCGGGCGCCGTCACGCGCAGCTCGCCGGAGAAGGCTGAGTCGCGCATATTGGTGACCACGACGTCTGAGGTGACCTCGTTGTCGAGATCGCTGATCATGAACTCAGGCACGGCCAGCCCAACCGTCAGGACTTCGGTGCGATTGACGGCAATCGCGTTGACGATCGGGGCGTCGTCTGCCGTAGGCGTCTCGGCGACAGGATCGAACTCGATGTCGAGGTCCTTGTCAACGCGTATCCCAGTGAAGTCGCGCTCGATGGCCTTGCCCGTGCCGCCCGCTTCGGCCACGACGTCAAAGCCCTCGAGGACGGTCTCGCCCTGGATCTTCACATCGAACACGCGCGTTCCGGGGGCTTCGTCGGCCGGCGCGGCGAACGCGAGGCGGACATCATACAACGCCGCGCCGTCGCCCTCGTCGACCAACGGGATGCTGCAGGCGATGACGCCCTTGGCGCCGGAGGCATAGAGCCACGGCGCTTCCGTGCCCTCAACGTCGAAGTACTCCGACGGGTCGCTGAAGTACGCGCCGCCGGCGACGTAGGAGACGTTGACGTCAAACTTGGTCTGCATGCGACCGCTGGTGTGAGGGAATCCAAACCAGAGCCGTCCCTCGGGACCGCGGCGATCCCCGGGCGCGCCGAAGTTGACGGCGAGTTGCTTGACGGGCTTGCTCTCGCCGGGCGAACTGAAGACGCCCCACGCCTTGTTCATGGGCCGCGGCGCGAAGACGGTCGTGCAGTGGATCGAGAACGTGCAGACGCAGCCGCTGCTGGCCTCAGGCGCCAGGAGCAGGCCGTTGGCGGGGACGAGGTTGATCCAACACCCCGGCCGCTGCCCGGCAAAGTGGTTGGTGCCATAGTCGGTGAGCAGGTCGTAGTAGGCGATCGACCCGGAGCGATAGTAGAGCGCGTTGGGCGATGCGGAGATGGTTCCGCAGTGATGTCCCGGACGCTCAAACTGCCAGGGCTGCTCCCGGCCGGTGATCGGATGTTTCCGCATCTTCTGCTTGCCCGTCCGCAGGTCAAATCCCCACGGCTCGGCGATGAGCATGTCCTCGAGGACAAGCGGGCGGATGCGATAGCCGATGGCCTTGGTCCAGAGGAGCGAGCCGTCTTCGGCGTCGAGGACGGTCGCGCGACGAGAACCGTATTCGCCGCCGAGGAACTGGGGCCAGAAGTGTCCGTTCCAGTGCGACCCGCAGAAGACAACCGTGCCGCGCGCAGCGATGCACGAGAGCACCGCGCCACCGGCGTCGGTGAGATCGAGCGGATGCTGCCAGATGACCTCGCCGGTGCCGGCATCAAGAGCGATGGCCAAGCGCACGTCGACGCCGGTCAGCTTTTCCTCGGCTGCCGACGCCTCGATACCCTCCGCATCCATGAGTTCCTTGATCTCGGCCGCGAGGGCTTTCTGGCGGTCCTCGCTTGAGGCGCTGTTGTCGGCAAAGAACACCCGCCCCCCGTCGATGGAGATCGTGTTGTTGCGGATCTTCGAGCCGAGGTACACCCACTTGAGGTCGCCGGAACCGGTATCCACGGCAAACACAGACGTGCTTTCCTGGCCTCGCACAGCGACGCTTCCGTAGAGCGTGTCATCGACGAGAGCGACGTAGGCCCAGGTGGGGTTGCCGCCGCCCTGGGACGGGGGCAACTCGTACGTCATGGTCGTCTCGCCGGTAAACGCATCGAGGCGGAGGCACTGGCTGCCCGCGGCGAGGTAGAGAGAATCGCCGTCACAGGCGAGGTTGGATGTTTCGCGGACCATCCCCGTGCGGCGCGCGCCAGGGATCTCGCGGCGCCAGTACTGCACGCCGTTGTAGGCATCGAAGCAGATGATCTCGTATTCGCCCTGGTAGAAGACGCGGCCGTCGATGGACAGCGGCGCCGCGGTCCCCACGTGACGATTGACGGCGTCGGCCGGGCCGGGCTCGCCATACCAGAGAACCCCGAGGGGCGCGCGGACGAATGTGTCCGTGGTGGATGCGGTGTTGCCGGCGTCGCCGTATTGGTGCGTCCAACTGCCGGCGCCCTCCAACGAGCCGCGGACGGCCATGGCCCAGATACCGTCGTCGGTCGTGACCTTCACGTTCTCCTCGCCCAGTTCGTCCATCCAATCACGAAGGGGCTTCTGCTTGAGGGCCTTCACGGCACCCTTCGCCCCGGCCGGCTGGCCGATGCAGACCGCACCGCCGACGGGCTTGAGGCAGCGTAGCGCCTCCGACGAGGCCGCGGACAGATCGCCCGCCACCAGGGCGTCATCGGAGACGATCAGGTTGGCGAAGTAGCTCGCGTACGGCAGGCTGTCGAGATCGGTCTGATCGACGGTGACGCGCGTGCCGTATATGCCGGCGTTTAGCAGGTAATCGCGCGCGGATGCGACGTCATCCGCGTCAGGATCGGCGCAGTAGATCTGTAGATCGGTGATCTTTGAGAGTTCGTGGGCGAGGCGTCCCTGCCCGCTGCCGAGCACGAGGCAGAAGCCCTCTTCGACGCCGGTCTGATCGACGATGTCCTGGGCGGCATCAGCGTAGACGGCGGTAAGCTCGTCGTCGATCTCAGCGCCATCGGCAGCCCCGACTTCATTCGCCGTCGCCGCGCCCGTACCGAAGCAGTGGACCGTGCCGGCGTCAGTGCTGACCACAAGGCGACCGTCGGAGACCGCAAGACCCTCGGCATTGCCCTCAATCGCGGCGCCCCAGAGGCTCTCGCCGGACTTGCCGTCGACGACTACGACGTTGCCGTTGCCGCCCGCGATGACCAACTCGCCGGCGACGATCATGGTGGCGAACTCTTCCTGGTCGAGATTCCAGAGGCTGCAGGCTTCGAGGGCCTCGTTGAGGGTGTCCTCTTCTTCCTTCAGCTTCTCAAGCTGGTCATCCATGTCTTCGGCTTTCGCCGCCTCAATGGCCTTGCGCCGCGCGGCGACGTCGCGCTGCTGGTTGCTGAGGGTCGGGTACTCAACCCGGTTGAGAGCTTTGAGACCACCAGCGCCGAGCATGTAGGACGTGTCCTGCGTGACGACCAAGCGGCGCCCCTTGAACCACGCGAAGCCGATGTTGCCGGACTTGGCGTCGTAGCCGATGACCTGCCCCGTGCCCGTGAACAGGTGATCGCCGGCGAGCAGAGCGTAGGTCCCACCAACTTGCCCGACGGACCGCCAGCTATAGCTACGCTGGTGGATGAACTTGCCCGTGGCGCGGTTGAAAGCGGCGGGCGTGGCGCGCCCGGACGGGACGTAAAGCGTGTCGTTCGTGGCGAGCATGTATCCCTGGGGCGAGAAGCCGTTCTGGCCGGCGCCGCCGTCGGAGATGGTGTCATTCTTCCAGACGAGTGAGCCATCCTCGGCGTTCACAGCGTAGAGGTAGACGCGCTCGCCGGGGAAGATGCCGGCGCCGAAGTAGGCCACGCCGTCGTCGACCAGGACGCCCGTGCGCGGTGGGTGCAGGTTGGTCATCTTGCCGCGAGCGAGCACCTTCTCGGGCGTCGGCGCCGCGTAGAAGCGCCAGACCTCAGAGCCGTCCTTCCCATCCAGGCAGTAGATGATCCCATCATCGGAGCCGACGTACACGCGACCGCCGCTCAGCGTGGGCGCGAGGCGAACGGGGCCGCCGGTCATGACGGACCAGACTTCGGCCCCGGTCTCGCCGTCGATGCAGTAGATCTTGTTGTCACACGATGTGCCGAAGTAGACGAGGCCATCCGCCATGGCGGCGTGGTAAGCGGCATCGAAGCGAACGCGCGGCTCCTCGATGTTGCCTTCGATCGCCACGTCTTGAGGGTCCTGCCAGGCGGGGATGGCTGGGCCGTTACCGATGAACGTCCACTTCTCGGCCAGCGGCAGCTCAAGCGTTTCGGTGGTGACGCCACTACGGGCCATGTCGTGCTGATAGGATGGCCAGTCGGCCCATAGGGGAGGCACTGCGGCAAAGCAGAGAATGGCAATGATGGCGGCCAGGCGGGCGACGTTCAGCTTGGTCATGAGGGATCTCCTGTAGACAGCGCTAGCGTGGCATGTTCACCGACGGCATCTCGTTGTCCTGCGTCTATGGGGACGGAAGCGTGAAGTGTTCCCAGTCGGCCTCGGACGCGCAGATGGTAATGTGGCTCAGGTGAGTCGGACCGTCGGGCTTGACGGTGAGGCTGAGCGATTCCTGCTCCGCGAGGTAAAGGGAGTTCTTCTCAGAGAGGACGACGAGCGCATCAGCCGCCTCGGTCGAGGCGGGCAGGTTGCCGAGGATCCGGGCGCCGCACTTGAGCCGAAAACCCTCACCGACGTAGCCGACGCGCAAGGCGAGTCGGGAGTCGTTGGGAATCGGCGTCCCGAGCGTCGGGCCGCCACTCCAGCGGTCAGCGACATCGCCCGGCCCTTCCACAATGTCCACCACATCGAGCGACGGATCATCGCCATGCTCGATCCAACACGTCCACATGTCACGCCCCACGGTGCTGACGAGACGATAGCCGATCTCGCGGACGGCCTTCTCCAGGGAGAAGGAGAGCGACCCGGTGATGAGGTGCAAGAGGCCCGTGTCATCGGTCATCACCGCGTTGCGGTGGAAGTGGCCAGTGAGCGTGTAGGCCAGGTAGTGCCCATCAAAGAGCGCGAGCACCTCGTCGGCGTTCTGCAGTCCGTCATGCTCGATGGCGATCGGATGATGCTCCATGAGGATGATCGGCTCGCTCGTGGGGATCGACTCCAACTCCGAGCGGAGCCAATCGAGCTGCTCCGCATCGACGATACCGTCGTGCTGCAGCTCGCCCTCGACGAAGCGGACGGAGTCGAGCGTGACCACGTGCCAGCCCTCGATCTGCTCGTGGTACCATGTGGGCACCCCCACGGCCTGCTGGAAGAGATCGCGATAGACGTCCTCCCCCGGCACGGCGCCATGGTTGCCGACCGCGTAGTGGATCGGCACTTCGAGCCTGTCGGCAACGGCGGTGAAGTGCTCGTATTGATTCTGGGTGGCCGTGTTGGTGAGATCGCCGGGGAATAGAACGCATGCAGGCGAAATGGCATTGACGCGCTCGACGGCCCACGCGAACTCGGGCAGAGGGTCGTCATCGGGCCGCTGAGTGTCGGAAATGACCGCGTAGAACAGCGGCGGAGGGTCGGCGGCGGGCACGAATTGAACGCATACCAGGAGAAGGAGAAACGGCGCGGCAAGGCGGAATCTCATCACGATGACTCCTCTGATTGACAGTCAAAACGGACCGGGATAGTATCCCACGCCAGTTGACGAGAGTCAACGCGGTGATCACGCATCTTTGATGGAGGACCAATGTGAGCGAGCAAGCCGGCAGGTATGTACTTCTGATCAACGAGGACATGGAGGGACGTTGTTTCCCAGGCGAGCTGAGGGCCGAACTAGACGGGCTCTACCCATGGACGATCGTGCGGTCGGCGGGCGATCTGAGCGAGGATGAGTGGCACAAGCTCCTACGCGGATGCGAGATCATCTGCGGGCCATGGGGCGTGCGACAGCTTCCGCAAACGAGCGACCCCGAAGACCTGCCCGCATTCCTGTGCTACATGTCAGGCGCGGTGGGCAACTTCGCGGACGAGACGCACCTCGAACTCGGAATGCGGCTGACGAACTGGGGCGATTCGATCGCCCATACGATCGCCGAGTCGGCGCTGACAGGCATCCTGGCTTGCCAGCGCCGCGTCGGGTACAACCAGCACGTGACCCACGACCTCAAGAAATGGCGGGATCACGAGTCCCCGGATTCGGCCACGCTGTTTGAGAAGAGGGTGGGACTGATCGGGCTGGGCCAGATCGGCCGGCAGATGCCGCCGCTGCTGGCGCCGTTCCGGTGCGATGTCTACGCCTACGATCCGTACGTGCCTGACGAGGTGCTCGAAGGGCTAGGCGTAACGCGCGTTGCGTCGCTGGAGGAGCTGTTCGACACGTGTCCGATCATCAGCAACCACGCGGGCCGCGTTGAGGAACTCGCGGGGAAGATCGACGCGGCGATGCTGGCGCGTCTCCCGGATGAGGGCGTGTTCGTCAACACGGCGCGCGGCCGGATTCTGGTAGAGGACGCGCTGGCGGACGAGCACGAGGCCGGGCGGCTGTGGTCGTGCCTGGATGTCTTCGATCCCGAGCCGCCGCCAGCCGGTAGCCGGTTGCGCGCCACGCCTCGGTGCATCATCACCCCACACCAGGCCGGTCCGACGAAGGACTCCTATCCATGCAAGGGCCGGCGGGCGATCGAGAACCTCAAGCGCTGGAAGGCGGGCGAAGAGTTATTGGGCGAGGTCACGCCGGAGATGCTGCCGAGGATGACGTAGAGGGCCGGACAGAGTAGAACGGCACTGATGATCGATCTATGGGCTTGCGGGGGAGGGGTGCGCTACGCTACCGTCAGATGGGGGACCTCACCGGGAGTAGCTTGTAAACGCCGGACCGGTCCTTGATGATGCTGACCACGACAACGCGCCCCTTGTCATCGATGGTATAGACAATTCGGGTGTTGCCAACGCGCTTTCTCCATCGGCCATGTGGGTCGTTGGAGATCTTCTTGCTGTCGCCGCCCCGTGGGGCCTTGGCGAGGTCATCGATGGCGTCTCTGACACCGCCGGCGTCTCTGCGTTGAACCTTGCGCATGTCGCGCTTCGCCGGGTTGGTCAGGTAGATCTTGTACTTAGGTGGCTTCTTCTTCCGAGGCGCGGCCTTCGGTTTCCTCGCCATTCGTCACTACCATCCTATTTCCCGCTTCGCGTCATCCCATGCAGTCAACACGTGGGCATCGGGCTCGGCGTCGGCCGCGTCAGCGACCTTAGTGAGGTACCGGTCTTCGAGTTCCTCCAGCAGCGCAAGGTCTTCCATGGACACCAACGCTGCCATGTCCTTGCCGGCTCGTTGGATGATGATCGGCGTCTTCCCGTATGCGACCTTGGCAACAACATCCGCGAGTTCCTTGCGCAAAGCAACCATCGCTAGGCGGGTCATGTCTCCTGCCCTTCGTACTCTTCTCTATGTACTCACACCAACCTATGTACGTAGTGTACCCCTTGTATATAGTTACCTAAACAGGTATTAAGGCCTAGTTAGGTGACCCACTGCTCCCATTCCCCGCTATTCAGTTGTCAAGCTGCCCGTGCGGCCCGGACCTCACTGGCAACATCCGTGCCACCGTCTCTCACCTCCGAAACACAAGCCCGACAAGCCGCGTTTGACTGGAAGAGCCTCGTCGCGCTCGAAGGCTATCTCCAGGCATTCGTCCCGGCAATCCCACGGCCCCCAGGCTCGCATCGGCCCGCATCCTCAATATAAGCGGCTACCAGCCCAGCTTCTGGATGTCTAT
>CAZKUN010000258.1:0-12648 GCA_964555935.1 uncultured Armatimonadia bacterium | reverse complement strand
GTACACCCAGATACTAACACTGAACCTGGACTCGCTTTAGGGGGTAAGGCCAGCGGCTTTGAGGTCGGTGAGGTAAGGCAGCATGGTCTCGAAGACCTCGTCCGCATCGTAGCGGTCGGGCGAGACTTGGTCGGCGCCGATAAAGTCGACCATAACGTGCTCGTGGGAGAGCGCGCGGCCGAGATCGGCGGGCTCGATGGGCCCGAGGACCGTTTGGATCTTGCCGACGACGGGTTGGGCAGTGGCGGCGGCCGAGATGAGCACGGCGGCAAGGATGGCATAGTGAAGAGGCATGTGTGGTCTCCGATGGGCTGCAACGGGGCGGGAGTGGAAACTCAGACGTCGAGTTTCACGTTGCCACGCGGACGGCGTCACGGCGTCGGGGTTGAGACCCCTCCTACACCGGCCGGCTATGCTGTGAAGATCGGCGTGACGCCGTTGAGTTCCTGAGTGATGGCGGTGCGAGCGTCGGGCGCGATGGGCTCGTGCGTCATGGCGAGTTCGACGGCCATCCGAAGCATCCGCGGGTCGCCCGGAGTGACCGCGGCGGTGATGGGGAGGCTCAGCGTGTAGTCGAGAGCCAGCCGGGCGCGCTCGCGGTCGGTGATCGGTTGGTACCAGCATTTTGGGTGGGTGCGTTCGGCGCCGTCGGGCCATGGCGTCCAGGCGAGGGCCTTGAGCGCGAGGAGCGACGCGCCCTTGTCGATGGCTTTCTGCACGACCGCCGGGCCGAAGTTGCCATTCTCCATGCACACGCAGTTGAGCGGGAAGAGAACACTTTCGAAGTCGAAGGCGTCGAGCAGGCGAATGGCCGCGCTCTCGCTGTGAGCCGAGAAGCCAATGTGCGTGACCTGACCCTTGTCGCGGGCTTTGACGAACGTCTCCAGCGCGCCGCCGGGAGCGAGGATCTGGTCGACGTCCTGGTCGCTCGTGACCCCGTGGAGTTGGTAGAGGTCGAAGTGATCGGTCTGGAGGAGACGGAATGACTCGTCGAGTTCCGCCTGGGCGCCGTCGGCATCGCGTTTCGTGGTCTTGCAGGCCAAAAAGGCGCTGTCGCGGTACGGTTTGAGCGCCGGGCCGAGGCGCTCCTGGGCATTACCGTACGTCGGCGCGACGTCGAAGTAGTTGACGCCTCGGTCGACAGCCCACGCGACGTGGTCGTTGGCCTCGGATTGCTCGATGTCGCTGACGACGATCGCGCCGAAGCCGATGATCGAAATGTCAGGACCGTCCTTGCCGTACTTGCGGCGGGCGAGTTGTCCGGTCGGCGTGTCTTGGGACGTGGCTGAGGTTGTCACTGCGGCACCCACTCCTGCTGCGACGACTTTGGATACGAAGTCTCTGCGTTTCATGCGAGGCATCCTTGTTTGCGGGACGGCAGGGCGCGATGAATCGCGCCCCTACAACGGCGGACGGCGTCGGCGCGGGCCGGATACTTCGATCAGACGACGATCTCGTATTCGGCCCCTCCAGACGGCGACGGCGCGGTACGGCGCTCGGAGCGTTCAATTGTGGTCAACACCGGCCGCGCGGTGAGGTTTCCACGGACGTTAGACGGCATTGCCGGGGAAGCCTTCCCCTGGCCGTGCAGGCGTGGTAAACTCTCGCGGTGGCAAGGCCGTTGCAGCGGCCTACGTGTCCACCACGAGCGAGCATAACTTAAGGATGGAAGCATGTTTGGCGAAATCGCGTTGGCGGTTGTTGGGCTCCTCGTCATCGTCGGGGCCTGCGAGTTATTTACGAATGGAATCGAGTGGTTCGGCAAGAAGCTGAATCTCTCCCAGGGCGTCGTCGGGAGTGTGCTGGCGGCGGTTGGGACGGCGCTTCCGGAGACGATCGTGCCGATCGTCGCGATCCTGGGCGGGAGCGGCGAGAGCAGTCACGACATCGGTATCGGCGCGATCCTGGGCGCGCCGTTCATGCTGTCGACGCTGGCGTTCTTCGTCACGGGGATCTCGGTCGTGATCTTCATGCGAAGGCGCCCGCACGGGCTGAGGATGCCGGTCAACACGCGCGTGCTGAGCCGCGACGTCATCGCGTTCGTCCTCGTGTATTCGGTGGCCGTCATCGCCGCGTTCATCCCGAGCATGCCGATCAAGACCGCGATCGGCATATTGCTGCTCTTCGCCTACGCCTTCTACGTCTACCTGCATGTGAAGGACGGCGACCACGACAGCGATGAGCCCGACCACATCAAGCGACTCTACTTCTGCTGGGCGGGCGACGAAGACGTCCCTCGGCTCCGGTGGACCATTCTTCAGACGCTGACGGCATTGGGCGCGATCTTCCTGGGCGCGATGGTGTTCGTCGAGAACCTGGAGATCGTCTGCGACAGCTTCGGCATGAACGCTCTGCTGGTGTCGCTGATCGTGACGCCGATCGCGACGGAGTTGCCGGAGAAGTTCAACAGCGTCCTGTGGATTCGTCAGGGCAAGGACACGCTGGCGATGGGGAACATCACCGGGGCGATGGTTTTCCAGAGCTGCATCCCGGTGACGGTGGGATTGATCTTTACGGAGTGGCACCTTGATCCCGTGGCGATCTGTTCAGTTGTGATCGCGCTGCTATCGGGCGCGGTGCTATACACGAGCATGAAGGTGACGGGCAAGCTATCGCCGTGGGTGCTGATTGGCAGCGTCGCCGGGTACGTGGCGTTCATCGTGTTCGCGCTGTCGTAGGGTATGACGAGACGGATTCGACGGGCTGGAAGCCCGTCGCTACGCGGACCGGACGGGGAGAAATGAGAAGCGCCCGGCGAGTGCCGGGCGCTTCGTTACGTTTGGGACCCACAGACGGGGGTCATTCGGTGATCTCAATGACGATCTCGTCCGACGTGACCTCGGTATCGGCATCGGCGGCAACGGCGACGACCGTGATGTTGTCACCTGGCTCAACGCCGCCCGGCACGATGCTGAACGTCGCCGTGTAGGCGCCGCTCTTGGTGACTTGCGCGGTCCGGGACCATTCGCCACTGGGACCCTTCCGCTGAACGACGGCGCCCGACAAGCCCTCGCCACTGACGTCCACCACGATGCTGACCGGTACGCCGACGGATACTTCGTCAGGCGTCTCCGTGATGGCGACTGTGAGGCCGGCGGCGCTCGAGCTGACATCTCCGGCCGCGGACTCGGCGGACGCCGTGTTCGAGAACGGCGAGATGGCGGTTCCGACCCGGTAGCGGACCTTGTACTCAAAGGTCACGCCGGTGGTGGCGCCGGTGTCGAAGTAGAAGATCGGATCGCCCATGACGCCATCCGACACGGTGTCGTAAGGGTCCGCGCTCCACGACGTGCCGGACTGTCGGCGGAAGATCTCGTAGCTACCACTCGCCGCGGCGGCGTCGGTCCCGCCGACTGAGAATGGCGGCGGAGGCGGCGTTCCGATGCTGCCCTCGCTGGTCGACCGCGTCCACTGAAGTTCGATCACGCCGCCGCTGTCGCCGGTCTTGTCCCGGGCAATCAGGTTCGTCGGCGCCTTGAGGAGTATGTTGTTCTGCGGCACGGCATTGTCCAGGTTCGACGGATCGGACTCGACGTTCGCCGCGGTGACCGCGACGGCCCAGTAGGTGTATGACCTGAGGTTGGTGAGAGTCGCGTCGTCGTCGGTAAACTCGTAGCTCGCGGCGCCGGTGGCCGAGACGGTCCCGGCCTTCACGGTCGGCGTGTCGAAGACGGACGTGAGCTTGCGATAGATGAAGTAGGAGTTGACGATATCGACGCCCGTCCCGTCATCCAGGGAGCGGTCCCAGTTGACAATGACGGCCTGGCCGCCGTCATCAGGTCGGTCGCCGGCCGCGAGGTTACGCGGAGCCAGCGGCTTGCGGGTGTCGTCGGCGGTGATAGAGGCGTCGGCTGTGAAGTCGGAGACGCCGGTATCGGCGACGGCGCGGGCTTTGTAGGTGTATTGCGACCCGACCCTCAGGTTCGTGTTGCGCACGGTATAGCTGATTGCGCCGCGGGCGGTGACCTTGATGGAGGCCTTCGTTCCCCAGGCATTCGTGCCACGACGGCGGAAGATGTCGTAGCGGGTGACCTCGGGGTGGGAGGCCGTGTCGTCGGCCGATGCCAGGAACGTGATGTCAGCCGCACCCCTCGCGTTCGGAGCAACAACGACGGCGAACTGGGTGGGCGGCGCGGGCGGCGTGTCGTCGATGGCCTTGCCGGTGCCGGTGGCCGCGGCGGAGTAGTTGCTGCCGTCGAAGGCGCGGACGTTGTAAGTGTAGGTCTTGCCGCTTGTCAGGTCTGTATCGGTGAAGTTATATGTCGATGAATCGGTCGCTGGGACGTCCCGGACGAACTCCCACGGCGAGCCGGATTTCTTTCTCCGCACGTTGTAGTTGATGACATCGTTCGCGCCGGCCGCGGTGCTGTCTTGCGCGGACTTGTCGAAGGCTACGGTCACCGAGCCGCCGTCATCGTTAGGCACGTCGGCGACCACAACGTTGCTCGGCGCGCCGGGCGCGATGTTATCGATTGGCTTGCTGGCTGCCACCGCCGGCTTGGAGGTGTTGCGTCCGTCGTACGACTTGACGCGGTATCGGTAAGGCTGACCGTTGGTGAGACCCGAGTCGGTGTAGGCGTAGTTCGCGGCTTTCGTAGCCGGGATCTTGTCGATGAGCGTGAAGCCGCCGAGTCGAATCGGCTGGCGGTAGATTCGGTACTCGATGACGTCGTCGGCGCCGCCTCCATCGTCGCGAGCAGGCTCCCACGTGAGGTCGAGCACGCCACCCTCATCGTTGGGGTGATCGGCGACGACGAGGTTGTTGGGACGGGCGGGATTGCGATCGTCGACGGGCGTATTGTTCGCGGAGATGAACCCCGACTGGTTCGGCCCGTCGGATGCCCAGATGCGGTAGACGTACCTCACGCCGGGCGTGTGCTGGTGGTTGGTGTACTCGTAGGTGTCCTGGCCCGTGGCCTGAATTCGGAGCAACTCGCGGAATGGGACGCCTGCTTCCTGGCGGGCGACGCGGTAGTCTTTGACATCGTCTGAGCCCGTACCGTCGTCGAGAGAACGGTCGAAACGCAACATCAGGCTCTGGCCATTATCGTCATCGATATCGAAGAGCATGGCGTTTCGGGCCGGCGCCGGGGCGAGGTTGTCCTTGGGGATAACGGGGTTGCGGACGGTATTGGAGAAGTGCTTGCCGTCCCACGCTTTGACGCCGTACCGGTGGAGCTTGTTGTTCTGGCGGCCGGTGTCTTCGATCTTGTACTGGGCGCTGTTGTCGGCGGTGACGCTCATCCAGAAAGCCCAGGATTGACCAGGCAATCTGCGCTCGACATCGTAGCGGATAACATCGTCGGCTGCGCTGCCATCGTCCGGGGAAGCGGTGATCGTGATCTCCACAACGCCGCCCTGATCGTTCGGCTTGTCCTTCGCGACGATGCGCGGGGTCTTGGGTGGGTCCGCATCGACGGACTGAACGCTGACGGTCACTCGCGTGGACGCGTCGGCGCCATCGAAGGCCTCGGCGGAGTAGGTGTATAGCTCGTCGAGGGCCGCGCTGTTGTCGGTGAACGAGTAGCTTGGGAGGGCGCTCGCCGTGATCGTCTTGATGAGGCCGTCCGGGCCGCCCGATTGGAGCTTTCTGTAGACGCGGTAGCTCACCACCGTACCGCCGGCAGTGTCGTCGGGCGATGCTCCGACCGTGATATCCATCGCCGTGCCGTTCGTGCCGGGGCTGGGAACGGCGGCGATCGAACTCGGCGCCGCCGGGGCGGCAGCGGCGAATGTGGCGCATGTTGAGAGTACTGCAGCCGTCAGGATCACGACCAGGAGTGCACGCGACATTGATATCTCCTCGCTTCTGCGAAATGGCAGGCAGGCGGTGGGGCTGCCCGCCCCCAGGATCTGCCCCCAGGCGCGAGACGCAACAAAGGCGGCCCCGAGTATAGGCCACGGGACCCCCATCGGCAAGGTTGCGCTCGTCACATCATCATATGTGTGGGACGTTGGGGGCGGTCCGCAGGTTCCGTCGGGCCTCCGAGGCAGGGCTGGAGCGCGGAAC
This sequence comes from uncultured Armatimonadia bacterium, assembly GCA_964555935.1. Taxonomy (GTDB): domain Bacteria; phylum Armatimonadota; class Zipacnadia; order Zipacnadales; family VGFC01; genus CAZKUN01. The sequence goes on along the minus strand of CAZKUN010000258.1, from coordinate 6,638 downwards.
GCGAGACGGTTGAGCGCGAGATGGTGTTTGACTATATACTTGAGGCCCGCAGTCTTGCTAGGGCAGTGTCTCCGCGATGGCAAGTTTCTGCAACAATTGCGTCCAGCCCGTTGCGGACCCCGCCAGGCGCGGGTAGACTTAACTGCTACAAAGGCGCAGCAACTCGCGGTGAGGTGAAAGTCATGACACGAACGCTTCTCACTACCGTCCTACTGACCGCGCTGGTCGCGTCGGTTGCGATCGGTCAAACGGTCCCATCGACGCAGACGAAGATCACCGCGCAGTTAGTGACGGACTTGATCAGGTCATCCGACTCGGCTTTGGCCGAGCGGGATGGGCGGGCGACCGCGATGAGCGCGCTTCTGCGCGTCGCCGCGGACATGGAACTGCTGGAGATCCTGATCGCACAACGCCAGTTGACCGCTGACGTCGCGCTGGCGGGGGCCCACCAGAACGCGTCGCCCGGCGCGGCGAACGTCGCGACGGGGGACTACTACAACGCCCTCGGCGTCGCGGTCGGCGCGTATCAGAACGCGATCACTCACGCGCAGGCCTCTCGATCGAACCGCTGGAGCCAGATCTACACGCAGGGACAGCAGGATCTGGTGAACGCGACCCAGGCCGATCTCAACGGCGCGGTCGCGGCCGTGCAGAGCGCGCAGACGACGCTCAACAACGCGGTGGCCAACCAGCCGCCGCCCACGCCGCAGCCTCCCGTCACGCCCGTCACGGGTGGCCCCGGGGTCGCGGTTCTCGGCGACCAGAACTACCGCAAACCGGCGACGATCACATCGCTATCCACAGGCAAGCGGCGCCCGGTCTCTCTCGTTTCGATCGGCGTGGCCCAGGCACCCGACGGCACGGCCTTTGCGTATGGGTCCCACATGGCGCAGCCCACGACTGTCGGTGCCACCACGGGCGGCACGACGAGTTGGTCGTCCGGGTACGGTTACGGGCAGGAGACGTGGATCGTTCCCGCCGGCGCCATTCGCGATGAGGCGGGCGAAACGTATATCATCGGGTATATGACGTCGCCGCTCCGGAACGCCAAGGGCGAGATGGTGAAGGTGGCGTTACCGAAGACGAAGCTGTCGGTTGGCGACGCTCTCTGGCTCTATAACTACGCGCAAGGCACGACCGGGTCGACGGCCTACACGGGTGGCGGCGGGTATGCCTGGACCAGCACGGGCACAGGCGTCACGCATCCTGGCTCCGCAGTCGGGACGCCGGTTACGTATCCTGGCTCTGCGGTCGGGACGCCCGTTACGTATCCGGGCTCCGCAGTCGGCACCCCCGTCACGTATCCGGGCACGGCGATTGGATCGGGGCCCACGCTCCCGAGTGTCGCAGTTCTTGGCGATACTGGGATCCGGACGGGAACCGGCTTGAGCACGCTGCCGACGTATCCGAATCTCCCCACTGGTTACCAAGTGGTCGGCGGCTACCCGACCTACCCAACGACCATTCCGACCATCCCGATCACGGATCCGTCGTCGACCGCCGCGATCTACAAATGGCCGGTGATCGACGGCTCGGGTAAGGTCACCACCTTCGCGACGACCGAACCCACGTGGGGCCGCACGCCCGCGCTCGTGGCGCCGGCTCCGGGCCCGACGACGCTGCAGCCGGGCCAGACGCTGGTCCAGGGCCCTCAGGGCGTCCACGTCCTGGGCGATTCCAGTCAGCGCCCGACACCGCTCCCGACTACATCGACGACGACCCCGCAGCCGCTGCCGGGGGGCGGCACGACGCCAACACCGACGATCCAGCCGGTCATCCCGCAGTTCGGCACGACGCTGACGCCGACGCCGACCACCGCGGCTCTGCCTGGCGCGGATGGCGACATTGCCAACGCGCGGACGCTCTACCTGCAAGACATTGCGCGCTACGCGGCTGCGTGTGATGCCGGGCTTCAGGCCGCGACCGGTCTCTCGGCCAATCCAGGGCTGATGAACAGTCAGATGACGGATGCCATTCGCACGTTCCGCACGACCGCGATGGACCGCCACGCGCAGTACGACGGCGATGTCTACCGGGCGATCCGCAGCGCGAGGTAGACAGGCGGGCCGACACGGAACGAAAGCGGGAAGACGCGAAGACGGCGAAGAACGACACGAACAGGGCCGGGGGAAGCTATCCCCGGCCCTTGTCGCGCCTGCCGGCCTGCTGTTATTCCCTCTCGGCAAGGGACCCATCGACCGGACGGCGAATCACCCCCCGGATGCATCACACTGATGTGCTACAAGGAGAAGTGGGATGGCACAGCCTCGACTCGGTTTGCAGTTGATCGTATACGGCGGGAGACAGGGCGATGATCTCATGGGGGTTCTCAAAGAGGTCGCCGAGGCCGGCTACGCGGGCTTTGAGGGCGGAGTGAACATGTTCGATGATCCCGGCCCGGCGGGGCTGAACAAGGCTCTGGCGGAGACGGGCCTGGCGCTGTGTGGGATGCACTCAGGATACGGCCCGCTGTCAGACCTCGGCGCGGTCGCGAAGTACTGCGAGGGCTTGCGCGAGTGCGATTCGAAGCACTTGATCTGCTCCGGCGTCGCGCCCGGCGAGGGCATCGCGCCTTACGAAACGACGGCCGATACATTCAACCTCATCGGCGCCCAGTGCAAGAAGGCCGGAGTGACCTTCTGCTATCACAATCACAACTGGGAGTTCGAGGAGTTCGACGGAGTGAAGGGGATTCACCGGCTGTGCGAGTTGACGGACCCGGACCTCGTGAAGCTGTGCACGGATGTGTACTGGGTCACTGTCGGCGGCGAGTGCCCGGCCGAGTTTGTGCGGCGCTACGCGAACCGGGGCGGGTACTTCCACTTCAAGGACGGCGAGCCGGGCGTCTTCATCGAGCTAGGCCAGGGCACGGTCGATCTCGTGGCATCGAAGGAAGCGGCGCTTGAGGTTGGGGCGGACTGGATCGTATGCGAGCAAGACAAGACGGAACTCGAGCCGAAGGACAGCGTCACGCAGAGCTTTGAGTATCTGAAGAGTATTGGGTTGTAGGCGAACGCCGATGCGAGCTGGAAGCTCGCGGTCCAAGAAGGCACCGAACGCGGCGGGCTCCGAGAGGGGCTCGCCGCTACTGCGTTGGAGGTGTTGGGCGAGGTATGTGGGAACGGCTGGGCGACGCGCTTTGAAAGGAGCTACGCCATCATGTGGCTATGTCTGTCGGGTCGGCAGTTTGAGGCAGCCGGGGGTATCAGCAAGACGGTTGATGAGTTCATCGAGTTCGCGGCGAGCGTGGGCTACAAGGGCGTTGAGTTGCGGCGTGGCCATGCGAGTCCCGAGACGACGGACGAGGAGGCTGGGCGCATCGCGGGCCTGCTGAAGCAGCACGGGATTCGGTGCAGCTTCATCACGGGCGATGAGCCGGGAGACGAGGCGTCGGTGGCATCGTTCAAGCGCGTCATTGACATCGCCGCGACGATCGGGAGCTACGCGGTGCGGTGTGGCGGGGCGACGCTGGACCACGTGCCACAGTACCGCGAAGTTGCCGACACCGCAGCCGAGCGTGGCGTGAAGATCATCACCCAGATCCACAACGGGACTGCGTTTGAGATCGTGCCCGATTGCGTGGCGGGGATGAAGGCGATCAACCATCCGAACTACGGCATTGCGTTTGAGGCGAGCCATCTGGTCATGGCCTCGCAGCCGGAGCACGGCGCGGAGGCGGTGAAGACCCTCGGCGATCACATCACGGCGGTGTCCGTGCAGGCGTACAAGCCCTTCGACACGGCCGACTGCTACGGTGGGGAGATAGGTATCCACGGCAAGAAGTGGGGCGCGTGTCTGCCAGGAGCGCCGGGGTCGCCGGACTTACTGAGCGTGTTTGAGGGATTGCGCGAGATCGGATTCGACGGGCCAGTCACCGTGATGCCGGGATCGCTGCAGGGAGGTCCGACGCCGGAGGATCAGGCGAGGGTTTACTACGATACGCTGGAGCCGCTGGTGAATGGGTAGGGCGGCGGTGCTGGATGATAGGGCGAAAACTCAGGGACAGTTACCATGTTTCCCAACGGCAGGGAAAATGGATAACTGTCCCAGTTTTTCGCGTGGTCGAGTCGGGACGGCAGGAAGCTGGCGCTTAGCGGTTGAGGATGCTACACGCCCTCCATCATCCACTTGTAGAACTCCTCGTACATCTGGGCGATGCCGCGGTGTCCGGCGATGGCGGCGATGAGCACCGCGACGGCGGTGACGACCGTGCTGCCCATGCACCCGCCTGCCAGGCCCATCTTCAGGAAATCCTCGCGGGCGGCGCGGGTCTTCTCGGTGAGTTGAGTGAGGGCGCTGTCGAGCGTGCCCGTCTCCTCGGCAGTGGCGAGTAGGCTGACCTCGGACGGGCTGAAGATGGAGGCGGCCTTCAGCGCGTCGGTGACCTTGCCGCCTTGGTCCAGCGACGCCGCCGGCGCGGCGACTCGCTGGGCGACGATGGTGTTCCCCGTGGCTCCCGCCGCCTCGCGAAGGCTGCTCCCCAATGGCAAGGCCGCGCGCTGCATGAGTTCGAAGGCTTTGGTGAAGCGCGCGGTGGCGGCTTTTCGCATCCCCGCGTTCCACACCGGGACGCTCAGCGCCAGCCAGTCGCGCGTGCCGGTGAGGGCCGGCAGGTTGATGACGATCTTCAGGACGACCAGCGCCGCGCATATCCCCACCAGCCACGGCAGGATGTCGTGCTTGACCGTGCGCCAGTACTCCCTGAGTCCCGGCCGGAGGGCGGTCATGATGCCCGCCTTGTCGGGGATCACGGAGAATCCCTCGGCCTCTGGGTCGAGGTTGGTGCCCAGCGCCTGGTTCATCTGCTCGGGGAGCGCCCGCGCCAATGCCCCGGGGAACGGCGGCACGAGTATGCAGAAGAGAATGTGGATGCCGATGTAGATCTTCATGATCGCGACGCGCTTGCGGATCTTCGCGTCGGTCTCGCACTGGTGGACGATCTCCTGGCAGGCCTCCGGGAGGGCGCCGGAGAGTTCGCCCGCGCGCAATATGGCGATGATGTGAGGCGGGAAGAAGCGAGGGTAACGGGCGAGCTGGTCGGTCATCTTCCGGCCCTGCGCGAGGGCGTCGGCTGACTCGCGCGCGGCGCGCTTGAGCCGCCCGCTGAGGTGCTCCTGGACCGAGGTGAAGGCATCGTGAGGCGTTACGCCGGCGTGGAACAGGCGCGCGAGTTGGTCGAAGAAGAACGCGAGTTGCTGCGGGCTGATCGGACGCAGGGGATAGAGAGGCCCCTGTCCCCCCGCGCTAGGGACACCCTTGGCTTGTTGCTTCGCGTGCTCGCGCGCGTCGACAAGCAGATCGACCATCAGATCGTGCTCGCGCAGAAGCACCAGCGCGTGGCCACGGTTCTTGGCCTCGATCGTGCCATCGATCGGGTTGCCGTCGCGCTCGCGGGCCTCGTAACGGAAAGTCGGCATCGTTTCACCATCCTACCTGAGAAGACGGCTCTCGCGCCCGGCGGACTTCGCCAGTGCGCCAAGTCACACGCCGTCCCTCCGAGGCTTTCCGCGCGGGTGGGCAGGTTCCTGCTCGGGCCGAAGGAACCGGAGTGATACCAACCATGGAAACGACAGCGATTGCAGCGATAGAATCAGCCCTCGCGCGATACGACCTCGGCGCGATTGAGAGCATCGTGCCCGTCGACGGCGAGCATGAGAATGCTCCGCATGTGGTGACGACTGGTGATGGGAAGTACTTCGTGAAGCTACTGACGCCGAGGCTGAGCGCGATGCCGGCGCTGGAGGCGCGCCACGCCTTCGTCGATCACCTCGTGAAGGCGAAGGTGAGCGTGCCGAGGCTGATTCGCACGAGCGATGGAGGGGGATGCGTGAGGGAAGGGCCGAGAGCGGTTGAGGTCTATGAGCACATTGCGGGCGAGCCGATGGGGCCTGGCGATGGCTCGCAGGTGATGCGAGCAGGAATGCTGCTGTCTGAAGTTCACCGAGCGGCGGAGTCGTTTCGTTCGCCGACGCCGGGCATGCGGCGAGATTGGCTCACCCCTGACGGCGACTTGGCGAAGCTGGATGCGATTCGGAGGCAGATGGTGACGTATGTCCCCGCGCCAGAGATGTTCGAGCCGCTGGAGCGCGTGAGGCGCGTTCTGGTCGAATCGGCGAAATCGTTGAGCGAAGCGAACCTGCCGACGCACATGATTCATGGGAGCTTCTTCCCGGGGAACATGATCTTTGTCCGCAAGACGTGGGTTCTCGGCTTCCGCCCGCTCTTCATCACCGACTTCGATTACTGTCACGTTGCGCCGAGGGTGCTGGACGTGGCTGCGGGCTTCATTGCATTCGGAGAGTATTACGGCACGGGCGAGCCACGCTGGGCCGGATGGGAGCTGATTGATGAAGGGTATCGTGGGCCGGACGTGCTAGACGATGGCGAGTTGAGGGCGTCCACGCCCGCGCTTCGGAGGGTGCTGATCCACCTGCGGCTGGATGAAGGGGCGAGTCCGGAGATGATTGCGGAGGAGTTGGAGGCGATGGAGAGTCACTGATGGCGGCAGGCGCTATTCGAGTTCGTAGGGGGGCATTTCGTACTCGGGTGGTGGTTCGGGCGCGCTGTAGAAGCAGGTTTTGCGTTTCTTGCGGTAGGCCCAGCCGGAATCGCCGTAGGAGTAATGCCACCACTCGAAG